>NZ_AQGQ01000139.1 GCF_000388115.1 Aeromonas molluscorum 848
GTGCTCAACCAGGGCCTGCAGAACATCGCCTTCGGTCTGGTGCGCGGGGTGCGCCTCAACGTCAACATCCGCGAGGCCCATACCCGCCTTCTCACCGCGCTGGCGGATCAGACCGCCATGCACAACGATCTGTTCGCCGACAAGGAGCTCAGCTTCTCCGAGGCCATGGCCAAGCTGTTCCAGCGCCTCAACCCGCAAACCGAGCAGGGGGATCGCAACTATCAGGTGATGGGCGATGTCTTGCTCGATTATCGCAACTACCTGGAGCTCGAAATCGAGGTACAGCGCGGGGCCGATGGCTGGCTGCGGGCCGAGAGCGGCGCCCTCTCCACCGGCGAGGCAATCGGTACCGGTCAGGCCATCCTCTTGATGGTGCTGATCAGCTGGGAGGAGGAGTCCCGCCGCCTGCGCGGCAAGGATATCGCCCCTTGCCGTCTGTTGTTCCTGGACGAAGCGGCGCGCCTGGATGGCAAATCCATCGCCACCCTGTTCGAGCTGTGCGAGCGCCAGGACATGCAGCTGCTTATTGCGGCGCCGGAGAACATCAGCCCCGAGAAGGGCACTACCTACAAGCTCATCCGCAAGGTACAGGGCAAGCACGAACACGTGCACGTGGTGGGGCTGCGCGGCTTCGGCTTCGCCGATGACAAGCTCATCGCCTGACAGGGGCTGACGGAGCAATCACTAAAACGGGGGGCTTGGGCCTCCCGTTTTATATGGGAAGTATGCGAAAGTGGGCGGCCTGTAGGGTGAGCCGGATTGGCTATGACGAGTTGGCCGTGTATCGAATCGAGGAAGTCATAATGACGTTGAATGTGCAAAAAGGGCTGCTGGCCTCCCTGTGTCTGCTGCTCGCGGCCTGCAGCAGCCAGCCAGATCCAGGCAAGGGCGGCAACTGGCGCGGTTACACCCAAACCGGGCTGGCCTCTTTCTATAGCGATCGCTATCACAACAAGAAAACCGCCAGTGGTGAACCCTATAAAAACAGCGCCAAAACGGCGGCTCACATGGCCCTGCCTTTTGGCTCCATGGTGAAGGTAACCAATATTGCCAATGGCAAGAGCGTGGTGGTGCGGGTCAATGACAGAGGCAACTTCCCGAGAGGGCGGGTAATCGATCTCTCCAAAGCGGCGTTCAGCGCCATCGGCAATACCCGTGCCGGCCTCATCAAGGTCAATATCGAGGTGTTGTAGGGGGCAAAGTTGCGCATTGGCACGCGGGCCAGTGTGGTTCACCGCCTTGTCGGCCGAGGCAAGACATGCTCATTTGAGAGCAGATGGCGCCTTTTGCACACTGACCTATTCCCATGGCGGGTGGCCTGCTGTGGGAAGATTTGCAGTTCCGTTTTCGCCAGCAGCTTGCCCGCCACCCGGCATCGGTTCGCTGCAAACGCTCGCAGCCCTGATTCATGGGATCATCACTCCAACCCCTATCCTCAAGGAACATATGAAGATGGACAGCAAAGCCTTTCTCGTCATCACTGTGCACAGTAGCGAATACCCTGACCCCATCACCTTCAGCAAAGGGACCCCGCTCACCGTTGGTGAAAAGTATGTTGGGGAAGAGGATTGGCATGACTGGTTCTTCTGCCATTGCACGGGGCAGCAAGGTGGCTGGGTGCCCGCGCAGATCATCGAGTGGATGGGTGAGGGCGAGGCTCGCGCCCGGGAGGACTACACGGCCAGGGAACTGAACGTGCAAGTGGGTGACCAACTGCGCGGTACGCGGGCGCTCAACGGCTGGATCTGGTGTGAGAAGGCTGGTGGCAGCGCCTCTGGCTGGGTGCCGCTGGCCAATCTCAGGGAGATATAGACGAGCTCATGGGGTGGCGGCGGATCTTCGCGATTGCCCCGAGATTTGTTCTCTATGGTGAACAATCTGTCCATATTGTCTGTCTATACGCATCAATGATTCGCTCTTACACTGCCTCTCAGGTTGAAGAGGGAGCCCTTAGTCCGGTGACAAGCCGTTGTGAGGGGGTCTTCTTTGCCATTGTTCCCCTTGATAACGGAGTGTGATGATGAAGAGAGAAGCGGACAAACTGGTATCTATCGCCGTGCTGACGGCGAAGGCGGGAATGCGGGAGCGCCTGCGCCATGAGTTGCTTACACTGGTCGAGCCCACGCGGCAAGAGCCCGGTAATCTGGATTATGTGTTGTTTGAACTGCGTGACGAGCCGGGCACTTTCTATATGCGTGAGGCCTTTGTCAGCCAGGCGGCCCTCGATGCCCATTGTGCGACCGACTATTTTCAGGCCTTTGCCAATCAGGCCGATGAGTTGTTGGCAGAGCCGCTGCGGCTGATTTTCATGGAAGAGGTGGTTCAATAGTCAATGGTGTTGGGTCGAAAGCTGGCCCAACAATCACCATGTTCCATAGAGAGTCATGACTGCGAGACGTGTACATATACTGCCCTCAGCCAGCTGAATGGCAGCTTTTTGCTGCCATCGTCTAGTGGCAAAGCTTGGCGACTGATTGCCCCTTTATTGCGCCAGCAGGGAGCCCTGCCACAACCTCCTCCTCATATCAAAAATGCTAAGATGGCCAAACAACAATTATATCCGGGTCTATTAATGTCGTGGCCACGATTGATGACACATAAAAGTCATAAGCAGCAAGCTGCTGCCGTTACTCAAAGGGGGGCTGAAAGAATGTAAATATATGTCTATTCAATGTGCTTTTATACAGCGTGACTTGCGTGATACAAATATCAATATCCAGCTTATGGTCACCAAACAAGTGAATATTTATCTGCCAGCACCGTATCATTCGATGTCTTTTCAGTGAAAGTGATTGACGTGAGTCTTGATAATACTGGTTGTCGTGGGTTTCTCATGAGTGAACAACCGTTGTCGTGATCGAATTTAGATATAGAGCGGCTCTGGATGTCGAGTCACTTTAATCACTAAACAAACATTGGATGGGTACCATTAGATTACGGGTGTTACAACCAATGGCCGTGATCTTGTCACTGTTGTCAGGTAGCATGAAGGCATTCATCGTCATGGCGATGTGTTCATTGATTTTCTCTCAGTACTGATGCGTCAAGTGGCGTCAAGACAAGTCAGAATAAAATATGGGCATAGCATAACTTTATGATGATTGATAAGAATTGGGGAATAGATGAAAGACGCTAAACGGCATGTAACCACGCTCTTTAATATGTCATGCAAGACTGCACTTGTGCGATTGGGAGTATTGGGGGGCCTGTTGCTGGGACAGGTAGCGGGAGCGGCCTCTGTCTATGCTGACGAGGGGCTGCCTGCTGAATATCGCCCCTCTGTGTACGCTTTCATCGATGCGGCCAAGACTAAGGACCATCAAGCCATTGCCAGACAGATATCCTATCCGCTCAAACGAGAATATCCCCTTGCCGCAATCAACAATCAGCAGGAGATGCTGACGCGTTTTGACGAGGTATTTGATGACGCACTGCTGGGCACCATAGCGCAATCCGGTGTCGAACAAGATTGGCAGAGCGTGGGGTGGCGCGGCATCATGCTGGGCAATGGTGAGGTGTGGATGGATTATGATGGCAAGATCATTGGCGTCAATTATCAAACCCCTCTGGAAGCCAGACTAAAAGCCAGTCTCATTGCCAAGCAAAAATCCGCTCTGCATCCGAGCTTGCGGGAATATGAGCGTCCCGAGCTGATGTGGCAGACTGATAAATTCATGATTCGTATCGATGATATGGGGAATGGCCAATATCGTTACGCCTCCTGGAACAAGGGTAAATCGCTCAATGAAAAGCCGGATCTGGTATTGAAACAGGGCAGGTTGCTATTTGACGGCAGCGGTGGCAATCACTCATTTCAATTTAAAAGTGGCCCCTACCAATATCACTGTGAGGTGATTGTCATGGGGGAGAACGATAGCCCGCCGGGAGCCCTGGTGGTCTATAAAAATGGCATTGAGATATTGCGACAGCCGGTTCTTGCGGCGCAGTAATGGTATCAAGGCCTATCTGGCCGCAGGATAGTCAACTTGCAGGTAGACAAAATGAGCGGCCAGCTGGCGCTCATTTTTTATGTCTGTCCGGCGGGGCCTGACTCAGGCTTGATCCTGAGGCGCGCGCACCCCTTTATCGAGATAAAGACTGCTGTAGTGGGTGCGATGGGTGACAAACATCACCTGATGACGGCTGCCATCGGAGAGAATGATGAAATCGCCCGCCTGGGCAGGACTTTGCAAGCTGATCTCCTGTTCAACGCTCGTCAACTTGTCTATCTGCTCTTTGAAGGTGAGAGTGTAAGAATACATAAGGTGCTCCACTGCTGGACCATATACAGACACAGATCACAAGGCTAGTTGCCCATGCCCGGATCCGCGGCGCCCAAGCGGCGCCAGTGTGGCATTAATTTAACCGGCAAGCCGGGATTGTTATCTAATGCATGGGGTCATCGCCCGAATTTTCAAGGATTAGCCCTGGGTTATCTCATGGTGCAGGTGCCGCGATTATCTACAGCAAGACAAGGCGTGGTCATGGCGCAATGTGCGCCTGAGTTGACGCGCATAGCACCCTTTGCCGATGGTGGTGTTTATGAAGGCTCGGCCACCGCGGTTTTTGCCGGGTATCTGCGTGAGATCCAGGGGCCCCACGGGGGCGGAATTGACCCTATTTAGGGGGAATACATGGGCATGAGATTGCGCCTGCATGCCGAGCACCCGGCGGAACCCGGCAGTGCGATCCGGCTATCCGGCAAGGCGTTGTTGATGTGAGTCAACAGTCGTCAATCAAGACCAGAGGAAGATAAAAGTGGCTTTTTTCGAGCGCATTGAGATACGTGCATTGAGTGAGCGCCTGCTGGCGTTGGCAGCTGGGCAAGGGATCTTGCTCACCAGCCATGTAGGTCGAGAGCTCGATGAGATGCTCAAGAGTATTGGTGGTGTGCAACCCATGGGGCTAGGGGCTCGGCGTCAGTTGACTGCGCGGGGGCGTGAATTTTTGATAAAGAAGCTTGCTGAAACAGAAGGTGAGCAACGTTGGTCGGGTGAAGCGCTACTGGCAGAGTTAGCGGGGCATTTACCCACCAGTATTAACAGTGCAACCCTGAGTGGGATCTGGTTGAAGGATTGTAAAGCCACCTTATCGCCCAGCCAGTTGGCGCGGGCTGAGGCACTGGGAGTTCGGGTGTTTAGTGATGAAGTTATTCGGCTTCGCAGCGATGTATCACTGTCTCTGTTGTGGAAAGATGGCCGCCGTTATTGTGCAGATGAAAGCCTGAACGTGTTGGGTGAGATTGTCTTACCAGAGCGTGCTTTGACCAAGTTGCAAAGTATTGAGTGGCAGGATCAGCAAATTGTCACGGTGGGGAACAAAGGTGCCTTTGTGGATTACCCTCTGCAACAGGGTGAACTGCTGCTCTATGTGCCGGGTCGCAATACGGTTCTGGCCAAGCAAGTGCTACCTTTATTGCCTGCTGCAATTTCCTGGGCTCACTTTGGCGATCTGGATCAGCGTGGTTTGGATATTGCCGCTGGGCTGGCTGCCGCCGTGGAAAGGCCTTTAGCACTTTGGTTGCCAGAAAATCTTATTGAATATGCGCATCACTATGCTCGCCCCTTGCTCCGCCATTTAGAGGGGCAAAAAAGTCGCAGAGGGAAGATCCCTTGGCGGCTAGCTAGCGTCCAGTCAAACAGCGTATTTACTGAAAGCTTGGCTCAGTTAATAACCAATAAAATGTGGTTGGAACAGGAAGTTCTGATATCGGCCAGGCGTTGGAAGTCATGGCCTATTTCTGAAACCCAGATTTAACAGTGCAATAAAAGATCGGCCTTTCATGGCATCAATTCCTCAAAGGTCCAGTCATGGAAAAAGCGCCAGAGTGACCAATATTTTGGGGAGCACCAAGTGACATCTTTTTCGGTGGTGGAAGTGAACCTTAAGGCCGACCACTCAACACAATGGCGCTGCCGAGTGTCATAAAGAGTCCACCGGTAAGGCGGGTAAAGAGTCGTTGACTGCAAACCGGGTTGAAGTAGCTACCGGCGCGCCTGGCCAAGGCGACATAGCTCAGATGCACCAGGCTGACGATGGCGCAAATGGTCAGGTACATGACAAAAAACTGAAGCGGCAGTGGGCTCTGGTGGTCGAGAAACTGGGGCAACAAGGCGCAGAGAAAAATAATGGTCTTGGGGTTACTGGCCGAAACCAGAAAGGCTTGCCGCCACAGGGCGACACTGGACCTGGATTTGGCTGGCGAATCGGTCAGAGTCACTCCCTGGTTCGCCGACTTGGTCGCTCGCAGCGCCTTGCCGCCGAGGTAGATGAGGTAGCCGCCGCCAGCCAACTTGAGGGCGAGGAACAGGGGCGGCAGTGTCTGCAACAGTGCGCCTATACCCATGGCGACCAGCAAGATGAAAATGGCCTGACAGACAAGATTTGCGCTTATGGTGAGCAGCGCTGCCCGCCAACCGAGTTGCAGGCCATGCTTGATGACCAGCAAGACATTGGGGCCCGGGGTCAGAGTTGCCAGCAGATAAGCCAGCAGGAACAACGTCCATGTGTGCAGGTTCATACATATCCCTTGTAAAAAGAACTCATCATGCGGTGTGCCAAGGGAGCCGTCCAGCAAGATATTCCACTGCTCGACCAAGCCCTGCAGCAGGGGTTGCGAGTGCTTGTCTGTGCAAAACTTTCGGGTGGCACGCGGTGTCGGGGAAGGGGCCGATCTTGCCTGGAGATAAGGTTGTTAATCTCATCTTCTGAATATAAAAAACCGCCCTCAGGCGGTTTTCTTCATCATGGCGGCCCTTATTTCAGGGCTTTCTTCAACTTCTTGATCTTGCCTTCGTGCTTGGCGATCTTGGCCTGACGAGCTTCAATTTTCTTCTTGATGTCTTTCTTGGATGCCTTAGCCATTTTCTATTCTTCCTTAATGTGAGTACCGAGTACTCAGGGTGGTCTCTCCATCGACGACTGACTGATGGTAAGGGTTACTTATCGTCTTGCTGTGAGCGAATATATTGCCGAATGAAGCGGCGGATCTCTCGGGAGGCCGAGCTGTCTTGCTGCTCACACAGGTCGATAAATTGATCCCGCTCCTCACCTGAGAGGCGGATGATTAGTTGGGCGTCCTTCTTGGGCTTGCTGGCCCGCTTGCGTGGCACCTGTTCCATCTGGTTTCTCGCGTATCGCCAATGTATATACACTGTAGTGCATTTTTACAGCAAAGCAAGTGAAAATAGCATCATATGGTAGCCATACGCTGACTAGTCAGCCATTGCAAGGGGGCTTGCCATGGGCAGGACTGGGCTGCTGGGCAGAGCGACAAGGCAAAAAATAGAGCTGGGTGGCAGAGTCAATACGAGGGGAGCCATCGTCTGTGCCATGGCAAACTCAGCGAGCGGCCGGGGCTGCCGGTCAGATAAAAAGGCGGGCTGTTATTGCCGATAGCAACACGGACAGATATTCATTTAACACGCCTGTCTCATTGCCGAGTTTATTATTCCCTCCGTATTCTGTTTCGCTCCCTATAAAGCAAGCTGGATGGCTAACATAAAATATAAATGGATGCCTGAACCTGGGCTTAACCGATTAAATATCTGTTATCACTGCGACAATGTTTATTTTCTATCACGGTCTGTGATGAGTTATTTAGCATCACTTGGTTGATCTCGCTGCACGGTAATATCGGCGAAAAAGGTATACTGGCCAAGTATTTTTAAAGCATATAAGTTGTCAGCCATGTCTATTTCTGCCGAATTGTCCCCCTTGCAAGCCATGATCCGCGCCCTCAAAGCGGGTCGTTTCGATGTCAGGTATCCGACCACGGAGGATGAGGGGCTGACTCCCCTTATCGAGGAGCTCAACGAGCTGGCAGTTACTCTCGACAGGCGCTTTCGCGAACTGCACCGGCTGCAGGAGATCACGGCGGAGGTCAACAAGGGGCTTTTCATCGAAGATACCCTCACCCTCATCTATGACACCTTTGCTGAGTTCATCCCCTATGATCGCATCGGTTGTGCCCTGCTCTGTGACGAGGGTGCGCGGGTACGCTCCTTCTGGTCAAAGAGCCGGATCAGTCTGTCGATGCGCCTCAAGGACGGCTATCGCGCCACCTTGGCAGGGAGCAGCCTGGAGCAAGTTCTGGCGACAGGGGAGCCGAGGATCATCAACGATCTCGAGGCTTACCTGGCCAAGCACCCCAACTCCCTCTCGACCCGACTAGTGCTGCAGGAGGGGGTGCGATCCAGCCTGACCTGTCCGTTGCAGGTTGAAGGCAAGGGGATAGGTTTTCTCTTCTTCTCCAGCGCCAGCAAACACACCTACCAGAAACTCCACCAGGAGGTGTTCGTCTACCTGGCTCGTATCGTCTCCTCCATCATCGAGAAGGCGCAGCTCTACCGGCAGGTACATGAACTCAATGTGCAACTCGAAGATGCCCTGGCCCGGCTCAGGGAGCAGTCTTGCCGGGATGCCTTGACCGGGACCCTCAATCGTGGCGCCATCATGGCGCTCTTCGAGCAGCAGATGCAGCTGGCAGGTCGCAACAAGGCGCCACTCTGCCTGCTGATGCTGGATCTGGATCACTTCAAGCAGATCAATGACAGCCATGGCCACCCCGCCGGAGATAAGGTGTTGCAGCAGTTGGTACAGGTGTTGAGCGGGCAGCTGCGCGACAGCGACCGACTGGGGCGTTATGGCGGGGAGGAGTTCATGTTGATCCTGGCGCAAACGGAGCTTGAGCAAGGGGTCAAGGTCGCGGAGCGGCTGCGACGGGCCGTGGCGGCAATGGATCTGCGTTGCTCAGACAGTCTGGTGCCGCTGTCCATCAGTATCGGGGTGAGTGGCGTGACGCCCGGCAGCACCATCCCTTGTGCGGCGCTGCTGGAGCAGGCCGATCAGGCGCTCTATCACGCCAAACGGACGGGGCGCAATCGAGTTTGTCTTCATGGGGAAGGGGAGAAAGAGAGCTAGGGACGCTAGCAGAAGGCAGGTCATCCCCTCAACAAACAAGCGCCCCGCAGGGCGCTTGTTTGGTTTGGCTGAGGTGTCAGGCTTTCTTCAGGTAGGCCGCAACCAGCACTATCTGCACACCGTTGACCTTGCCTTCGATATGCAGCGGATTGTTGGTCAGGCGTATGCCTTTGACCAGGGTGCCGCGTTTGGCGGTAAAGCCACCCCCTTTGACCTCAAGATCCTTGATCAGGGTGACGGCATCACCCTCTTGCAGCACGGCGCCGTTGGAGTCTATGGTCGCAACGCTATCGTCATCTTCTGCGCTGACGCCAGCTTCGGCCCAGCTCTTGGTCTCCTCTTCCATGTACATCATGTCGAGCAGATCCTGAGCCCAGACTTCGCCCTGGCCAGTTAGATACTTGAGCTGGCGCCATGCCAGTACCTGCACCGCAGGGACCTGGCTCCACATGCTGTCGCCCAGGCAGCGCCAATGGTTGACGACTGTGGTGTCAGGCTGTTCCAGCTGGCCAAGGCAAGTCGCACACAGGGCGGCACTGTGATCATCATTTTGTGCAGGAGAGTGGGGAACCTGATAGGCAGTCAGGGCCTGTTCGGCACTGCACAGTTCACACTTGGCGCCAGCGCGCGCCTGCAAGATGGCATTGATGGTCATATCAAGGAGTCCCGGATGATGATAGGCCCGCTGGGCCTGATAGGTGATTCGAGGCGCACCTTGGGCGGGCGCCATAACAGGGGCCGCAATATAGCACAAAGCCCCTCTATTTGTCAGGGAAAAGCGGCAGGGCCATGCCGCCACCCAAACCCTATATGGGGGGAGGAGATTGCAATTGGCGGTCAAGCTGGATAGGGGCGATATTAATGGTTATTTGTACGCCATGATGGCGGCTTACCTGCTGGGTGCTTGCCATGGGTGTTGCGGAAATTATATCCAGCGAAGAGGGATGCTTCTTGGTAGGGTCATGGTGCGTCATCTTTTGACGGTTATTCCCACTCTCTTTATATGGCATTGGAATTAGTATTTGTTCATTTGTTGTTGTCATCAAAATAGTCTCCCTTGGGATTTTGAAACGACAAAAAATACCTATTCATCTGTTTATATTGAATTTTTATGGTGGTGATTAATGATGAGCCAGGAACTCATCGCCCGGTGATGCGCTGATGTCTGCGGGCTCTCTCGTGGTATTCCCCAGCAATATTTCTTCCGTTGTTGATTTATTGAACGTTATTTCAGTCTGCCATCGTCAGTGCTGTCACTTACGCGCAACAAATTCCTGTAATTGTTAACCAGCTCGCGGCATGAAGGGAGCCAAACTGGCACATTAGCGCGGTATTTGGCCCAGCCAATGCAGATGAAATAAGGTGCTGCCCGCCTGGCGGGTAATTAACGAACTTACCAATAAAAAGGAATACTGGCTTATGTCTGGACGACATTCACTGATAGCAGCGGCCGTTGGTCTGGCCCTGTCAGGGCAAACCCATGCCCAATTACTCATCACCGAGTATCTGGAAGGATACCGGCAACAACAAGGCGGTCGAGCTGAGCAACCGTGGGTAGCACGGCGCTGAACCTCGCCGACTACCGCCTTGCCCTCTATGCCAATGGGCGTACCCTGGCCCAGGCCCGA
>NZ_AQGQ01000140.1 GCF_000388115.1 Aeromonas molluscorum 848
CTAGGGTGGAGATATCTCCCAGACTGTCGGTCTCGCCGGTGGCAATCTTGCGCAGGATACGGCGCATGATCTTGCCGGAGCGGGTCTTGGGCAGCCCCTCGGCCCAGTGGATCACGTCCGGGGTGGCGATGGCGCCAATCTCCTTGCGCACCCACTCCTTCACCTCTTTATGCAACTCGCGGCTCGGCTCTTCCCCGGCAATCAGGGTGACATAGGCATAGATGCCCTGGCCCTTGATCTCGTGGGGGACACCGACCACCGCCGCTTCGGCAATCTTGGGATGGGCGACCAGGGCCGACTCTATCTCGGCGGTGCCCATGCGGTGGCCGGAGACGTTCAGTACATCATCGACCCGCCCGGTGATCCAGTAGTAGCCGTCTTCGTCGCGACGGGCACCGTCGCCGGTGAAGTAACGACCGGGGAAGGTGGAGAAGTAGGTCTGCTCGAAGCGCTCGTGATCGCCGAACACGGTACGCATCTGGCCCGGCCAGGAGTCGGTGATCACCAGATTGCCTTCGGTGGCGCCTTCGAGCACCTCGCCCAGGTTGTCGACCAGCGCCGGCTGCACCCCGAAGAAGGGGCGAGTGGCCGAGCCAGGTTTGAGATCGGTGACGCCGGGCAGCGGGCTTATCAGTATGCCGCCGGTCTCGGTCTGCCACCAGGTATCGACGATGGGGCAACGCTCGTCACCTATGGTGCGGTAATACCACTCCCAGGCTTCCGGGTTGATGGGTTCACCCACGGAGCCCATGATGCGCAGGCTCGAACGGGAGGTGCCTTCGATGGCCTCTTTGCCTTTGGCCATCAGGGCACGGATCGCGGTCGGCGCCGTATAGAGGATGCTGACGTTGTGTTTGTCGACTACCTGGCTCATGCGATTGGTGGCCGGATAGTTGGGCACCCCTTCGAACATGATGGTAGTGGCACCGTTGGCCAGGGGCCCGTAGACCAGATAGGAGTGACCCGTGACCCAGCCCACATCGGCGGTACACCAGTAGATGTCCTCTTCGTGGTAATCGAATACGTATTTGAAGGTGAGCGCGGCATAGACCAGATAGCCGCCCGTGGTGTGCAGTACGCCCTTGGGTTTGCCGGTCGAGCCCGAGGTATAGAGCACGAACAGAGGATCTTCGGCATTCATGGCCTCGGGCGGACAGTCGCTGCTCGCCGTGGCCATGGCATCGTGCCACCAGATATCCCGCGCGCTGTGCCAGGCAACCTGACCGCCAGTTCGTTTGAGTACAATGACCTTCTCGATACGGGTCTCGGGGTTGGCAAGGGCGTCGTCGACGTTCTTCTTGAGGGGCACGGCACGGCCGCCGCGCAGTCCCTCATCGGCGGTAATGACGATGGAGGAGCCGGAGTCTATGATGCGACCGGCCAGGGCCTCGGGCGAGAAGCCGCCAAAGACGATGGAGTGAACTGCGCCGATACGGGTACAGGCCAGCATGGCCACGGCCGCTTCCGGCACCATGGGCATGTAGAGACAGACCACATCGCCGCGTTTGACCCCTTGGGCTTTGAGCACGTTGGCAAACTTGCACACTTCACCATGCAGCTCGCGATAGGTCAGCTTGCGATCCTCGGCCGGATTGTCCCCTTCCCAGATGATGGCGACTTTGTCGCCACGCTGGGCCAGGTGCCTGTCCAGGCAGTTGGCGGAGACGTTGAGCTGGCCATCTTCGAACCATTTGATGGAGACGTGACCGGGATCGTAGGAGCTGTTCTTGACCTTGGTGTAGGGCGTCATCCAGTCGAGGATCTTGCCTTGCTCTCCCCAGAAAGCGTCTGGATCCTGCACCGAGGCCTGATACATGGCCTCATAGCCAGCCTTGTCCAGCAAGGCGTCCTGGCTGATGTGGGATTTGACCGGGTAGACCTTGTGCTCGCTCATTGTTCACTCCTTTGAATACATCTTCCTAATAATTACATAACAACTTATACCTTTGCCGGGGGAGGGCAATTAGACTTTTGGATAGCCGTGCGCTAGCGCCCATTTAGTGTTTCAAACGGCGCATTTAACAGGGTTGAGGCTGGGGTGAGGGGCCGGACGCATGTTGGAGAGCGAGCTAGGCACTGCGCCGAAAGTGATTATTACAGGAAAGCTGGTTGGCAGGGGGCAGGCCCGTCCGGGTTAGCCTTTCTGGCGGCCAAATGCCTGAATGCCGCGCACCAGCACCAGCAGGCTGAGGATATGGAAAGGCAGCGCCAGCGCCCACAGCAGCCACCAGTTGGGGTCACCCTGATAGCAGTTGATGAAGGCGACCCAGGCGACCAGCAGGGTCAGCATGCCCGCCAGCTGAAAACGGCGGCGCAGCACCACTTCCACGCCCAGATTGGCGAGATACAGGGTCAAGAGCACACCGCCAAACCCGGTGAGCTGGGCGCTGCCATAGAGATCACGGTTGTTGTCAAACAGCAGTGTGATGAGGGGGGTCAGGCCCTGTTCGCTCGGGATCAGGGCGAGTAGCCAGCAGACGATGAGCAACAGGGCCGTTTTCATGACTCAGGACTCCTGGCCTTGAACCAGGCCGAGGTAATTGGCATCCATGACGAGGAAGACCCCGAGCAGGCGGGCACAGGCGCCATAGAAGCCGAATTTGTCCTTGGCGTGGCACCCTTGTTCGAAGCGGTTGAACCAGCCGAGCAGGTGCTCGTGCAGCAGCTCATCCTGTTCGGCGAGCCAGCGGCTGCGCTCATCGGCCTTGTCTGCCTCGGCGGCACGAATGATGAGGTTGCCCATCAGATCCAGCTCGATGGCCAGGTGATCTTCCGGCTCCTTGTACTTGTCGCTGACGTTGATGCCAAGGCGGGTGAGGCGAGCCTGCATCAGCGTCATCGGCGCTTGCATCAACAAGTGCCCTTCGCCGCGATAGAGGGATTCATAAGGCGGCACCCCTTGCTTGGGGTCGCTGAGGAAGAGGCCGGCGAAGTCGGCGGCCAGTTCCAGCTGGCGGTCGGTGCGCACCAACAGGCGTGCGATGGCCTCATTGAGTTCGGCCACCGCATCGCGCATGGGATCCAGGGTCGAGAGACTCTTCAAGAAGCTGCGCACGTCGTAGCTATCGTATTCTGCGATCTGCTCATCAGACAGTTCGGCGGCAAACAGGGTGGCAAACCACCAGTAGAGTTCGGCCCTGCGTTCACTTGTGGCCAGAAATTCCTGCATTTTTCCTCCGTTGATGACAATCGGGAGCCGTGGTGGCCCCCGATTCTAACGACTTTGGCAATAAAGGAAACCGTGGGGTCCCTTTTGACTCAGGCTAGCCGGGCTGAGTCGCCGCCCGGGCCGGGAACATGGGATCTATCCCCTCGGCCGTTTCGGGAGTACCAAAGGCGGTGATGGCCGGGATGGCGCCATCGAACTTCTCGACGTCCACCAGGGCGGTGTGCGCCGTGGTGGCCTGGGAGAGGCGCGATGCGCCGATGTCGGCGGTGAGCACATTGGGGTCGCCATAGGTGCACAGGGTGCCGACCTTGCCACCTTCCTGAGGGCCGTACCAGGCGCCCTCATGAATGCGCACCACACCAGGGGCGTAGTCCTCGCTCACCACCAGTCCCGCCAGGACCTGACCACGGGCATTGAATGCGCGCACCAGATCGCCATCTTTGAGACCGCGCGCCTTGGCATCTGCCGGGCCCATGTAGAGCGGCTCTCGCCCCTGTATCGTGTAACTGGCGCGGTAGCTGTCCGAGGAGCAGAGCTGGCTGTGCAGCCGCTTGTCCGGGTGGCAGGATTGCAGGTGCAGCGGGTAGCGCTGGCTGCCCGGGCCGCCGTGGGAGCGCTCATAGGGTTCGATCCAGACCGGGTGACCGGGGCAATCGGCATAGCCGAAGTCGGCGATGGTCTTGGAGTAGATCTCGATGAGGCCAGAAGGCGTGCCGAGCGGCTCCAGATCTGGTTCCTGGCGGAAGGCGGCGTGGCGCACCCAGGGTTCCCCGGCCGGGAAGCTGACGAAGCCTTCACCGTGCCAGAACTGGCTGAAGCGGGGCAGACGGATGCCGATGCCGCGGCCCTGCAGGCGGGCGTCGTCATAGATGCTCTGGATCCACTCCAGCTTGCTCTTGCCGCCGGTGAACTGCTGCTCGCGATCGAAGCGGCGGCACAGATCGGCGAAGATGTCGTAGTCATCGCGGGCCTCGAACAGGGGCTCCACTATCTTGTGCATGGCCAGGATGCCGGCATTGGCATGGGAGCCCCACTGCTCTATGTCGTCACGCTCATAGGTGGTGGTGGCGGGCAGCACTATGTCGGCGAAGCGGCAGCTGGCCGTCCACTGGTGATCGATGCTGACCACGGTTTCCAGCTTGCGCCAGGCGGCAATCATCTTGTTGCGATCTTGCTGATGGTGGAAGGGGTTGTTGCCGCAGAACACCGCCATCCTCATCTCCGGGTAGGTGATGGTCTGGCCATTGAAGTCGATGGTCTTGCCCGGGTTGAGGATGCAGTCGACGAAGCGGGCTACCGGGATGAACTTGGAGTAGCCCTTGAAGTCGCCATCGTGCAGCGGCTTGGCGCCGGGAATGACCGAGCTGAAGCCGGACATGACGGGGCCGTTCGAGGTGATGGTGCCGGCGCCGTTGTAGTGCCAGCCGAAACCAAAGCCGCCGCCGGGCAGGCCGATCTGGCCCAGCATGGCGGCCAGTACCACCAGCATCCAGGCGTACTGTTCACCATGGTGCATGCGCTGAACACACCAGCCACCGATGAGCTGGGTACGGCCGCTCGCCATGGTCCGTGCCAGGGCGCGTATGGTGTCGGCATCCAGCCCGCAGAGCGGTGCAGCCCAGTCGGCGTCCTTGGCTTGACCGTCCTGCTCCCCCAGCAAGTAAGGCAGGAACTTGTTATAGCCGGTGGTGTACTCCTTGAGGAACCTGGCGTCGTGCAATTCCTCGCTGTGCAGGGTGTGCGCCAGCGCCAGCATCAAGGGCAGATCCGTCTGGGGGTTGAGGGCAACCTGTTCGCAGCCGAGGAACTTCTGGGTCTTGGATTTGACCGGATCGACGCTGATCACCCGGATCTCGCCCTTGGCGACCTTCTCCCTGAGTTGCTCCCAATAGGCATAGACCCCGTGGTCCGGCACCAGCCAGCCCACCTGCAGGTTCTTGATGGGATCTGAGCCCCATATGACTATGGTCTTGCTGTGCTCCAGCACCAGGGGCCAGGAGGTCTGCTGCTCGTACACCTCCATGGCGCCCGCCACATGGGGCAGGATCACCTGGGCGGCGCCGGTGGAGTAGTCCCCCGCCTTGGCCAGATAAGTACCGTGCAGGTTCATGGCGCGCCCCAGCATGGCCCCGGCGGAGTGGAACTTGCCCACCGACTGCCAGCCGGAGTGGCCGGCATAGAGGGCACTCGGACCATGGCTGTTCTGCACTCGCTCCAGCTCGTGATAGAAGAAGTCCAGGGCCTGGGACCAGCTGACGCGTACGAAGCGGTTCTGGCCACGCTCTCGGGTGTCAGAGAGGTGCCCCTTGCGCAGCCAGTCCAGGCGCACCATGGGATAGCGTACCCGGGAGGGGTTGTAGACCACCTCCCGCAAGCCTTGCAGCATCTCGGTCGGGTGCTTGTCGTGCTCGAAGGGGCGGGTCTCGACCCAGCGCCCCTCGACCACCCGGGCGCGAAATGCGCCCCAGTGGGAGCCTGACAATACCAGCTTGTCCTGGGCCTCGGCGGCCTGTACCGCGCGCCCCAGCAGGGAGGGGCCGATCAGGGCTGCCGCACCACCGGCCAGCATGCCCCCCAGAAAACCACGTCGGGAAACTGAGATCATTGTGTGTGTCCTCTCTCTAAGACTGGGTTAGTGCTGGCCCTGACCACCGGTATCGGCGGCGTGGCTCTGCAGGTACTTGAGCAGGGTGCGCTCTTCCTCTTTGCTGAGGCGGTAGTAGGCCGACATCGCCTTGAGCCCCGAGATCCAGCCATTGGCGGTGAAGTGAGCCGGATCCGGCGCTCCGTGGCAGGAGTTGCAGGTGGATTTGTACATCTCGCCGGCATAGTCCCAGATGGGTTTGAGTGAGGGTTCGAGCCCCTGGCCATCGACCCAGGCGGTGACCTTGACCTGCTGCCACTGGATATGGGTTGCCGCGTCTGTCTGCTCGGCGAGGATCTGCTCACCGGCCTTGAGCTCATCGCGCACCGTGGCGACGAAGACCCGCTTGCCCATGTACTCGCTCAGTACCCGACCCTTGCCGTCACGTTCGCGCCAGCCTTCGATGTTGACCTTGAGCCGATCGCCACTGCGTTCCAGTACCTCGATACGGGAGGCGGGCAGCAGACGCCCGGCCGGCTCGCTCGCCGTCTGGCTGGCAAACAAGTCCTTCTCGCCCAGGCTGTAGAGCACCTCGGCGGCGGGCGCCTCGGTGGCTTGCGCTTTCAATGTGGCGAAACTGGCCCTGAAGCCGCCGGCCATGTTGGGCAGCTCGTGGGCTATGCCCTTGTGGCACTCGATGCAGTTCATGTTCTTGGCGGCGGCATCCTTCATGGCCAGGGCCGCGGCGGGAGATTGCTTGGCGTGGTCCATGTTGTCGTAGCTGTGACAGGATTTGCAGGTCTTGGAGTTCTGGCTGCTCATCCGTGCCCAGACCCGTTCGGCCAGGTGCAAGCGCCTGTCCTCGAACTTCTCCTGGGTATCTATGCTGTGGCCGATGTACTGCTGGTAGAGATCGTTGGCCGCCTCCATCTTGCGGGCCACCTTGCCGACGAAGTCTTTCGGCTGATGACAATCGGTGCAGATGGCCTGGACGCCGGAGGCATTCTTGAAATGCACCGACTCCTTGTACTCGGGGTAGACGGTGCTCTCCATGGTGTGACAGGAGACACAAAACTCTAGGCTGCTGGTCTTCTCGAAGCCGTAATGCAGACCCACCGAGCCTGCCAGGGTCACGCCAACCCCGACCAGCACCAGGGCCAGCACGGACCAGCGCCGGCTGGGGGTGCGCAGGAATTGCCACAGTTTTTTCATGAGTGTTTGCTCTTATGACTTTTTTGATGGGGGTCATGATAGGGGGAAGCTGTGAACAGGGTTGGCGGGGGAAATTAATGAAATAGGGGTATTTATGACAAAATATGAATAGAATAATGGCCCTGTTACTGCTGTGGAATTTGCCGATGCGCCCTCATATTCTGGTTGTTGAAGACGATGCCGTGACCCGCGAGAAGCTGGTCGGCTATTTCGAACGTGAAGGCTATCGGGTGAGCGCGGCGGGTGATGGCAGGGAGATGCGGGCCCTGATGGTGCGGGAGAGCGTCTCCCTCATCATGCTCGATATCAACTTGCCCGGGGAGGATGGCCTGCTGCTGACCCGGGAGCTCAGGGCCCAGAGCCGGGTCGGCATCATATTGGTGACGGGGCGCAGCGATGCCGTGGACAGGATAGTCGGCCTCGAGATGGGGGCCGATGACTATGTCACCAAGCCGTTCGAGCTGCGCGAGCTGCTGGTGCGGGTCAAGAATCTGCTGTGGCGCATCTCGCTGGCAGGCAATCAGCCCCAGGATGAGGGGGATGATGCGGTGCGCTTTGGCCCCTGGCGTTTCGACATTCCCCGCCGTCAGCTCAGCAAGGATGGGGTGCCCGTGCGTCTGACCAAGGCGGAGTACGAGCTGCTGGTGGCCTTCGTCGCCCACCCCGGGCGGGTGCTGAGCCGGGAGCGGATCCTCTCACTCATCAGCCACCGTGGCGACGGGCCGAGCGATCGCACCATAGATGTGCTGATCCGTCGCCTGCGCGGCAAGATGGAACCAGACCCCCGGGATCCCCAGCTGTTCGTCACTGTGCACGGCGAGGGTTATCTGTTCGCCGCCGAGCTGCAACCCTGAGCCGCTAGCTGGTGCGTATCAGGGGTGGGTCTCGAACTGGGGCCGGGTATCGTTCATCTCGTGCCAGGGGGCCCTGGATCCGACAAAGAGGTGAAAACCGGGGCTCATGCTCGGCGCCTCATCGAGGCAGCTCAGGCGCAGGTTCAGCTTGCCGCTGCTTCGCTTGAGGGGATAGAGGCTGGAGCCGCAGTGACGGCAGAAGGCGAGTTGGGGCTCGGCGGACTTCTGATAGAGGGCCCGCGCCGCACCTCCCTTCATCAGCTCGACCTTGTCGGCATCCAGGCCACCCACGGTGGCGTAGTCGGCCCCCGAAAACTTGTGGCACCCGCCGCAGTGACAATGCCCCATATAATCGAACGCGTCTGGCAGACGCAGCACTATGGCGCCGCACAGGCAGCTGCTGCTAAGTTGTTTCATGGCTCTCTGCTCGCCATCGGATGGCTCTCTCGTGACCGACCTCCTCTATGTACGCCGTTTTTCCTGAGGACGCCTCTCCCTTGGACATCTTTTCAACCCGCGAGGCCCGGTTTTCACGGCACGTTTAATCCCATGTTGCTGCTGGGCAGCTGGCTGATCCCCCATTATTGGGTTCTGAACAAGACCTGATGGCAGTGAGGGCAGACGTACTGATGGCGAAAGTCGGCGAGATGAACCAGTCCCTGGGCCTGTAGATCCCGATGGTGGCAGTGGTGACAGGCTATCTGGTCATCGACCAAGGCGTCGGGGTGCTGGGCCAGATATTGTTCCCGGGTCGGCAGGGCCTGCCAACCGGCTCGGTTGGCCCGTTTGCGGCCGTCACAATAGTAGACCCAATAGAAGATGAAAAAGGCCAGCACTATCAGTAAAAACAGGGGGTTGCTCATGGTGAGTTCCTCTTCAGATTAAGTGGCATTGGCATTGGCATAGCGCGTGGTGGGCATCAGGGGGATCAGATCCTTGACGAGCAGTTGGCCTTGCTCGTCGACCGGCCCCTCTTTGCGCCAGCCTTGGCGCAGACAGAAAGGCTCGGCGGCGAGATTCGTCGGCAGGTAACGCAACCCGGCCGAGGTGCTGCCGGCGGCGCGGATCTGTTGCAGCGCCTGTTCCAGCAACCAGCGCCCCAGGCCGCGGCCCCGCCATTGCGGCACCAGATAAAGCAGATAGATGTATCCCCCCAGGCTGCCATCCATGCGTGCCATGGCGGGCGCCAGCTCAAGCTGGCCTATGGGGCTGTCATGGTGCCAGAGGTACAGCAGACCCTGGGGCTGTTCCCGGGCCAGGGTATCGAGCCAGACTCGGGTCTGCTGTTCATCAAAGCCGGTGGTGTTGCCATGATTGATGCACCAGGCATCGCGGCGGCAGGCGAGGGCAAACTCGGGATAGAGGTTAAGATAGGCAGGCTTGAGTCTGATACTGGTCATCCGCTGTCTCCTACCAGTGCGCCATCCGGCAACCACAGAAAAGGTTCGTATGAGCATCATACGAGCGGCTTGCTCGGGGAACCATGACGAGGGTCTGGTTTCGGTACAAATAAGCAACAATTGAAACCCTGTACAGCTCCCATTCAGTTTCAACCTCTCGCGGGATCCCGTGAGCTGCCTGTTTGGCATCTGGTGCTTTTCAGTACCCGGCGTCGACTCTGGCCGAGGCCCCTGGAGCAGGGACGAGCCCAGGGGAGCGGGTTTAGGGGGCGGTGGGGCTGAGGCTGGGTTCGACCCGATAGACGGGGCGAAAGGCCGGATCCGAGAGGGTGCTGCGACGCGCCGGCAGGGGGCCTGCCAGGGTGAGGATGGCGGGCCCCATGTGGCGAGGGCATTGGGCCTCGCTGGCAGCGGGCCGCTGCAACAGACAGACGGCCTGGGCGACGGCCAGGCGGCCCTGCTCGCGCATCTGATCGCTGTTGGCCAGTGCCAGCTTGCCGCGCAGCAGGGCGCGCTCCACCCCGTGACTGAAGTAGATGGCGAGCACGGCCGGGGCGCGGGGTTGCGGGTTGGAGTGCGGAGCCGATGGGGGACGCCGTGCCAGCTCGTTGACCGCCACTTCAGCCGCCATGGCGCCCCCCACCAGATAGTCGAGGTTCGGGTGGCGGGTCAGCAGCCGTTGCACCAGACTGCGCTGGATCTCGCGGCTGTTGTCGCCGCGCAGTGTTTCGACCAGCTCGATGGCACTGCCGGCAATGGCGGTGGCAAAGCCGGGCTCGACCAGGTTGTTGCCGCCTCGGCCCTCGGGCCCCGGCAAGAGGGCGACCCGCCTCGTCGGCGTACCGGCCGGATGGCGCTCGGCCAGCCAGTGGCCGATGCGCCAGCCCATCTGATACCAGGGCACACCGACCTGGGCGACGACCTGCTCGGGGGGCAGGGCATTGACCAGGCCAAACACCGGCAGCGGACTCTGGCCAATGGCCTCTGCCAGCGTCGGGCCATCGACGGCGCCGAGCAAGATGGCATCGCTCCCCTCCCGGACACACTCTGCCAGCTGGCGCGCCTGCTCGTCCTGGGCGGCGTAGCCTCCCGCTTCATGAACCCTGAGCCCGACCCCGAGCCGCCTGGCCTCTTCCACCATGCCCTGATTGACCGAGAGCCAGTAGGCATCGCGCAGGTGCGGGTAGAGGGCACACAACTCGAAGGGGCGCTCGGCGCGCGCCGGTCCGATCCAGTGCTGCATGGGGGCATCTGCAACGACTCGGCCGCCTCGGGCCAGGGCTGGATCGCGAAGG
>NZ_AQGQ01000141.1 GCF_000388115.1 Aeromonas molluscorum 848
GGAGGCCGAGCTGAAGGCGTTGGCCGAGCAGGAGAGCACACTGCGTCAGCGTCTGGTGCAGGGGGAGGCACGGCTCGATCAGCAGATGGGCGCTGAGCCCTGGCGCCAGTGGGTGGCGGGAGAGCGTTGGCAGGAGTGGCGGCAGATCTGCGAGGCTTATTTGCAGGGGCAGAGCGAGTGGGAACAACTTGGCAATGAACTCGCCACGCTGACTCCCCTGCTCAGTGCACAGGAGGTGCGGGTACAGAGCCAGAATGAGCGGTTGGACAAGCTGGAAGCTGACTATAAAGAAGGCGAGCAGCAGCGCCAGGCTTTGCTGGCCAGTCGCGCTGAGTGCCTGGGAGGGCTGGCCATCGAGGCGGTGGAGGCCGAATGGCAGCAGCGCCTGGCGCAGCTGGCAGGTCAGATTGACGAAGCCGGGGCGGCTGTGCGTGGCTTGCGCGAGCGACAAACCGAGCTAAAGACCCGCTTGGCTCACCTTGAGCAGGAGAGGCAGTTGACCGAGCATCGTCGGCAGGCGCTTTTGGCGCGCTGGAGCGAGCATGCCAGTGCGCTCGGGGTCGGGGAGGATGAGCTGCGCCGTCTGCTGGCCATCTCGGCAGAGGAGCGGAAGGCCAAGCGCCAGACTCTGCAAGGGCTGGAGGAAGCGTTGGCCGAGGCGCGCACCCGGCTCGTGGAGCGCCAGCGGGCGCTGGCTCAGGAGGAGGCCAAGCTGGCCTGTTATCGTGAGCAGCACCCTGACATGGCCGGGTTCTGCGATGAGGCGCTCAGCCTGCGTCTTGCCGAGTGCGAAGCCAGTTGCCGCGAGCTTGATGAGCAGTTGTTCGAGTGTCGTAGCCAGCTGGCGCAGGACGAGGCGGCTCGCCAGAAGGCGGGTGAACTGCAGGCCGCCGTGCTGCGTCAGCAAGAGGTGGCGGATCACTGGCAACAGCTCTCGGATCTCATCGGTCAGGCCAACGGTGCCAAATTCCGTACCTTCGCCCAGAGCCTGACCCTGGAGCGCTTGCTGCTCGAGGCCAATGCCCAGCTTGGTGACTTGTCGCCTCGCTACCGGCTGGAGCGGGTTCCCGGCACCGATCTGGCATTGCAGGTGGTCGATCTCGACATGGGGGATGAAGTGCGCTCTGTCGACTCCCTCTCCGGCGGTGAAAGCTTCCTGGTCTCCCTGGCTCTGGCGTTGGCGCTCTCCAGCCTCTCCTCCAAGCAGACCCAGATAGAGTCGCTGTTTATCGACGAGGGTTTCGGGACTCTGGATCCGGACAGCCTGGATTTGGCCTTGGCCAGCCTGGATTCCCTGCAAGCTGCGGGGCGCCAGATAGGCGTCATCTCTCATGTGCAGACCCTGGTGGAGCGCATCGGTGTGCAGATCCGTATCGAGGCGCTGGGCGGGGGCGAGAGCCGGGTGGTGCTGCCTTGAACACAGGTTCAGGCCATAGCTCCTTGCCAGCCATCTTGCTGTGAGCTGAGTCCGGCCAGACAAAGAGGCCCCACCCTGGCGGGGGGCTCTTGGCCAGAGGATGGTTTTTGAGTTGCCACTAGACGATTGGTCTAATGGCGGCTATCATGGCCGCCATGCACAAGACATCCGTCACTGGCGACATGCGCCAGCACATCCTCTGCACCGCCCAGCGCTTGATTGGCAGCAAGGGCTTCAGCGCGGTCGGGCTCAATGAGCTGCTGAATGCGGCAGGGGTGCCCAAAGGCTCTTTCTATCACTACTTCGGCTCCAAGGAGGCGTTTGGCGTCGCCCTGCTCGAATATTATTTCGAGCGCTACTGGCGCTTGATGGATGAGCTGTTTGAGCATCCCGATCGCAGTGGGCGTGAACGTTTGCTCGACTACTGGCAGCACTGGCTCGACAGCCAGAGCTGCACCGATGGAGAGGGCAAGTGCCTGGCGGTCAAACTGGGCGCCGAGGTGAGCGATCTCTCCGAGGGGATGCGCAGCGTGCTGGCGCAAGGTACCCGTGGTGTCATTCGCCGCATCGCAGACGTGTTGGCCCAGGGGCAGGCAGACGGCTCACTGCCAGTCTGCGGGGCACCCGAGACGCTGGCACAGACTCTCTACCAGCTCTGGCTGGGGGCCAGTCTGCTCAGCAAGATGAGCCGGGACAAGGCTCCTCTGGCCTCGGCCATGGCGGCCACTCGCCAATTGCTGCAACTCGATACCTGAATCCAGGCGTCTGCCGCTGGGCCGACGCCTTTTATTTACCCATGAACTAGACGACTGGTCTACTTTGGAGCAAGCCATGCAGAACTTTGATTTTTATAATCCGACCCAAATCATCTTTGGCAAGGATACTATCGGCCGCCTGGCCGAGCTGGTGCCGTCCGAGGCACGGGTTTTGGTGCTGTTTGGTGGCGAAAGCGCCCGTAAGAATGGCACCCTGGCCGAGGTGCTGACGGCCCTTGGCGATCGTCATGTTCAGGAGTTTGGCGGCATAGAGCCCAACCCCACCTATGAAACCCTGATGCGTGCGGTGGCGCTGGTGCGTCGCGATGGCCTCGACTTCCTGTTGGCGGTGGGGGGCGGATCTGTGATCGATGGCACCAAGTTTGTTGCCGCCGCCGTGCCGTTTGCGGGGGAACCCTGGCAGATCCTGGAGAGCTTCGGTGCCAAGGTGAGCAAGGCGTTGCCTTTTGGCAGCGTGCTGACGCTGCCAGCTACCGGCTCAGAAATGAACAACGGCGCAGTGGTCACTAACAAGGCGCTGCAGGCCAAGCTGCCATTCCGCTCGCCCCTGGTGTTCCCGTGTTTCTCCATCCTGGATCCCCAAAAGACCTTCACCCTGCCCGAGAGCCAGATTGCCAACGGGGTGGTCGATGCCTTCGTGCATGTGATGGAGCAGTATCTGACCTATCCTGCAGGTGGCCTGGCTCAGGACAGATTCGCCGAGGGGCTGCTGCAGACCTTGATTGAAATAGGTCCTAAGGCGCTGGCAACCCCCAATGACTACGAGGTGCGTGCCAACCTGATGTGGGTGGCGACCCTAGCTCTCAACGGCCTGATCGGGGCCGGTGTGCCCCAGGACTGGGCGACCCACATGATAGGTCACGAGCTGACTGCCGCCCATGGAATCGACCATGCTCGCACCCTGGCCGTGATCCTGCCCTCTCTGCTTACCCACTGCCAACAAAGCAAGCGAGCCAAGTTGCTGCAATATGCCGATCGGGTATGGCAACTCAAGGAAGGGGACGAGCAGGGGCGCATCGAGGGGGCTATCGCCCGTACCCGTGCCTTCTTCGAGCAGATGGGCATAGCGACCCGTCTTGCCGACTACGGCCTGGATCAGGCTGACATAGCACCGCTCATCAGTCAGCTTGAGGCTCATGGCATGACGGCACTGGGTGAGCACAGAAGCGTGACGCCAGAGGTGAGCCGCGCCATATTGGAGGCGAGTCTTTAAGGCGATTCAGCCACCCTGTCACCATCAGCCCCGCCATCTGCGGGGCTTTTTTGTGGACAACCGCAGTATCTCTTCTTGGAGACTGGCGGAGGAGATGAACATGGTGGTGTCCGGAGTGATAAGCCGAGCAGATCGTTTGTCATCAGGCATGGGTGGATCTGTGGGGAAAGATGCAGTGGGAGTCGAGTCTGTGGCTGGTCGTGCGGCCATAAAAAAACCGACGCCTGGGCGTCGGTTTTTATCGTCAGGCTTGGGCCAGACTTATTTCTTGATGCGGATCACCGGAGTCTCACCAACGGTCACGGCACCTGTCATCTTGATCAGCTCTTTGATCTCATCCATGTTGGAGATGACAACCGGCGTCAGGGTAGACTTGGCTTTCTCTTCCAGCAGGGCCAGATCGAACTCGATGATGGTGTCGCCGCGTTTGACCTTTTGGCCTTCCTGAGCGATGCGGGTAAAGCCTTCACCTTTCAGTTCAACGGTATCGATACCGAAGTGAACGAACAGTTCGATACCAGTATCGGACTCCAGCGAAAATGCGTGGTTGGTCTCGAAGATCTTGCCGATGGTGCCGTCGCAGGGGGCAACCATCTTGTTACCAGCCGGCTTGATGGCGATGCCGTCACCAACGATCTTCTCGGCGAATACTACGTCAGGCACGTCTTCGATGGGGACGATTTCGCCAGACAGGGGGGCAAAGATTTCGATGCCACCAGTGTCAGAGCTGTCATCGGAAACTAGCTTCTTCAGTTTATCGAACAGACCCATAGTAAAAGCTCCTAAAGATGATTGTCGCTGTTTGCAGCCGATCTTAGCAGACTGCTTTCTGCTTTATAAAGTTATCTACACATGCTTCGATTTCGGCGGCGGTGGCATAGCTCAATGCTTGATCAGCCATGGCCTTCACATCTTCGAAGTTGGTGTTGCGAATGAGCTTCTTGATGCGCGGTACGGAGATGGCGCTCATGGAGAATTCATCCAGACCCATGCCCAGCAGCAACAGAGTGGCACGTTCGTCACCAGCCAGTTCACCACACATGCCGGTCCACTTGCCTTCGGCATGGGAAGCATCGATAACCATCTTGATCAGCGTCAAGACGGAGGGTGACAGCGGGTTGTACATGGCGGAAATCATCTCGTTACCACGGTCGACTGCCAGGGTGTACTGGGTCAAGTCGTTGGTACCGATACTGAAGAAGTCCACTTCCTTGGCCAGATGATGAGCCATCACGGCAGCGGCCGGGGTCTCGATCATGATACCTACTTCGATGGATTCATCAAAGGCTTTACCGTCGGCACGCAGTTCGGCTTTGAGCTGCTCTACCGTGGCCTTGAGACTGCGGAACTCTTCAACCGAGATGATCATCGGGAACATGATGCGCAGTTTGCCAAAGGCAGAAGCACGCAAGATGGCTTTCAGCTGGGCGTGCATGATGTCTTCGCGATCGAAGAAAATGCGGATAGCACGCCAGCCCAGGAAGGGGTTCATCTCTTTCGGGAAATTCATGTAGGGCAGTTCTTTGTCGCCGCCAATGTCCATGGTGCGGACGATGATCGGCTGATCAGGCATGGCTTCAGCGACTTCTTTATATGCCTTGAACTGCTCATCTTCGGTCGGCAGCGCATCGCGGTCCATAAACAGGAATTCGGTGCGGTACAGACCCACGCCCTCGGCGCCATTGCGGATGGC
The DNA here is from genome assembly GCF_000388115.1 of Aeromonas molluscorum 848. GTDB lineage: Bacteria > Pseudomonadota > Gammaproteobacteria > Enterobacterales > Aeromonadaceae > Aeromonas > Aeromonas molluscorum. The sequence goes on from NZ_AQGQ01000141.1 coordinate 5,100, forward strand.
ACCTTCGGTATCCTTGACGGTACCTATGTTGGCGCAGACTTCGACCTGATGACCATCAAGAGTGATGGCAGGCAGGTCTTTCAGCTTGGCCAGCTCATCTTTCTCGGCTTGGAACTGGGCCTGGAACTTCTTGGCCTCGGCCAGCTGCTCTGGGCTTGGATTGATGATGACCTGGTTATTGATGGCATCCAGCACCAGCATGTCGCCATTGTTGACGCGGCGAGTGATGTCATTGGTGCCCACGATGGCCGGCAGCTCGAGGGAGCGGGCCATGATGGAAGTGTGGGAAGTGCGGCCACCTATGTCGGTGACGAAACCCAGCACATATTTCAGATTGATCTGGGCAGTTTCAGACGGAGTCAGGTCGTTGGCGACCAGAATGACTTCTTCGTCTATGGTGCTCAGGTTGACCACGGCGATGCCCAGTGCGTTTTTCACCAGACGGGTACCGATGTCACGGAAATCGGTGGCGCGCTCACGCAGATAGGGGTCATCCAGGTCGGCCATCATCTTCGCATATTGCTCGATGACCTCGTAGATGGCCTTGTCAGCATGGGCCTTATTGTCCTTGATGAAGGATCTGATATCCCCTTCCAGCTCCTCATCTTCGAGCAGCATGATGTGGCCTTCGAAGATGGCCTCTTTTTCCTCGCCAAAGGTGCGACCAGCCATCTCTTTGATAGCTTCCAGCTGGGTAGCTGACTTGGTCCGAGCCTCGAGGAAGCGGTTGATTTCGGTATCTATCTGTTCGGCAGAGATCTTGCCCTGATTGATAACGATTTCATCTTCTTTGAGAAGAAGCGCCTTGCCGAATGCGATGCCGGGGGACGCAGGAATGCCAGATATCATAATCCTTCCTATTAAAACGACTGTGGGGGAGGAGTGTGAGCCGGATTACTCCAGCTCGTCCATCAGGGCGACCAGCTTCTCAACGGCTTTCTGGGCGTCCGGGCCATCGGCCTGGATGGTGACGTTGGTACCCTTGGTCAGACCCAGAGTCTGCAACTTGAACAGGCTCTTGGCGCTGGCGGACTTGCCACCGGAGACCACAGTGATCTCGCTTTGGAATTCTTTGGCTTCTTTCACGAATTGCGCTGCCGGACGGGTGTGCAGGCCGTTTTCAGCAGTGATAACTACAGACTTCTCGTACATGGTTCACCCCATATTATTGATATTTTATAGCCTAAAGGCCGCCTTGAGGCTGCTCTGTCAGACCGTTTAAGTATGCATATGTTGTAAAGTAACGAAATCAGACCTGCAATAGCTTAATCCAGGTCAATTTTCTGTTCAGTATTTGTAGTCTTGGTCGGATTTTCTGGAACACCGTGCTGCAAGCCTTGCTATACCTAGCTTGTCGTTATTTTATAACGAAAAATAACACTTTGTTACTTTGTGAAACCTGACCCGCAAAAAGTGCGTGACGCCGCACAGGATATGAGATTTATCACAGAATGTCTGCTTTTTTTGTGGCGTCTTTATTTGTTATTTTACCCCAAAAAATAAGGGGGGTCGACTGGCGCTGTTTGGCGCTAAGTTTAGCGTAAACAAAAATGGCGCCCGCAGTGGGCGCCATTTTTATGGAAAATAACATCACTTACTGTTGCAGCTCTTGCTCACTGAATACACCGGCAAACAGGGCGCTGGAGAGATAGCGCTCGGCGGCGCTTGGCAGTATGACGACGATGGTCTTGTCAGCAAATTCCGGCAGCTCGGCCAGACGGGCTGCGGCCACGACGGCGGCGCCAGAGCTGATCCCGGCCAGGATCCCTTCCTCTTCCATCAGGCGACGTGCCATCTCGATGGCGTCATCGCTGCTGACCTGCTCGACGCGGTCCAGCAGGGTCAGATCCAGGTTGCCCGGGATGAAACCGGCGCCTATGCCCTGGATCTTGTGGGGACCTGGTTTGATCTCTTCTCCGGCCAGTTTCTGGCTGATGACAGGGGATTCACTCGGCTCGACAGCGACCGAAATGATGGCCTTGCCCTTGGTCTGCTTGATGTAGCGGGAGACCCCGGTGATGGTGCCGCCGGTACCTACCCCGGCCACGAACACATCGATGTCGCCATCGGTGGCTTCCCAGATCTCGGGGCCAGTTGTCTTTTCATGGATCTCGGGGTTGGCCGGGTTTTCAAACTGCTGCAGCAGTACAAATTTACCCGGTTCAGATTCGAGGATCTCATTGGCCTTGGCGATGGCGCCTTTCATGCCCAGAGGCCCCTCGGTCAGCACCAGATTGGCACCCAGGGCCTTGAGCAGCTTGCGACGCTCCAGGCTCATGGTCGCTGGCATGGTGAGGGTGATGGGATAGCCACGGGCCGCAGCCACGAAGGCCAGAGCAATACCCGTATTACCACTGGTGGGCTCGATGATCTCCTTGCCCTTGGTCAGAACGCCGCGCTTCTCGGCATCCCAGATCAGGTTGGCGCCAATGCGGCACTTGACGCTGAAGCTGGGGTTACGGCTCTCGATCTTGGCCAGCACTCGGCCCTTGGTAACACGGTTGAGACGAACCAGCGGGGTGTGACCTATGGTCTGGCTGTTGTCCTCAAAAATCTTACTCATGGTGCTATCCCTGTTTGTTACGGCGATGAAACAAGATTACTCTGAGATTCCTGAATGAGAAGTGACGTTTTGTTATAACAATATGTTATTACAAGATATAGAGCTTATACCCTCTTATCTGAATTAATCGCCGACCATCATCCGGTGATCAGTTATAACGAAACCCTGAACGATAGCAGAGTGTCGCGCTCTGGCGACTGTTCCTAGGTCGGCCCAGCCCAGCGTCACCTCGACCCTACCCGATAAGCCGGGACTGCACCCGGCACAGGAGCAAAGATGACCCAGATAGTGATCAGTGGCAGCGGCCTCTATACCCCGCCCTATGCCGTCAGCAACGAGGAGCTGGTTAAAGCCTTCAACCAGTATGTGGATCTCTACAACGAAGAGAACGCTTCCGCCATCGATGCGGGTCAGCTCGATGCCAAGCAGCACTCCAGCAGTGACTTCATCGAGAAAGCTTCCGGCATCAAGAGCCGCTTCCTGGTGAGTCGGGAAGGGGTTCTGGATCCCGACATCATGCAACCGCTCTTGGCCGAACGCCCCGATGAACAGCCGTCCATCATGGTCGAAATGGCGGTGGCCGCCGCCGAACAGGCGCTGATCGCCGCCGGTCGCAAACCCGAAGAGATCGACCTGGTCATCGTCTCCGCCTCCAACATGCCGCGCCCCTATCCGGCGCTGGCGATCGAGCTGCAACACTACCTCGGCGCCGCTGGTATGGCGTTTGACATGAACGTGGCCTGCTCCTCCGCCACCTTCGGCATCAAGACGGCGGCGGATCTGCTGGCGGCAGGGACGGCCAGGCTGGCACTGGTAGTCAATCCCGAGGTCTGTTCGGGCCACCTCAATTTTCGCGACCGTGACAGCCACTTCATCTTCGGCGATGCCTGTACCGCTGTCCTGCTGGAGCGGGGGGAAGATTGCCAGGTGGCCAACCCCTGGCAGCTGGTGGCCAGCAAGCTAGTGACCCACTACTCCAACAACATTCGCAACAACTTCGGTTTCTTGAACCGGCTCAGCCCACGCACCCGATATGGCGACGACAAGCTGTTTCGCCAGCAGGGGCGCAAGGTGTTCAAGGAGGTACTGCCTCTGGTATGCGACCAGATTGAGGGGCAGCTGGCGAGTCAGGGCTGGCAGGCCGGGGAACTTTCCCGACTCTGGCTGCATCAGGCCAACCTCACCATGAACCAGTTTATCGGTCGTAAATTGCTGGGCCATGATGCCAGCCAGGAGGAGGCTCCCGTCATCTTGGACCGCTATGGCAATACCAGTTCGGCGGGTTCCATTATCGCGTTCCATCTGTACAATCGCGACCTTCCTGCGGGTGCCCGTGGTGTGCTCTGCTCGTTTGGCGCTGGCTATTCGATAGGGAGTCTGCTGCTGCGGCGTCTGTGAAAGGCGGGGTTCTTCCCCCGCCGCCATAACAATAAACAGCGGTTTGGGTCGAATCATGCAGAACATTTCGGGACGTTGCGCCCTGCATTACGCGGTGACCTTGTCACTATTTTGTCTTTACGGCTTTCAGGTGTGTCCATTTCTTGAGCATTTGACGCTGCTCCAGTTGTTGACGCCCACCTTGCCGACCTTTGCGCTGATGTTTGCCCTGCGCGCGCTTCTGCTGCGCCGATTGACGCTGTCAGCGCAAGGCGTCGCAGGCTTCGGACTGGAGTGGGGCCTCTATCTGCTGGGGGCCCTGCTGCTCTCGCTCTACAATGGGGTCGTTCATGGCTTCCCACTGGAGAGCCACCTCAAGATCCTGCTGGGCATGAGTACGCTCGGGTTTCTGGTCGCGGCAGACTTGTCGCTGACCCGGGACTGGGTGTGGGCCCGGCGGCGTGAGCATCAAGCCTGTCTGGCGCTGAACCAGCCGCTGGCCATGTCGGTTTCCCGCAAGTTTTCCCTGTTTGCCCTGGCGACGCTTATCCTCTTGGGGGGCGTCTTCTTCCTGCTGTTCAACAAGGATATGGAGTGGCTGGTGACAGTGGGTTACGAGCTGCCGAGGCAGGATGCCCAGCGTTATATCCTGCTGGAAATCGCCTTCGTGATGGCGGTGACCTTTGGCTATCTCTGGATCATCATTCGTGGCTATGGCCGCAACCTGACCTTCTCCTTGATGCACCAGACCCGCGCCATGGCACGGGTGCAGTCTGGCGATCTGGCGGCGCGGGTGCCAGTGACGCGGGATGACGAGTTTGGCCTGATCGCCGCCAGCACCAACCAGATGATCGCGGAGTTGAAGGCGCGCAGCGACGAACTCCACCTGACGCGGGACGTGGCCATCCTCGGCCTGGCCTCTCTGGCGGAGACCCGGGACAATGAAACCGGCGCGCACATCATCCGCACCCAGTACTATGTCAAGGAGCTGGCCGAGTATCTGGATAGGACTGACCCTGCCCGCTATCGTCTCGATGAGGTCACCATTGAGCTGCTGTTCAAGTCCGCGCCGCTGCACGATGTGGGCAAGGTGGGGATCCCCGATGCTATCTTGCTCAAGGCAGGCAAGCTGACCGACGAGGAGTTCGTCATCATGAAGCGCCACTCCCAGATCGGCGCCGATGCGCTGGCCAGCGCCGAAGCCCAGCTCGGTTCAAACTCTTTCCTGCGACTGGCGCGGGAGATAGCCCTCACCCATCACGAGAAGTGGGACGGCAGCGGTTATCCGAATGGGTTGGCTGGGGAGGCCATCCCCCTCTCTGGCCGCCTGATGGCCGTGGCGGATGTCTATGATGCCCTCATCTCGAAACGGGTCTACAAACCCGCATTCAGCCATGAGGAGGCTGCGCAGATCATCGTCAAGGGGCGGGGCAGCC
>NZ_AQGQ01000142.1 GCF_000388115.1 Aeromonas molluscorum 848
CTGAGCGCCGAGGCGAGTCAGGACGAGCTGCTAACCCTGATTTGACCAGCTGAACCAGGACCCCGAGGTTGATGGCATCCTGGTACAGTTGCCGCTGCCCACCCACTTCGACACCACCCAGGTGCTGGAGCGGATCCGTCCCGACAAAGACGTCGATGGTTTCCACCCTTATAACGTCGGCCGACTGGCACAGCGTATTCCCGCCCTGCGCCCCTGCACCCCCAAGGGCATCATGACGCTGATCGAAGCCACCGGCGTCAAGACCCATGGTCTGCACGCCGTGGTGGTGGGGGCATCCAATATCGTCGGTCGCCCCATGACCCTCGAACTGCTGCTGGCCGGTTGCACGACTACGACCTGCCACCGCTTCACCCAGGATCTGGAGACCCAGGTTCGCCGCGCCGATCTGCTGGTTGTCGCCGTCGGCAAACCGAACTTTATCCCGGGTGAGTGGGTGAAGCCGGGTGCCCTGGTGATCGATGTGGGCATCAATCGCCTCGCCGATGGCAGCCTAGTGGGTGACGTCGAGTTCGCCACCGCCCGCAGCCATGCCGCCTTTATCACTCCGGTTCCGGGCGGCGTCGGTCCCATGACGGTGGCCAGCCTGATGGAAAACACCCTGATCGCCTGCCGCGACTACCACAGCTAAGACCGCAGGATCTGAGTGACAGAAGGCAGGCCCAGGCCTGCCTTCTCTTTTTCCAACGTCTTCTCCCCTGCCAACCGCTCCGCCGCATCACTTCCGTCGGCGAACCTCGGCGCTGCGCCCAAAATGATCCTGTAACGCCGCCAATACCCGCCGCACCTTGTGAGAGACCTCGCGCTCGGGCGTGATGGCATGCAGCGCCATGGCCGCCATCCTGTGGCCGGGAAGCACCTCCTGCAGGTATCCCTGCGCCAGATCGTCTGCCACTTCGGTCTCGGGCAGCAAGGCAATTCCCTGCCCCGCCAGGGCAAACTGGCGCAGGGGCAACACATTGTTGCACAGGACCCTGGGCGAGAACCGCAGCTGCTGCGGCATGCCCTGCTCATCCGGCAGGGTCAAACCAACCCCGGGCAGATCCGCCAATAGCCAGTCATGACTCGTCAATTCGGCAAGGCGAGTCGGCACCCCACGCCGGGCCAAATAGGCAGGAGAAGCGCACAGTAGCATGCGCGTCTCGCCGAGATGGCGCGCCACCAGGCTTGAGTCGGCCAGGGTGCCGACTCGCAATGCCACATCGATGCGCTCTTTGAGCAGGTCACGCTTCTCGTCATCGGCGATGATGATGAGGCGCAAGCCGGGATGAGCTTGCAGCAAGGGGGATATTGCCTGGACCAGAGGCAGGCCCGCCATGCCCACGGGCGCCGTTATCCTCACCTCCCCCATCAGGCTGTCGCGAACTTCCCCAAGCCGCAGCTCTGTCTGGGCCAGGGTCTGGCGCAGGGACTGACAGCCCTGCCACACCACCTCCCCCGCCTCGGTCAAGTCGAGACGGCGAGTGGAACGGTGCAACAGGGTGAGGCCAAGCAGGGTCTCGAGCTGGCTGATATGTTGACTCACTGCCGAGGGCGTCATGCCAAGGACCTTGGCTGCCCCCGTCATGGTCCCCGCTTCCACCACGGCGGCGAAGATGGCGTAGCGTCTAAGCTGCTCCATTATTAAGTCCTGCTTATTAGTGAATGAACATTCTACTGGATTATTTAATCACACAGGGAAGCGTAGGCTAGCCCTATCTTAATAGCGCAGGAGAGTTTCCCATGAAGATTGCCCTGATAGGCGCCACTGGTTTTGTCGGCCGTGCCGTCCTGGACCAAGCCATTGCCCGTGGTCACAGCATCACTGCCATAGTGCGCGATACCAGCAAACTTGCTCCCCATCCGCAACTCCAGGTGCTAGGAGTGGATGCTCAGGATCCCCAGGCACTGGCTTTGGCGATCAGCGGTCACGATCGCGTGATCAGCGCCTACAACCCTGGCTGGGCCACCCCGGACATCTATGAGCAATACCTCAAAGGGGCCGCCGCCATCGTGCAGGCGACCAAGGCGGTAACAGGCTGGCTGCTGGTGGTCGGCGGGGCCGGCAGTCTGGAAGTCACCCCCGGGATCCAGCTGGTCGATACCCCTGAATTTCCGGCTGAATGGCGACAGGGGGCCCTGGCGGCTCGCGATGGGCTCAGCGCACTGCGCAGCGAGTCTGAACTCGACTGGCGCTTCGTCTCCCCGGCCGTCATGCTGGTGCCGGGCGAGCGCACTGGCCAATACCGGCTGGGGGGCGATCAGGTGTTGTTCCTGGATGATAAACCGGCCGAGATCACCGTCGGCGATCTGGCCGATGCCATCCTCAATGAGGCCGAGCAACCAGTCCATCTACGCCAGCGCTTCACCCTGGGCTACTGAGCCAGCCCATGGGGCGCAATATGCGCTCAATAAAAGAGTAGGGAGGCCATGGCCCCCCTACTCTGCTTGCATCAGGCAAGCTCGCTCATGTCGCCCGACACCAGCGATTGCGTCCTGCTTGTTTGGCGCGATAGAGCGCCAGATCGGCGTCGGCCAGCAGCTCACTCAGGCTCTCCCCTGGAGCGGCCTGGCGCAAGCCACCGCTGATAGTGACCCGCATTGCCTGCGCCAGGGGACGATCAGCCACCCCTTGAATGAGGCGATCGGCCTGATCTGCCAGTTCGCTCTCCTCCCCCGGCGCAAGCAAGACCGCAAACTCTTCCCCGCCCATGCGTCCGAGCAGAGCCCGGGGTGGCAACAACTCTTCCAGTCGTTGGCACAACTGCACCAACACAGTATCCCCTGTGGGATGACCGTGTTCATCATTGATCTTCTTGAAGAAATCGACATCAAGCAGCAGCAGGCCACCCCCTTCACGAGCCAGTCGTTGCTCGGTCGCCTCACTGAAGGCGCCGCGATTGAGCACCCCGGTCAGATGATCATGACTCGCCACTTGCTGCAAGCGGGCGAACAACTGATCTCGCTCGGCCACGGCGCAGGCCGTGGTGATGGCACTCAGGGCCAGTATGGAGATGCCGGTGCGAAACGAATAGACGGTGGCCGCATCCTTGCTCCATTGATACAGCAGTTGATCATCGAGCACGGTGAACATGTAGAGAGAAGCGGCGCAGGTAGCCAGACAGGTGAAGAAACGATTGCCAGAGAGTGCCAGCCAGATGAGCGCAGGCACCGGCAGCACCAGCAGACCCGGGCCCCCCAGATGCTTGTCGAGCAGGAGTACCAGCAGCAGAAAGAGCAGTGCCGGGACAAGATAGCGGCGATCACGCCACATTTCCCGGCGACATTGCCGCCAGGAGCCCGGCAGGGTCAGCAGGCTGGGTAATAACACCGAGAAGTTAATCAGCTCGGCCAAGTACCACATGATGGTGCTCTTCCAGCCGGTCGAGCTGCCAAGCCAGACCACGGCGGCTCCCCCACACAGGGCCCCGGCCAGGATGGCGGGTTGGCAACGGAGCATGAGCCTGGGGATGGCCGTGGCGCTGATCAGCCCTTCGGGGCCCAGTCCCTGGCGGCGCAGGCTGAGCCAGGCGATGGCAACAGTGAGAATATTGGCGCCGTTGAGCAACAGACTCTTGCGCCAGGGCGTGCCATAACAGGCATCAACCAGCAGGAAACCAAGCAGGGCCACCAGCAGATGCACCAAGCCAGCCCTGGGATAGTAGCGAAGCAAGATACCAACCAGGACGGCATTGGCGGGCCAGAGCAGCGAAAAGCTGCTGCCACCTCGCGCCGACACCCCGATCCAGGTGAGCAGGGCGCTGATCAGCAGCAGGCAGGTCAAGGAGACAAGCTCGCGGCCCACTCGTGATCCAGACAGAGATGAGGGACTGGCAGGCCCGGGATCAATAGTCAAGGCAAGCTCCAAGCGTAGCAAATGAGCCTCGATACTAAGGGAGCGAGCGTCCGACGCCAAGCCAAGAGTGGTTTCGTTTCGCTAGAGAACAGCATTTACGCAACTAATCCGAACTCTATTTCGATTTTTGTCTATAACTAAGAATTATTTGTTGTTTTGTCATCCCAAGCCGAAGGGATAGCATTCCTCCAACCCAAATGACACCTCGTTTTGCGAGGATGTTGCCTCAGGATCCAGGTTGGAGGTTCTCATGTTACTGCTTTCCCCCCAGCATGGCGCACGTCATGTTTCCAGCACCGCGCCCGCTCCTCTGGCGCAACAAGGGAGTGGGTCAACGGATCCCGCAGAGCCCACCAGCGCACTGCCCATCCTGGATTACGGTCAATTGTTGCCGGGTGCCCCGCACAGGACGCAGGCGCTCATGACACTGCGCCGGGCGGCGCGCGACCCCGGTTTCTTCTATCTGGAGAACACAGGGCTGGATCTGGGCCAGCAGAGCGAACTACTGGCTCTGGCGGCCCGGCTCTTTGCCCTGGACGACCATCAGAAACAGGCGGTGCAGATGGTGCACTCCCCCCACTTTCGCGGTTACAACCGGGTTGGGGCCGAGCTGACCCGGGCTCGCCCGGACTGGCGTGAACAGTTCGACATCATGGCCGAAGAGCCCTGCCTGCCCGATGCCTTGCTGCACCAGCCCTGGCAACGCCTGCAGGGGCCCAATCTGTGGCCTTCGGCCCTGCCCGAACTCAGGGGAGCCTTGCTGGGCTGGCAGGCGCAGTTGACCCTGGTAGGATTGACCCTGATCCGCTCTTTCGCCGAAACCCTGGCACAAGCTGCCGATGTCTTCGATGAGAGCTTGAGCCCGCTCCCCTACCGTCATACCAAGCTCATCCACTACCCGGGCCGCCATGAGGGGGACGGTCAGGGGGTGGGCGCCCACAAGGATCCCGGCTACCTCACGCTACTGCTGCAAGATAGTCACGGTGGGCTCGAAGTCTTGACCGAGCAAGGGTGGACACCTGCACCGCCTCGCGCTGGCGCCCTGCTGGTCAACATTGGTGAACTCCTGGAGCTAGCCTCAAACGGTTACCTCAAGGCCACCCTGCATCGGGTCGTCACTCCACCCCCCGGGGTGTCGCGCCTCTCCTGTGCCTTCTTCATGGCGGCGCGCCTCGATGCCACAGTGCCTTTGCTGACACTGCCCCCGGCGCTCGCGACCGAGGCCAGAGGCCTTCAGAGCGATCCGGACAACCCGCTCTTTTATCAGGTGGGGGAGAACGTGCTCAAGGGACGACTGCGCTCCCACCCGGACGTGGCGGCCCGCCACTATGCCACCCCATTGGCCACGGCGAGCGCCCCGACAGGCCCCCCCTCATAACCGGCTGGTGCCCTGTCAACGGCAGGGTACCTATACCATTCACCCGGGGCGCCGCCGCGCCCAGGACAATAAGAGGCCAGCCCACTGGCCATGACGGAGAGATGATGAAATTCAAGACCATGAGCGTACACAGCGGCCAACGGCTCGATCCCCAGACCGGCGCCCTGACGACCCCTTTGTATCAGAGCAGTACCTTCAGCTATTTCACGGCCCAGGCTGGCAAGGAGCGGTTTTCGGGTCAGGCCCCTGGCTACATCTACAGCCGTTTTGCCAACCCCACGACCGCCGAGCTGGAGTTGAAACTCGCAGCCCTTGAGGGCGCAGACGAGGCGCTGGTGGTTGCCAGCGGCATGGCCGCGGTGAGCGCCATCCTCTATGCCCTGGCCGATAGCGGGGACGAGGTGGCCTATGTCGGTCCGCTCTATGGTGGCACTGAGGCCTTCCTCAAGCAGACCTTCAGTCGCGCCGGCATCCGTATCACCGGCTATGACAGCGACCGGGATCTGCTGGCCAACATCAACCCGGGCACAAAATTGGTACTGTTCGAAACCCTGACCAATCCAACCCTCAAGCTGGTGGATCCCCGTATGGTGGTCGAAGCCGCACGCAAGGTAGGTGCCCTCAGCGTCTGCGACAACACCTTTCTTACCCCCTATCTGCTGCGCCCCCTTGAACTGGGTGTCGACATCGTCATGCACAGCGGCACCAAGTATCTCGGTGGCCACGGCGACATCATCGCCGGGGTGGTCGCCGCGCGCCATGAGCTGATGGCGCGCATCCGCACTGTGGCACTCAAGCATCTGGGCTCCCCCATAGGGCCTCAGGAGGCTTATTTGCTGCAACGGGGCGTCAAGACTCTGCCGCTGCGCCTGGATGCGCATCTGCATAACGCTCAGCGGGTGGCCCAGTTCCTGGCAGCTCACCCCGCTGTCAAAAAGGTGATCTACCCGGGACTCGCCGATCACCCTGGCCATGGGGTGCTGGGAGAGATCGCCACAGGTTACGGCGCCATGATCAGCATAGAGCTGGAGGGGGGCTTCCCCCGCTGTGCACGCCTGCTCGATCAGTTGCAACTATTTGTACAGGCGGTGAGCCTGGGGGATCTGGAGAGTCTGGCCTGTCATCCGGCCAGCACCACTCATGCCGCCATGGACGAAGCCAGCCGAGTGGCCGCCGGGGTCAACGAGGATCTGATCCGGTTGAGCATTGGGGTCGAGGATGCCGATGATCTGATTGCCGATCTGGCATCGGCTCTGGGCCAGCACTGAGCCTGCGGCTAGGGTGATGGTTCAGCGACATGCCAGCCAAACCTAGATAGCAGAAGGGAAGGCTGATGCCTTCCCTTCTCGTTTAACGCACTAATGGTCAACGGCTATCGCGCTGAGCCCGGCGACGCGCGGTGGTTATCCCTTAGCCTCGGGCCAGCAGGATGCGCAGCATGCGACGCAGCGGCTCGGCCGCGCCCCACAGCAGCTGATCACCGACGGTGAAGGCGGCCAGGTATTCCGGGCCCATGTTGAGCTTGCGCAGACGACCAACCGGTATGTTGAGGGTGCCGGTCACGGCAGCCGGGGTCAGTTCGCGGGCGCTGATGTCACGCTCGTTGGGGATGACCTTGACCCAGTCGTTGTGGGCGGCCAGCAGGGCTTCGATCTCGGCCAGCGGCACATCTTTTTTCAGCTTGATGGTGAACGCCTGGCTGTGGCAGCGCAGGGCGCCGATGCGTACGCACAGGCCATCGACCGGCACCGGGGCAGCTTCGATGCCGAGGATCTTGTTAGTCTCGGCCTGACCCTTCCACTCTTCCCGGCTCTGGCCGTTGTCGAGCCTGGTGTCTATCCAGGGGATCAGGCTGCCAGCCAGAGGCACACCGAAGTTGTCCACCGGCAAGTCGCCGGAGCGGGTCTTCTCGGTGACCTTGCGTTCAATGTCCAAGATGGCAGAAGCGGGATCCGCCAACTCGACCGCAACTTCATCACGCAATATCCCCATCTGGGTGATCAACTCACGCATATGACGGGCGCCGCCACCAGAGGCCGCCTGGTAGGTAGCCACGCTCACCCACTCCACCAGATCCGCCTTGAACAGACCGCCCAGGGCCAGCAACATCAGACTGACGGTACAGTTGCCACCGACGAAGGTCTTGGTGCCGGCATCCAGTGCCTGGGTGATCACATCGCCATTGACCGGATCCAGGATGATGACGGCATCTTCTTCCATGCGCAAAGAGGACGCGGCATCAATCCAGTAACCCTGCCAACCGGCGGCTTTCAGGCGCGGATAGACATCCTTGGTGTAGTCGCCGCCCTGGGCCGTGATGATGATCTCCTGCTCGGCCAACGCCGCTATGTTGAAGGCATCCTGAAGCAGACCGGCATCGACGCCGAAATTGGGGGCGGCCTCACCGGCCTGGGAGGTGGTGAAGAAGGTGGGTTGAATGTGCGCAAAATCCTGCTCTTCCTGCATCCGGCTCATCAGGACAGAGCCCACCATGCCACGCCAACCGACCAAACCTACTTTTTTCATAATGTCCTACCCTGGATAACGGCTTAATAGTGCGGATCCTCTATCGTTCCGACCTGGAAGGCATGTGCCTCCTGACGCCTAAGCTGGCGTCACTCAGATCTTGGCTCGATAAAATTCTGCTGCGAAAAATGTGTCTATCCACATTACGGATTGTGGCGAGGGACGCAAGTCGATTTGCGCAATAATCCCTGCCGTTTGCTGCAATATCAATCGACGGTGCGCCCCGGGAACCCCACCCACTCCTTGGCAAGGCCGATGCCGCTCTGGCAAGATGAGTCCAACGGCCATCGCGCCCGGCGGGGACGACCCCGCTGCCTGACCGCTGGCAGGGACGACCCTGCCCCCTGATGGATAGATGTTCATGCCCTGGATATTGCTGCTCGTCGCCGGCCTGTTCGAGATTGCCTGGGCCATTGGCCTCAAATACACCCAAGGTTTCACCCGCCCCCTTCCTACCCTGCTGACGCTCGCCGCCATGGGGGTTAGCGTCTTGTTGCTGGCCATGGCGGTCAGGCATCTGCCCCTGGGCACCGCTTACGCGGTCTGGACCGGCATCGGCGCCGTTGGCACTGTGCTGATGGGGATCTTGCTGTTTGGCGAGCCCGCCACGGCGGCGCGACTGTTTTGCCTCGCACTCATCATCGGCGGCATCCTGGGTCTCAAAGCCATCGGTTGACGATCATTGACAAGCTGTGTCCGCCAAGCCGGGCACCGCCTCAGTCTGGCGGTAACGCCACCGGCTTATCGTCCCCGCACCGGGCCATGCCCAATCACGCGCCCTTGGTCGAACAGCCCCGTTCACCCGAGGGCATCAGCCCCGCTTTATCGCCGCCTGCCCGGGCCACTTAGCACCGTTTTTGCCTGCCAAATGGCGCAACCCCTGCTATTATCTGCGGCCAAAACATGAGCCCATAAAATCAGGACATTGTGATGACAGACCACACTTTTATACCCGGCAAGGACGCGGCGCTGGAAGACTCCATCGAGCGGTTCCAGACCAAGCTGCAGGCCCTGGGATTTGATATCGAAGAGGCCTCCTGGCTCAACCCCGTGCCCAACGTCTGGTCCGTGCACATCCGGGACAAGGAGTGCGCCCTCTGCTTCACCAACGGCAAAGGCGCCAGCAAGAAAGCCGCCTTGGCCTCGGCCCTGGGTGAATATTTCGAGCGCCTCTCCACCAACTACTTCTTCGCCGACTTCTATCTGGGCAAACAGATAGCCAATGGCGACTTCGTGCACTACCCGAACGAGAAGTGGTTCCCGATCGAGGGCGATCACTTCCCGGCTGGCCTGCTCGATGACTTCACCCGCCACTTCTACAACCCGGAAGGGGAAGTGACCGCCGACATGCTGGTGGACTTGCAATCCAACAACGAGGAGCGCGGCATCGTCGCCCTGCCATTCGAGCGTCAGTCTGATCACCAGACCGTCTTTATCCCGATGAACATCATCGGCAACCTCTATGTCTCCAACGGCATGAGCGCCGGCAACACCAAGACGGAAGCCCGCACCCAGGGGCTGTCCGAGGTGTTCGAGCGCCACGTGAAGAACAAGATCATCGCCGAGGCCATCAGCCTGCCCGAGATCCCGAACGAGGTGATCGCCCGTTATCCCGGCATTGCTGCCTCCATCGCCGCACTGGAAGCCGAAGGCTACCCCATCTACAGCTTTGATGCTTCGCTGGGGGGTCGCTATCCGGTCATCTGCGTGGTGCTGCTCAACCCGAGCAACGGCACCAGCTTCGCCTCCTTCGGTGCCCACCCGCGCTTCGAAGTGGCATTCGAGCGTACCGTGACCGAACTGCTGCAAGGCCGTGGTCTGAAAGATCTGGATGTGTTCGTCGCCCCCTCCTTTGATAACGAGCAGGTGGCGGATCACCACAACCTGGAGACCCATTTCATCGACTCTTCCGGCCTCATCAGCTGGGATCTGTTCAAAGAGGAGTCCGACTTTGAATTTGCCGACTGGGATTTCCGTGGCACCTCCCAGGAGGAGTTCGATCACCTGATCGGCATTTTCCACGAGCTGGAGCAGCCGGTTTACATCGCCGACTACGAGCACCTTGACGTCTACGCCTGCCGTATTTTGGTGCCGGGCATGTCAGACATCTATCCGGCCGAAGACTTGCTGATGGCCAACAACAACATGGGCGCCAACCTGCGGGAAGTGATCCTGGCCCTGCCCTCCCTGGCATGGGATGCCGAACAGTACATGGCCTTCTATGACCAGCTGGAAGAGGAAGGTCACGACGAACGTACCCGGGTGCGCGAGCTGCTCGGCATCGCCGCCGCCAAGGGCACCGCCCTGCACACCCTGCGCATCGGCGAGCTCAAGGCCATGCTGGCCCTGGCTGCTGGCGAACTGGAAACAGCGCTGGATCTCATCAACTGGACCATGGAGTACAACCAGTCGGTGTTCAGCCCGGAGCGCGCCAACTACTATCGCGCCCTCAAGAGCTGTGTCGAACTCTTCCTGGACGAAGAGCGCGAGCCCGAGCAGTACAAAGCCGTCTTCACCCGTATGTATGGTGAGCAGACCCTGGCGCAGGCCTGGGCCCATGCCACTGGCGAGGCGCGCTTCCACGGGCTGGAGACGGCCGATGAGTCCCTCAGCCAGTTCCCGCTGCATCAGAAGCTGCTAGCAGCCTACGAGAAGCTGCAAAAAGCCAAACGCAACTTCAACTGGCAGTAAATTCATACCCCATAAAAAACGACGAC
>NZ_AQGQ01000143.1 GCF_000388115.1 Aeromonas molluscorum 848
GCAGGCTCTATCACAGCTTCAACGACCAGCTGGCAGGAGAAGCCGGAGCGGGATGTGCTGCTCCATGAACTGCTCGGTGGCCGTGGCAAAGCGTGCGCCATCAACCCGCCATTCTTCTGCGACTATGGTGCCAACATCTTCATGGGCGAGAACTTCTACGCCAACGTCAACTGCACCATCCTCGACGTGTGCGAGGTGCACATAGGTGACAACGTGCTGCTGGCCCCCGGGGTGCAGATCTACACCGCCGCCCATCCGGTGGCGGTGGCGCCTCGGGTGGCGGGAGTCGAGTTCGGCAAGCCGGTGCGCATCGGCAACAACGTCTGGATAGGAGGCAGCACCGTCATCTGCCCCGGCGTCACCATAGGGGACAACAGCGTGATAGGGGCGGGATCCGTGGTCACCAGGGATATTCCGGCGGGGGTGGTCGCGGTCGGCAACCCTTGTCGGGTGTTGCACCCCATGACGGCGCAGGAGCTGGCGGAGATCTGACACGAGCGGGGCAGGTAATGCTGCCCCGGCTTGTATTCGGCGCCGTGACCAACCCCTGCAAGCCCCCTCTTGTTCATGACAGCCTGCCAATGGCTTGCAGACACGACCCCGCAGCGAATTCCCCACCTCAGGCTGGCAGCAAGGCCCCGCAGCGCTTGTGCTGCCCCATGACCACCAACGTCTTGAAGCTGCGCACCTGCTCCCTGGCATGCAGCACCCGCCGGGTGAACTGCTCGTAGCTCGGCATGTCTCGCGCGGCGACCTGCAGCACGAAGTCCTGATCACCCGTCACATACCAGAGGTCCATGACCTCAGGCTCCCCCTTCAGGCAGGCAATCATCTCATCGACGATACGGCCATGATCCCGCTCCAGGGTGACGAGCACCAGCATGGTGATAGGCCAGCCCATGGTCGCCGGCGCCACCAGCGCCACCTCCCGCTCAATCAGGCTTGCCTCTCGCAGCGCCCGGACCCGGCGGTAACAGGCGGGCGCCGAGAGGCCGACCCTGTGGGCCAGCTCGGGAATGGGCAGACGGGCATCCTGCTGCAGCTCGGCGAGGATGAGCAGATCGAACTTGTCGGTCATGGGGGTTAAGGAGATAAAAATTATCGAATAGAGCCAGTTTTAAACCGAGATTACGGCTATCGCCAGATATATTTTACTTCCCCTTCCCTGCTCAGGTTTGAACAAGATGCCGCCGACCACCACCACCCTCTCCTCCCTGCTGGCGGTCATGCTCGCCATGCTGTCGATCACCCTCGGCGCCTCCCTGGCCAAGTCGCTGTTTCCCTTGATCGGGGCCGCCGGTACCACCCTGTTCCGGCTGGGGTGTGCCGCCCTCCTCCTCTCCCTGGTGTTTAGAATCTGGCGAGCGCCACTCGACAGGCGCACCCTGCTGGGAGCCATCCCTTATGGACTCTCGCTGGGAGCCATGAACCTGCTCTTCTATCTGGCCATAGAGCGCATACCCCTCGGCGTGGCGCTGGCCATCGAGTTCATAGGCCCGCTGACGGTGGCGCTGCTCAGCTCCCGCCACCGGGAAGACTTCATCTGGCTGGCGCTGGCCATCGTCGGTCTGCTGTTGCTGCTGCCGCTGCGGGAGGCCGAACAGGCCATCGATCTCCAAGGGGCCGCATTGGCCCTCGGCGCCGGCGTGTTCTGGGGGCTCTATATGCTGACCGGCAAGCGGGCCGGTGCCTTGCTGGGGGCCCAGGCCCCGGCCCTTGGCATGTGGGTGGGAACCCTGCTGGTACTGCCCTTCGGCTTCGGCGGGGCGAGCGAGGCCAGCTTCACTCTCCCCCTGGTGTTGACCATAGCGGGGGTGGGGCTGCTCTCGAGCGCCATCCCCTACTCCCTCGAGATGTTTGCCCTGCGCCGGTTGCCGCTCAAGAGCTACGGCATCCTGACCAGCGGTGAACCCGCCATGGGCGCCCTGATGGGGTTGCTGTTGCTGGGGGAGCAACTGCCCCCGTCCCAGTGGCTGGGAATAGCCGCCATCATAACTGCTTCGATGGGCACCACCTGGCATGGGGGACGACGGCGCACCGACCCGGCGTGACGGCGCCAAATAAAGCGGGCCTGTGATGACAGGCCCGCTCCATCAGAGATACCGAGCAAACGTCACGACGGATAACCGTAGCAGCGCTTGAGCTCACCGAACTCATAGAAGGCGCTGCCGATCTTGATGGGAACGCACCCTGCCTTGAACGCCGTCTCTTTCTCGTTGTAGAGCATCCTGACCAAGACCTTGCCCCTGTCATCGCGATAGGCATCCCACTGGATGTTGGCCGCATAAGGAGAGACCCAGCCGCCGCGCCATTCGTTGCTGGCCTGGCTCATCAGTACGCCCGGCTGAGCGCTCTGCCGACTGCCTTCCAGCTTCATCAGGGCAGCCAGGGGTATGATGGTCTCGGCATGGGCAAAGCGCAGCGTGGCGAGGTGCTCGCTGGCCCCTTCGATCACCTGGTGCTGCACCTCATTGAACATGCCGTCGAGCAGGGGCTGAGCCACCTCGTAGGTGGCACGCTGGCTGCTCAGACTCGGCCCCTTCTCGTAGAAGTCCTCGGCATCAGAGAGATAGGAGAACCAGGCCGACTCCTCCGGAGTGATGAACTGCTCCAGATCCCAGGGCGCCCCTTGCGCCTGCGCCTCCCGGATCATCCCCGGGCCAATGATGAAGAGGTTGTAAAGCATCAGTGCGGCATCCACCTCGTCGCGCACATAGGTCTTGTCACCATCTTCCGGGTTCACCGCCACATATTCGACACCGGCAGCCAGCTCGTCGACGAACGCCTTGCTGTAGAGGCGCTCGAGCATCGCGCGCGCCATCACCCGGGTCTGGGGCAGGGTCTTGAGGCCATCGAGCGCCTCGGTCAGCTCGGGAGCCGGAGTCACACCCTCCTCCTCATCCCCGACGAACGCCATGTATGCCTGGAAGGCGGGCAGGTACTGGAGGTAATCCCCTTCCGGCTCCGTCTTGTGGAAGTAGAGTTCAAACTTGTTGCGCAGCCCCTTGTCGATCTCGGAGGGGTTCTGCTGGCTCACGTAGCAGTCCTTGCTGTCAGCCACGAAATTGACCCGTTTTGCCAGGCTCTCCATGAAGTAGTAGGCGCTCTCGTTGGCCCTGTCCTTGCCCGACGTCTCGACCCGGATGCAGGCGGGCGCACCTCCCTTGCCAAGCAGGGTCGGCACCCGCTCGGCCAGGCGGGTCGCCAGCAGGGCATGTTCTTCCTTGCCGAGGGCCGAGAGCAGGCCATAGCCCAGTTGCCGGTTGGCTGCGGTGACGGCATCCACCTTGGCCCCCAGCCCCTGACCCAGCGTGGTGAGCGCACCCTGCCGAGAAGCCGCGTCCCAGATCTGCTTGGTCAGCACGTCGTACTTGGGGCTGGACAGGGAACGGGAGCCATGTCGGGCAACCAGCTCGGTGAAGACGGGGGTGAAACCGGCTGGCGCCGCTTCATAACTGCTCGCATCCTGACGGGCAGCGTAGACAGCCTTGGTGCTGTACTGATAGTCGACACTGGGCGTGGTAGCAGGAGAAGAGTCGTTTTCTGAGTTGCAACCGGCCAACAGTGTCATTGTCAGACTGGCAGAGAGGGCGAGGGTGAGAGCAGAGGGGCGGAACATAGTCATCCTTGAACCATATTGAAAATGAGGCTGCACCTTAAGCGCTTCATATGACAATCAAGTGTCAGGAGTCGGCTTGATTGATGGCGCATGCGCAACGGCTCGCCATGCTCCACTGTCTGAACCTGAGATGGATATCGACTTCATATTTTTTGAACAAATAGACCAGATAATCTCGCTAACATCGGCTAGCCGATGCGTTTAATATTCAATCAACGCTTAGGCAGGAACGCCAGGCGGCCAAATAACAGGTCGTTCAGGACACCAACATCATCAATGCAAGATGTTGGCAATCAACAGAAGAACAACACACTATTTGAATAACCTCTTGCACGGATGCATTGATTCAGGCCGAACCGGCCTTGGCAATGACATAAAAACCAAGAGAGTGAATGAACATGAAAAACCTAATCAAGATGCTGGCCGTCGCAGGCCTGATGAGCGCTGGTGTCGCCCAGGCTTCCGTTCCCGCTGACTTCAATGCCACCCCGGGCGTACTCTTTGTGAACTGGCACGCGACCGCAGCGATCGATGGCAAGGCCAATCCCATGCTGGAGGTGCGTAACGAATCCGGCGATGTATTGACCTCGGTTCATGCCAACCTGACGGGTACTCAAGTGGTGAAGATCCCCAGCCGCACGCAAGGCACGCTGACCGTCAGCCTGGGCGAGCAGAGCAGCGACTACCGCATCCCGTTCGGTATAGGTAGCGGCAAGCAGCGCTAAGAGTCCTGTCGATAGCCTGGCCATGCCCGGCTATTCCCCCTGATGGTGGTCGAACACGCACTGCCCGAAAAGGCCCCGCACTGCGGGGCTTTCTGCTTGGTGCAACCGGTCCGCTACCCGGCGATCAAATCGACGCAGGTCCAGCCCCCTCGCAAGCGATGAAGTAAACGCGACACCGGACCATGAGGCCCGGTCTCGTTAGACGGCCAGATCCTTGATGGTCGCCGAGGGTCCGTTGGTTTGCACCGAAGCGATGCCATTGTGGGCCGAAGCCTGGCTGGCATACATCTGGCTGGAACCGATGACCTGGTGATTTTTCGCTTTCAGATTGAAATGATACTTGCCGTTGGCGGCCTCCTTCAGCTCATATTGGCCCGCCTCGGGAGAGTTGGTCTGCACTGAGGCGATGCCGTTTTGCGCCGCCGCTTTGCTGTTGTACATCTCGCTACTGAGGATCACTTCGCCATTACCGGCCTTGAGCACGAAGTGATACTGGTCGTTCTTGGCCAGCTTGAGTTCATACCATCCCATGGTTGCATCCTTATGCTGTGTTGAGGTCACCCATTAAACTAGCCCGCTTTTGTTGACAAGGATGTGACCGGATTGGCACTGCACCCAAAAGCCGCGCGCCAAATGACTCAAATCCTCCCTCCTGCCCCTCATCGGCGACAAAGAGCAAGATTGTCCAAGCGACCATCCACTCCTTGACGGTAGATTAGGGCATGGGTTCACGGTAAAGAGGGGGGGAGCGATGGCGCAGGATAATCAGTTCATATTTGCACACAGCCAGCACCTGGCGAGCCTGACTGCACTGCGGGTCAACATGACGGAGTTTCGCTACGATCGACACGCTCATGAGGAGTATTCCTTCGGGGTCACGCTGGCGGGCCGACAGAACTTCTTCTGCCATGGCGGCTTCCACTCAAGTCCGGCTGGCAGCGTCATCCAGTTCAATCCAGGGGATGTGCATGACGGCCATGCGGGAGACAACGCCAGCCTCGACTACGCCATGCTCTATATTCCCCCCCACGAAATCACACCGCTGTTTGCCAATGCGGCGGGAGAGCGAGCTACCGGGCCGTACCGATTGCAGCAGCCATTGGTACGCGACAGCGGGCTGAGCGACTGCATACTCGAGCTGGCTCAGGCGGTGAATAGCCGGGCAGCCAGCATAGAGCAGGAGTTTGCCCTCTATCGTCTCGCCGCCCGGGTGATGCAGCAGGCGGGACGCTTTGAGCCGGATGGCCAGGTGAGCAGCATAGATCGACTCTTGTTGCAGGCCAGAGACTTTATCCATGGCCACTTCCAGCAAGATATCTCCCTGGCCGATATCAGTGCGGCAGCCAATATCTCCAAATACCACTTCCTGCGCCTGTTTCGCCAGCAGCTCGGTATCACACCCCATCAATATGTGATCAACTGCCGCATCAATGCGGCGCGCCGCGCCCTGGAGAGGGGGGAATCGGCGCAGGATCTGGTGTACCGCTACGGTTTCACCGATCTGAGCCACCTCAACCGTCGCTTCAAGCGCATCTACGGCATGACCCCGACCCAATACAGCGCCAACCTGATCCGCTGAGCCCAAGGACAGTTCCATGATTGAGATCCTCGCCTATGCCATTGGCATCATGTATACCCCTGGCCCCGTCAACCTGATGGGCCTCAATGCAGGCCTGGGTGGGCGTGCCCGAGCCTCCCTCGGCTTCTTCATGGGGGTGGGCATGGCCATGTGTCTGCTACTGCTTCTGTTTGGATGGCTGGGGGCCCGGTTGGTACGAGCAGAGACCCTGATCTATGTCAGCCTGGTGGGTTGCCTCTACATCGCCTATCTCGCCATCAAGATAGCCCGCGACAAGGGCGAGGTCAGCGGACAAGCGGCCTCGGCCCGCCCGCTCGGCATTCGCAATGGATTTGTGATCCAGCTGCTCAATCCCAAGGCCATGATAGCGACCCTGCCCATTGCCAGCATCCAGTTCCCGGCGGCGCAGATCCACGGCTGGAGCCTGCTGCCCTGGTCTCTGCTGCTTGGCTTGCTGGCGGCTGGCGCACCGGGCAGCTATTCACTGCTGGGGGATCTGGTTGGCCGCCGCATTCAAGACCCACGCTGGTTCAGGTACTTCAATCTCATCATGGCCGCCCTGCTGCTCTACTCCGCCGGGGCCCTGGCCTATCAGCATGTCTATCTGCCCCTCCTGGGATGAACCGGACAGAGAATGGTTTGCCTGCCGGCCAATAAAAACGGGCCTGCCACCCTGGCAGGCCCGTTTTTATTGAATCCCGTTTGCCTTATTCCGGCTGATGGAATGCCAGGGCGCCCAGATAGTCCCCTTTGCCCAGCTCGACCCCGGCGCGGCGCAGCAGCGCATAAGTCATGGTCAGGTGGAAGTAGAAGTTCGGCAACCCGTACTCGTAGAAGCAGGTCTTGCCATCCATCCACTTGCCATTGGCCCAGTAAGGGAAGTACTTGCCGCTCTCGAACGCACTGTAGTCAGACTCCAGATGGCCCTTCAGGAAGTCGATGGTCGCCTGGATGCGGCCGCGCAGATCCGCCATGGTGGCTGGCTCGTCCGCGAAGCTCGGATTGTCGCTGTGGCTGGCAGTCGCCACGCAGGCCTTGGCCGATTCGCAGCAGATCAATACCTGCTTGCTCAGGGGCAACATGTCGACAATGAGTCGATCGCCGAAGAAATTGTTCACATCGCACTTCTTGCTCTCGGCGTGGGCCGCAGCCTTGACCAGCAGCTGGTCGAGGTTGGTGAGCATTTTGATAAACTGGGCGGTAAATTCACGGTTCATGATGCGCTCTCTATAAAGGCTGGAAGAGCCGTCCCGCAGGGCGGCGCAGCTCAATATAGCTTTTTTTTGCTGCGTACATGCAGATTTGTCGCCCCTCCAACACAGCCAGACGACAGCCGCTGCCGTAGCGGTAAAACACCAGCCCCCATTCAACCCCGCCTCGTGCTGATCATGTTGATGGGCTGCGTCATCGGCTTTAAGTGGGGAAAATGGAACACAAAAGCCCAGCATTGCTGCTGGGCTTTTGTGTTGGCTCCTCCTGCGGGACTTGAACCCGCGACATACGGATTAACAGTCCGCCGTTCTACCGACTGAACTAAGGAGGAATTGTACTTGGTGCCCAGAGACGGAATCGAACCGCCTATCTCATCACCCGCCAACCTAAAGAGCCCCCAAAAAACACTAACTCCTCAACATCAACAAATCATTAAGAAATCGATGAAAACCACTTTCGACTCCATTGCCATTTATATTTAAGCGCTGAGCACCGAGTACAGGGTAAGCAGGTGTGGCGCCTTCAAAGTTAAATGGGCTTGCATAAAAATCAATGAAATCATCATGTTCGTTAAGCGGTTTCGGATGTAACATAACCACACACTGAACAGGGCAGCGGCCATTGATATCTCGCAATCCATAACCGTACTTCATTGCACAATCAGGCAGAGAATAATTTATTACGTCATATTCATTTCGACACTTAGCATCAAAAATAAAAAGTTCTCTAAGCGCATTATTATCGCTATCAACATCGATAACTATATCAGGTCGGCGCCCACGCCTGCTGTTTATATCACAACTCCAGACTCCATAGGGAGAATTCCCATATCGGGGGTGTGGAAAACTAGGTTCATAGTAAAGTTTTATATTTTTCCCATGAAGCTTCCCATTAAAAAGACCTTTGCGCTGGTGTTCCCCGTTACTTTTAAGCCAACAATCTACCAATATGACAGAATAATACTCAAATAGCACAGGAGTGGAATGAATATTACTTAATAGCATCTGCTCAAGCCAATGTATTTCTCTACATTCGACCCATTCCTTAACGCTTTTAATAAACAACAAATAATGTCTATTTGATTTTATCTTTTCAGTTAACATCGGCCGCCCAATATGGCGAGATGAAATCGGTATCTTTTTATTGAACGCAGAGACCATCTGTTCTAGCCTATTCACGCAAGATCGTGCTCTCTGCTCGTATTTAGCGTTGATGGAATTCAAGTTTTTATGCGAAACATCAAAAAAACTCACATATCCAAATGGGCTAATAGAAGCACTATGGGCTTTCCCGCCCCATCGAATCTTCTCACATTTATTTAAAATTCGCTTCCCTTCTTCCAAAAGTTTGTTTAAGTAAAAAAATACTAGATGGTTTTCATATATATCAGTACTGGTAGCAGCCTTAGCTACCAAAACTTCAGGCATCCCTCGCCATTCTGTACCACTATAAAATACGCCATCATTTTCACAACTAACTTGATGAGATAGACCTGAGTATTCTGCAATCCACTCAACGCCGCAATCATCTACATCTTCAGACGTGGGGTTGTGTACAACAATTCTATTAGCTCTCAAACTGGTTAAAGGACGAAGAATAATGTTCTTAATCGTAACTTCAACATCTTCAAGTGTCTTCTCAAGACGACTTAATATTTCGGCAGGAGCAACTCCTGTCCTTGCCATCGTTGCGCTAAATGTTGTAGGGCTTAATGCTGTTAGAATATGCTCATCTACCTTTGCAGAGATATAAGACAACATTGACGTTGCTCGTTCAGCAGTAATTTTTCGACCATATATTTCTATAGGCTCAAAAACAGCCACTGTAACAACACCACGCTCATCTGTTAACTCAACTGCAAACTGGGCCACACCAAAATAATGTAAAAATAACGCATCATAACCAAACTTATAATTTTTCTTTGGCAACCATTCAAATGCCATACCGCTATCATCAGTTGCGACACCATTTATATCTAAGCTTTCAACAACTAATTTCGCAGAGTAATAAACGTCCGTTGTATGAAGTCGGAATGCAATTTGATTCGTCTCAAGTATAGCGTATTGAGGAGCAGAATCCTTAGCTCCACTACCAAGTGATAACGTGATTTGTGACCACGTATCCGCTCTAGCTTTCATGTTTCTCAGGTTTAAAACCATCTTGAATCCTCCCTGATTAGAGGAATGAATAGCTATTCAAGTAACTATCACCATCATTTAATATCCGCTCTAAAATTTGGGCACTTCGCTCCAAATTATTACTCTTAGCCTGATCGGCCATAGCGGATAAAGCCTGTCTAACCTTCTCACCTTCACCTCTTAAGTGGGGAAGGACAAACTGAGCCAAGGCAAAGTCTTGAGCTTGAGCTTTATTTTCAACCATGATACTACCAGCGACATCAAGATATTTTATAATGGATTGCTGTTTGCGGCCTTCTAATAATAGCGATTCGCGTAATGAGGGCGAAATATTTAACCCTGTATCAATAACTTTCTGCAGTTCTTCGTAAAGATCACCGCCATAGCCATTATCACCATATTCTGCGGTCCGACCAAACATTGCTTCCAGAGCAGATAATGATAGAGCTCCCTCCATCTCAATTAGATGTCCACCGAGATATCCTTCAGAGGCAACCTTAACGTTATCCATTGATATAACCGGAGCCCGACTTAACAAACGTGGAGACAGGTTTTCTGTTGTACTGTCATTGTTTATAGTGGCGATGAATCGCAAAGAGTTATATTTTGCAGGATATATATATCGGTCTAGGCCATGAGCCCCTGTATCAATTGGGCGATCCCTGCCTTCTTTATCAGTAAGACCAATAAAATCACTCCAGTAATGCTCAATAGGCGATAGATTGGCCTCATCTAAAAGGACCACTCGGACACTGGCACTGTCTTTTACATCTTCACCATTAATTAAAAATTCATATAACCCTGTTTTGGATGCTTGGAATGTACCTCTTAATCCATTATAGAATCCGAGAAGATCACGAGAACCGGTCCATCCACGAGCAACAGGTACATTGAGGAAATCTAAAGAAGGACCTGAACCGATAGGATTATAAATACCTAAGGCAGTAGCTACATTTATGGCTGTAGATGTTTTACCAACACCAGGTCTACCTTGCAATATTGTAAGCATATTTTGCTGCATACATATCAGTAAATTCGCCACTTCAATATCAGATAACTCTCTTCCTTCCATGTTATTAATTCTAGTAGCTACAGTATTAATAAAATTAGCGGCATTCTCTACACTGGGAGTCAAGTTTACTAA
>NZ_AQGQ01000144.1 GCF_000388115.1 Aeromonas molluscorum 848
GAAGCCGGGGGCGCAGCACATAGCCGATACCGGGCTCCACCCTCGATATGCGCCCCCTTGGGGATTTGGCAGGGTCGGCTATATCCCGATAGAGGGTGCGCAGACTGATGCCAAGCTGGCTGGCCAGCTCTGTGCCTGTGATGGCGTAACGGTGACCGCGCAACAGCTGGAGCAGGGCCAGCAGGCGTTCGGAACGGGACATGGCATGGCTCCTTGGGATCTGCGGTTAGGGTGCCATGTTTGGGCGAGCCGGAACAGGGTGAGAAGAGCGACTCACTCCTTGTTGCCACGAAAAGATCGCCGCCATTCGCTCGGCAAAACAGCGAAGCGGGCCCGAAAATGTTGGCGCAGGGAGGTGGCTGTCTTGAAACCCACTAGTTCGGCGATGCGTTCTATGGGGTGGGTGCTGGCTTCCAGCAGCTCCTGGCAGCGCCTGAGCCGCTCGATCAGCAGCCACTCCCCGACGGAGAGGCCGGTGGCCTGATGAAAGCGGCGGGTAAAGGTGCGACGACTCATCAGGCTGTGTGTCGCCAGGCTGTCGAGGGTATGCGGCTCCGGCAGGTGGGCTCGCAGGTGATCGAGCAGCTGGTTCATCCTGGTATCCCGGGTAGAGGCGGAGACCGGCTGCTGGATGAACTGGGCTTGGCCACCTTCCCGGTGGGGCGGGATCACCAGCCGTCGTGCCACCTGGTTGGCAATGGCGCTGCCGTGGTGCTGGCGTACCAGATAGAGGCAACAATCTAGTCCGGCAGCTGTACCCGCCGAGGTGACCAGCCCCTCGTCATCCACATAAAGGGCGTTGGTGTCGAGCCGTACGCAGGGAAAGCGGCGGAGGAAATCCTGCTCGTACTCCCAATGGGTCGATGCCTTGCGTCCATTGAGCAAGCCGGCATAGGCGAGCACATAGGTGCCGAGGCAGAGTCCCACCACCTCAGCCCCTCTGGCATGAGCCGCCGCCAGGGCATCGAGCAGTGGCTGGGCCGGGCGTTCTGCCGGGTCGCGCCAGAAGGGAATGATTATGATGTCCGCCTCGGCCAGGGCCTCCAGCCCATGAGGTGCCTGGATGCTGAATCCCTGTGACGAATGCGAACTGGCCTTGCCATCCCCGGCACAGAGCCTGAGTTCGAACAGGGGCTGACCCGGCAGTATGTCGCCGAAGATGAGGCAGGGCACTGAGCAGTGAAAGGGGCTGAAGTGGTCAAAGGCCACGACAGCAACTATCGGTATGGGCATGACGTTGACCTCCTCTTTGCGCGATGAACAACCATGATATGCGCTGGCAGCTGAAAGCCGAAGGGCCATGCGGATGCACGGCCCAGCTATCACAGCGAGAGCGTGTCGCCATCTTCCGGTACCCGCACCCGATCCGCCATGCCGTGCTCGGCCAGATAGTCGCGTAACTCCTTGCGTGACAGCACGGCATGATTGACCGCTTCCATGTGGCTGGCAATCAGGGTGGCCTGTGGTGCGGCCTGATAGACGGCCCGCACATCCTCCTTGCCCATGATGATGGAGCCCAGCCCCGGCACCTGGGCATCGCCACAGTTGAGGATGATCACATCAGGTTCATGCTGTCGCAGGCTCTGTGCGACCATCTCGTTCCAGACGGTATCACCCGCCAGATAGAGGGTTTTCTCTTGCGGGTGGGAGAAGACCACACCACACACTTCACCCAGCCGCTCGGCCAACACTGCCATGACCTGATCGTTGCCGTGTTGCCCCTCTGTCTGTTGCAGGCGGATACCGGCAAATTCGACCTGCTCGCTCAGCAGGCGCACATCTTTGAAGCCACAGGTACGTATGGTGTCGGCATCTTTCTGATGTTGCACAAACAGCGGCAGATGCTTGGGGATCTGTTGCTGAGCGACCGGGTCCCAGTGGTCCAGGTGATCGTGGGTGACGATCACCGCATCCACATCGAGAATCTCCGCCAGGGGCAGAGGCAGCTCGACCAGGGGGTTGTGCAGGTGGCTGTTGGCTGTTCCGGCGAAGGCGGGCAGTGTCCCCTTCGCTGCCAGCATGGGGTCGATCAAAAAGCGGGTACCGGCATAGTCGATCAGCAGGGTGGCGTTGCGAACCTGGGTAATCTGCATTGTGTAGCTCCGTGATAATGGCGAGATGTGCAACCAGTATGACGGGGGATGCGGGCAGCCATGAGTGGCCCGCGGGTCGATTATCGATCCTATCGGGCCAGGTGAACGAGACGATTGTGTGCCGGGCAAATTCGAAAAATTTCTTTGATTTTCGCCCTTGAAAGCAAAAAGCTGGCCCCTATATAGGTAACAAGGCCGGAACGCTCGATAGAGGTTTCGACCAGGAGCCCGTCCGACAGGAGGGCAAATAATCTGTTATCGCTCACAAGAGGGTAATACTATGCGTTCTATCGATTTTTCCCCGCTCTATC
This sequence comes from Aeromonas molluscorum 848, assembly GCF_000388115.1. Taxonomy (GTDB): domain Bacteria; phylum Pseudomonadota; class Gammaproteobacteria; order Enterobacterales; family Aeromonadaceae; genus Aeromonas; species Aeromonas molluscorum. The sequence continues at coordinate 2,405 of NZ_AQGQ01000144.1, forward strand.
GTTCTGCCATCGGTTTCGATCGTCTGGCCAATCTCATCGAATCTGCGGCCAGCAATGGCAATGCCGGTTACCCCCCCTACAACATCGAACAGCTGGGCGAGAATGACTATCGCATCAGTATGGCGGTGGCTGGCTTTACTCAAGAGGAGCTGGAGCTGAGCTTCCAGGAGAACCTCTTGACCGTGAAGGGCAACAAGCAGGCAGAGTCCGATCGCAACTATCTCTATCAGGGCATAGCCGAGCGAGGCTTCGAGCGTCGCTTCCAGCTTGCTGACTATGTGCGAGTCAAGGGGGCTGACCTGAAGAACGGCTTGCTCCACATCGAGTTGATGCGCGAAGTGCCCGAGGCCATGAAGCCACGCAAGATTGCCATCAACGGCTGAACCTTATGAATTGCAGGGTGCCGATCCATGGGCCCGCCTGATTGAAACCTGTTGCTTATTAGAAGGATAGGATTATGCAGAACCTCGATTTTTCTCATCTCTATTCCAATGCCGTTGGCTTCGAGCGGATGGCCCGTGAACTGGAAGGCGCGTTTGCACAGAAGAACTCGGCCTATCCCCCCTACAATATCGAGAAGCGGGGAGAGAACAGCTACAGTATCACCATCGCCGTGGCTGGGTTTGAGCGAGAGGAGCTGGAGCTGGAAACCGAACAGGGCACCCTCAAGGTAAAAGGACGCAAGGTCCCCGCTGAAGGGGAGCGTCACTTCCTCCACCAGGGGATCGCCGAGCGTGACTTCGAATTGGCCTTCAAGCTGAGCCAGCATGTCGAAGTGCAGGGTGCCAAGCTCGAGCATGGCTTGCTCACTATAGAACTGGCCCGTGACATGCCAGAGGCGCTCAAGCCACGCACCATCCCCATTGGTAAGTCAGACTCGCTGGCATTGCCGAGCTAAGCATACCGTCGTGAAAAAGGCCTGCATTTGCAGGCCTTTTGTATTTGTCTGTCGAGATTTTTCAACCGACCCGGGCCCGGGTCTCGGTGCCATAGAGGGCATTGATCTCCTCGGCCAGAATGGCGACACCACGGCGCACCAGGTCTTCATTCTGGGCATAGTTGAGGCGAATGCACTCCTGGCTGTGGCGCCAGTTCTGATCCTCTATGCCCGGGAAGAAGTAGTGGCCAGGAACTATCAGCAGGTTCTTCTGCTTGAGACGTTCGTAGAGTTCCTGGCAATGGATCGGCAAGTCCTCGAACCAGAGCCAGAGGAACAGCGCACCTTCCGGCTTGTGGATATGGAAGCGCGGATCCGGGATGGCATCGCGCAGCAGGCGGACGGCCAGATCGGCACGCTGGCGATAGAAGGGCTTCACTACCTGTTCGCTCAGCTCGATGATCTCTCCGCTCTCGATCAAGGGAATGGTCAGCGCAGGCCCCAGGCTACCCGGTGCCAGGTTGATGATGCCGCTCAGGTTGGTCATGGCCTGGATGACCTGCTCGTTGGCGATGACGATACCACAGCGGGTGCCCGGCAGCCCCAGCTTGGAGAGGCTCATACAGAGAATGGTGTTGCTGTTCCAGAAGGGTTTGGCCTCACTGAAGATGATGCCGGGGAAGGGCACACCATAGGCATTGTCGAGGATAAGGGGGATGCCCTTGTCGCGGGCTATCTGATCCAGGTGCTCAATTTCCTCATCGGTCAGCACGTTGCCGGTCGGATTGGTAGGACGAGAGACGCAGATAGCGCCAATGTCATCTCCGACTTCCAGGCGCTCGAAGTCCACATGGTATTTGAATTGGCCCTCCGGCAGTTTCTCTATGGTGGGCTTGTAGGCGACGAACTGCTCTTCAGTCAGGGCAGAATCACCGTAGCCAATGTATTCGGGGGCCAGCGGAAAGAGGATTTTCTTCTTGCGGCCATCGCTGAACTCGCCGGCCAGCAGATTGAACAGATAGAAGAAGGCGGTCTGACTGCCATTGGTAAGGGCAATGTTGCGAGCCGAAATATCCCAGCCCAATTCAGCCTTGAGTAACTTGGCCAGCGCCTGGGTGAATCTGTCTTTGCCCTGGGGGCCATCATAGTTGGCCATTGCTCTGATCAGCTCACCACTGTCGAGCAGTGTCTGCGCCTGTTGTTGAAAACGCTCCAGCATGGCCGGTATGGGGGCCGGATTGCCTCCCCCCAGCATGATGGCATTCGGGTTGGTCAGCCCCTGATTGAGATCATCCATGAGTTGGGTGATACCTGCGTGGCGAGTGAACTTCTCGCCGAATACAGAAAATTCCATTCGGTAACGCTTCCAGAGTCTGTTGCGAAGATGTAGACCTTAGCTCAGTTTAAAAGCGGGTGTCGATGAAAAAATCCTTTGTTCCACGTGGAACAAAACAGGCCGTTTAACTGGTGGTAAAAATCGCCATTAATTGGTTTGAATTTGAACTAATGATGAGTTTCGCTTGGCAATGGTAAGGCGATTTTTAGATAAAAAACCTAAATATCAATATGTTGTGATTTTGGCACAAGAATTGGAATAGTCAGGCTGTCATAGCGACTCATACCGGAGAAATGAACATGAAGAGCCTGATCACCACCTTGATGCTGAGCACCCTGAGCCTGTCTGTCATGGCCGATGATGCCGCCAGACCCGAACTGGATCTGGCGAGTTTGCAGCAAGAGATCCACGAACAGCAGCAGCAGGCCTCCCGGTCTGTGGTGGCCGATGCCATGGTCAATCTGAGACAGCTCCCCCTCGATACCCTGGTGACAGAGATCAGCCCGGCCGTGTCGACCGCTCCCCGCAGTTGAGATACTGCATGGGGGTCTGCCCCATGTGCTGTTTGAAGAAGCTGATGAAGGCGCTGTCGCTGGAGAATTCCAGCGCAGCAGCCACCCGGCTGTTGGGTACGGCCTCGGCCAACAGCTCCATAGCGCGTAGCAGACGCCACTGCTGACGCCAGGCCTGATAGCTCATGCCTGTGTCCCGCATGAAGATTCGGCCAATTGTCTTGTCGCTGGCACCCACCCGTTCGGCCAGCCGGTTGAGCCGATCGGGCAGGGTGTCACCCTGCGTTATCTCCTGCAACCAGGCTGTCAGGCGCGGGTCTGTCGGCAGAGGTAACTGCCAGGATTCTCGTGGTGCTTGCGCCAACTCCTCCATGAAGAGTGCCAGCATCCTGCACTGTTCCTCTTCCGGTTTATCCCATGACCAGAACGCCATGCGTTCTATGACCTCCCGCAGCAGCGGATTGACCGCAATCACCTGCACACTGGCTGGCAGCGCTGGTTGTGGCGTGAAGTAGAGGGAGCGATAAGCCACCACCCCACGCATCAAAACTCTATGGGGTGTGCCTGCCGGTAACCAGGCTGCCCGGCTGGGTGGCAGCAAGCAGAGCTGATTGGCCATTTCTATGCTCATGCAGCCTGCCTGGGCGAACAGCAACTGATGGCGCTGATGCTGATGCAGGCCTGAGTCATGCCAACCCAATGCAGAAGCAATGCCGATTGCATTGCCACTTTGCTGGTCCGGGTCAAAAGGGTGATCGGGAAGAATAAAGGCCATATGTCCGATTATTGATATTTATAGTCCTGCTTATTGTAATCAGACATTGCGCCTCTCCCTAGAATGGCAGCCTGTTATTAAGGAGGCTGTCATGAACAACAGGCTGCCACCGCGCTGGCTGGTGGTCGGATTGATGATGTTTCCCCAGATAGTGGAGACCATCTACAGCCCGGCGCTGACTCACATCGCCAGTCAGTTCCGGGTGAGCGACGGGCAGGCATCCCAGACGCTGTCGGTCTATTTTCTGGCATTTGCCGTGGGCGTTGTCTGTTGGGGTCGATTGTGCGATCTGATAGGGCGACGTCCCGCGATGCTGGCTGGCCTGCTGACATATGGGTTCGGAACCTTGCTGGCGCTGCTGGCGACCCAGTTCGAAACCCTGCTGGCAGCCCGGGTCATCTTGGCCTTTGGTGCCGCCGTGGGATCGGTCGTGACCCAGACCATGCTGCGCGACAGCTACCAGGGCAGCGAGTTGGCTCGTGTCTTCTCGGTGATGGGAGTGGCGCTGTCCATCAGTCCGGTCTTGGGATTGGTGAGTGGCGGTCTGCTGGCCGAGCAGTTTGGCTATCTGGGGGTCTTCAGCGGCTTGATGGTACTGGCGGTGGTACTGGGATTGATTGCCAGCTGGCGGTTACCGGAAACCCGTCCAGAAACCACGACTCGAATTGCCCTGTGGCCACTGGCTTGCCGTATGGTGCGGGATGGCGGGCTCTGGCGCAGCGCCCTGCTGGTTGCCCTGTTCAATACCATGCTGTTTGGTTACTACAGCTTGGCGCCATTCCTGTTTGCTGGATTGGGTTTGAGTGCCAGCGAGTTTGGTTATTCCGGCGCCGTGTTGGCAGTGGCGACCCTGCTCGGCAGTTTGCTGAACAAGCATCTGCTGGGCAAGGGGCGGCAGTCGCTATCGCTTATCCGCCTGGCCGCGTCGCTGGCGCTGGGGGCGGGGGTTGCTGTGTGGGCGAGCCAGGGCTCGCTCTGGTTCCTGTTGCCCATGATGGGGGTCGTGGTGGCCTTTGGTATCGCCATTCCCAATGTGCTCAGCCAGGCCTTACTGGCCTATCGCGAGGTGGCAGGCAGTGCTGGCGCCCTGTTCGGGCTGGCTTACTATCTGTTGCTCAGCCTGGGGTTGGCGATGGCCGCACTCGTGCAGGATCTGGGGTTGTTGCTCGCAGGCTGTGGCGTGTTGGCCGTTCTGTGTAGCGGGCGACGTTCCACGTGAAACATCAGCTGCCGATAAAACGGTAGCCGATGCCAGATTCGGTTTCGATCAGGCTGGGTTGCTGAGGGTTATCTCCCAGCTTCTTGCGCAGGCTGGCGATGACGATACGCAGGTAGTGGGTATCTTCCTTGTGACTGGGGCCCCAGATCTCGTTGAGTAGCTGAGTCTGCAAGACCAGTTTTCCCGGGTGGCAGACTAGCGTCTGCAACAGGGCAAACTCCTTGCGCGAGAGCGCGATCTCCTGGCCACGCAGACTCACCTTGTGGTTGCCTATCTCCAGGGTCAGATCGCACTGGGGGAAGTGGCGGCTGTCACCACTGCTGGCCCCGGCTCGCTGCCGCAGCAGCACCCGGATGCGGGCCATCATCTCCCCAATGCCGAACGGCTTGCTCATGTAGTCGTTGGCGCCCGCATCCAGCAGTCGTACCTTTTCCTGCTCCGAATCCCGTGCCGACAAGATCAAGACCGGATGAGGGTGGTGGGCCCGAATGGCTTGCAACACCGCCAGGCCATCACCATCGGGTAGACCCAGATCCAGAATGACCAGATCAGGATTGAGGTGACGATACTGGGTTAGCCCCTCCTGCACACTGGCCGCCTCGCTCACCTGATGACCCTCGGCGATCAGGCTGATGCGCAAAAAGCGCCGGATCGGGACTTCGTCATCTATGACCAATATATGGGCCATCTGCTCTCCTGAAGTGCATGTTCAATCCGTGTGAAGTGTGAAGGCCATCTCATCCTTCCTGGCCGTGAGGGGCATTGAGGGCCAGCGGCAGGGAGATACGCATGCAGGTGCCGTTGCCGTTGGGACCGGCGAAGGCCCAGATACGGCCGCCATGGGCCTCTATCATAGCGCGGGAGATGGCGAGACCAAGCCCGGTGCCACGACTGCCACTGTCTCCCACCGGCTGGGTATAGAAGAGATTGAAGATCTTGTCTCTGTCTGCGGCGGCGATGCCGACCCCAATGTCGATGACATCCAAGATGAGATCGGGCTCGGCCAGCATGACTCTGAACTCTATGGGCGTACCGGCTGGGGAGTAGCGAGAGGCGTTGTCCAGGATGTTGACCAGCACTTGTTCGAGCAGGGCGCCATGGACATAGAGGAGCGGCGGAGTCTGGTCGAAGTGGATCAACAGGGCGTGCTGACGCCAGGACGTATCGAGGCGGCGGCGGGCGTTCTCTACCAGTTCGGCCAGATCTACCCAGTCTCGCTTGAGCTGGAAATCCGGCGAACCAATGCGGGTCATATCCAGCAGGTTTTGCACATAACTGTGCAGGCGTTGAGCCTCTTCCTGTATCGAGAGCAGCAGTTCATCCCTGTCCTGTTGGCCAATTCTGTCGCCGTACGCCAGGAGTGTGCTGCCAGCCCCCATGATGGCGGCCAGTGGCGTCTTCAGGTCATGGGAGACGGAAGAGAGCAGGGCGGCTCTCATCCTGTCCGTTTCCGCTTGCAGCTGGCTCTGGGCCAGCCGTTCATTCAGTTCGATACGGGCAAGGGCGGCGCGGATATCGGTCAGCAGAGCCTGCAATTGGTGTTCGGCCGACGCGGAGAGGGGTTGAGCCAGTCGAATGCCGAGGACCAGTTCACGGGTGAGCGGGTGATATTGGGCCTCGGCGGCGTTGAGAGTGGCGGTGTGGGCGCCGGCGCTCTGCTGCTGGGAGAGGCTCCAGTCGATGGCCGCCTTGTCGGTCTGACCAGGCAGGTAAGGGGTGGTACCGGCGCGATCCTGATAGAGGTTGTCGATGGCGAAGGCTGGCTGGGTCAGGGCAAGGGAGATGGCTTGCGCACCTTGGCGTAACACTTCCTCCGGACCATTGGCGCTGGCCAGCTCCTGACTGAGGGAGAGCAGGGCGGTGCCGAGCTGCTGAGTCTCACGCAGCCCGATCAATTGCTGACGTTGGCGAGAGGCGAGCCGCCCCGCTGCTATGCCGACGATGAGCAGCACGAACAGGGTCAGCAGGTCGCTGTGACTGTGTACCGTCAAGGAGAAGTAGGGCACAGTAAACAGCAGGTTATGGGCGAGAAAGCCGAGGATGGCGGCCAGAATCGCGGGCAGTTGGCTGGTGGTGAGCGCCGTGGCCAGCACCCCCAGTACAAACAGCAATGGCAGGGAGGCGGCAGGTAGCCAATGGGAGAGACCCCAGGCTATGGCCGAAGTGATGGCCATGATGGCGACCGCCAGCAGGCACTGTCTCATCTGCCCGGGCGGCGCCTCGCGCAGAATGGGCCCTGCGTGGTGGGGGCCTGTATCGACCAGGGTGATCTCCAGTCCGCGGGCCCGTTGCAATAAATGCTGTACCAGAGAGCGCCGCCAGGGGGCCTTGTGGGGCTTGCCGAGCAGCAGTTGCGAGGCTTGCTGCTGGGCAGCCGTCTCCATCAGGGTATCGGCTACCGCCGGGCTGGAGAGAGTCAACACCTTGGCACCCAGTTGGGCGGCCAGTGCCAGCGCTTGTTCAAGCTGGGGCGAGCGCTGGCCACGACTATCCACATGCACCACCAGCCAGGGCAGTTGGCGGCGCTGGGCGAGGCGATGGCCGTGGCGTACCAGGGCCGGGCCATGTTGTTCCCCGAGGCAGACCATCAACTTGCCCCGCAGCGGCTGGGTGCTCTTGCCGGCGGCCTGCCACTGCAGTTGCAGATCTCCCTCCACATGGCTGGCGGCAGTCTGCATCGCCAGCTCGCGCAGGGCGGTGAGGTTGTTGAGAGAGAAGAAGGAGTGCAGGGCCGCCATGGCTTGCTGTGGCACATAGACTTTGCCCTCGCGCAGGCGATCGAGCAGCTCGCGGGGGGGCAGATCTATCAGTACCAGGCTGTCGGCTTCCAGCAAGACACTGTCTGGCAGAGTCTCCCTGACCCTGACTCCCGTCAGTTGCCACACCAGATCGTTGAGGCTCTCCAGGTGTTGCACGTTGAGGGTGGTGTAGACGTCGATACCTGCATCGAGCAGCTCTTGCACATCCTGCCAGCGCTTCTCGTGGCGGCTACCCGGGGCGTTGCTGTGTGCCAGTTCGTCAACCACGGCGATGGCGGGTTTGCGGGTCAGCAAGCCATCCAGATCCATCTCGTCGAGTCGTTGCTGGCGGTGCAGATGGGTCTTGCGTGGCAAGATGGCCAGCTGATCGAGCAGGGCCAACGTCTCCTGACGGCCATGGGTCTCCACCACACCGATCAGTATGTCCGTCCCTTCTCTGGCCTGTTCCCGCGCCGCCAGCAACATGGCTAGGTCTTGCCTACGCCAGGCGCAGCGCCTAGGAATACCTTCAGCCTGCCCTTGCTC
>NZ_AQGQ01000145.1 GCF_000388115.1 Aeromonas molluscorum 848
GGTGCCTTTACCCTGCAACGCAGGCTGATGGAGCCCTTGCTGGCTCGGGTGTTTCGAGAGGCCATCGCTGACGGGGATCTCGACTTCCTGACGGGCAAGTGGTTGAAGGTCGAGGTGACGGATCTGGCACTGCGCTGGTTCATCAGCTTGCGGGAAGGGCACCTGGTATTGGCCGAAGGAGCGCCTCGCGTGGATGTCTGCTTCAGCGGTGGCAGCAAGGATCTGATCCTCATTGCGGCGCGCAGGGAAGACCCGGATACGCTCTTCTTCCAGCGTCGCCTCAAAATTGAAGGGGATACTGAACTCGGCCTCGAGCTCAAGAACCTGATCGACAGCCTGGATTTGGCCTCCTTGCCTGCCTTGCTCAAGTACCCCTTGCTGGATCTGGCCTACTTTATCGAGCGGGAAGGGGCGGCATCAGAGCAAGCGGTGGCGACGGCGCAAGGTGCTGCGCTTTAGTTGTAACACCAGCCCCGGGGTGTGATGACGATGCCGGTGCCTTGCCCAGAGACAACGCAGGGCCTAGCCAGCAATCAGCAGCGCCAGCCAACCCCCTTGCTCGAGCTGGCCCAAGGCAATGGCCAAGCCGAGCAGGAGAAAAGGCTGCGCCTCATAGAGCCACTCGGGGCTAATCCAGCGGTGCAGCGGATAAACGACCAGGTCGGTGCGCCTGTAGCTGGAACGCATCATCCAGAGCAGGGCGCCGCAGCCAAACAACAGCGCGCCAGCCCCCCATATCAAGGGGCGATGACCGAGCAGCAGCAACAAGCTGCCCCCGCCCAAGTAAACACTTGGCAAGCTTTCATATAATCTGCGTGGCAACATGCCGACATACCTCGACGTGATCTTCCTATCTTGTTAGTCCCGACTCCCTTGGGGATTAGTTCCCTCTTATCTGTGAAATGGATGCCATTTACGATGCCAAAAGGGGCATTGGCTATGTTACAATTGCGCGCCATTTTTCACGAAAGATTGACCGGGCATGTTGGATAAGATTCGTATCGTCTTGGTAAACACCTCTCACACCGGCAACATGGGGTCGGCCGCTCGCGCCATGAAGACCATGGGCCTGAGCAATATGATACTGGTTGATCCCCAGGAGCTGCCCGATAGCCATGCCAACGCCCTGGCGGCTGGCGCCAGCGATATACTGGCCAATGCCCGGGTCGTTGCGACCCTGGATGAGGCGATCGCCGATTGCGCCTTGGTGATTGGCACCAGCGCCCGCTCCCGTACCCTGAGCTGGCCCATGCTGGATCCGCGCGAAGCGGGAGCGAAACTGGTTAGCGAGGCGAGCCAGTATCCGGTCGCGTTGGTATTTGGCCGTGAGCGCACAGGCCTCACCAATGACGAGCTGCAGAAGTGCCACTTCCATGTGGCCATCCCGGCCAATCCCGAGTACAGCTCCCTCAACCTCGCCATGGCGGTGCAGACCCTCTGCTACGAAATACGCATGCACTGGCTGGCTAACCAGGAGCAGGCACCTGAGCCCATGAACGAGGTCGCCTACCCGAGTGGTGAACAGCTTGATGGGTTTTATCGCCATCTGGAGCAGACGCTGCTGCAGACCGGCTTCATTAGCGAAGAGCATCCGGGGCAGGTGATCAACAAGTTGCGTCGCCTGTTCAATCGGGCCCGCCCTGAGGCGGTCGAACTCAACATCTTGCGCGGCATACTGACGTCGGTTCAGAAACCAAGACCCCAGGATTAATCCCGACTAAAACGGTCAACTATATACTTGACTGATTTAGTCGGGTATGTGACCATAATTGCCAATTGGTTCGCAAGACGGTAACGGATATGAGACTGACTTCCAAAGGACGTTATGCAGTAACAGCCATGCTAGATGTGGCGTTGCATGCTGATCAGGGGCCTGTGCCCCTGGCTGATATTTCCGAGCGCCAGGGTATCTCTCTCTCTTATCTGGAACAGTTGTTTGCCCGCCTGCGCAAGCATGGTCTGGTGAGCAGTGTGCGGGGACCCGGCGGCGGATATCGACTCGGTCTGGATCCGGCGGCCATCTCGGTCGGCCAGGTGATCACCGCAGTCGATGAGTCGGTCGACGCCACCAAGTGCTTGGGTAAAGGCGGTTGCCATGGCGGCACCCAGTGCCTGACCCACTCTCTGTGGCGCGATCTCAGCGAACGTATCTCCAGTTTCCTCGGTGATATCTCCCTGGCCGAACTGGTCGGGCAGGCAGATGTGCGCCGCATTGCTGACAAGCAAGATGAACAGATGAAGACCGTGTTGTCCCTGGTTGACCGGGTAGAACGCGGTGATGTGAGCTTGAAAGTCCAACTATAAACGTGCTTTCCACAGCCAACCGATGTGTGGTGGGTCTGTAACGGAGAAAAAGATGAAACTGCCTATATACCTTGATTATTCGGCAACCTGCCCTGTTGATCCCAGAGTCGCAGAGAAGATGATGCAGTGCCTCACCATGGATGGCCTGTTTGGCAATCCGGCTTCCCGTTCTCACCGTTTCGGCTGGCAGGCCGAAGAGGCGGTCGATCTGGCCCGTAATCAAGTGGCAGAGCTCATTGGTGCCGATCCCCGCGAGATCGTGTTCACCTCTGGTGCGACTGAATCCAACAACTTGGCCATCAAGGGCATAGCACATTTCTATGCCAGCAAAGGTAAGCACATCATCACCTCCAAGACTGAGCACAAAGCGGTGCTCGACACCTGCCGTCAGTTGGAGCGTGAAGGTTATGAAGTGACTTACCTCGAGCCCATGCCCAACGGTCTGTTCACCCTCGAGCAGATTGAAGGCGCCATGCGCGACGACACCGTGTTGGTCAGCATCATGCACGTCAATAACGAGATCGGTGTGGTGCAAGACATCGCCGCCATCGGCAACCTGTGCCGTTCGCGCAAGATTTTCCTGCACGTCGATGCCGTTCAGAGTGCCGGCAAGATCCCGGTCGATGTCGAGGCGCTCAAGGTCGACCTGCTCTCCGTCTCCGCTCACAAAGTTTATGGCCCCAAAGGCATAGGTGCTCTCTATGTGCGCCGTAAGCCCCGTGTTCGTCTGGAAGCCCAGATGCACGGTGGCGGTCATGAGCGCGGCATGCGCTCCGGCACACTGCCGACTCACCAGATTGTCGGTATGGGCGAGGCGTTCCGCATCGCCAAAGAAGAGATGGCCAGTGAAGCACCACGCATGATGGCCCTGCGTCAGCGTCTGTGGGATGGCGTCAAAGACATCGAAGCCGTTTACATCAACGGCGATCTCGACCAGCGCGTGCCGGGCAACCTCAATGTCAGCTTTGCCTATGTGGAAGGGGAATCCCTCATCATGGCACTCAAGGATCTGGCTGTCTCTTCGGGCTCGGCCTGTACCTCTGCCAGCCTGGAACCCTCTTATGTGTTGCGCGCCCTGGGCCTGAACGACGAGCTGGCACACAGCTCCATCCGTTTCAGCATGGGTCGCTTCACCACAGAAGAAGAGATCGACTACGCAGTCAAGCTTATCCGTGACTCCATCGGTCGTTTACGCGAGATGTCTCCCCTGTGGGAGATGTACAAGGACGGCGTCGATCTGAACACGGTCGAATGGGCACACCACTGATCCTCAAGGTCAGTGGCTACAACGGAATCAGCAGGAGTTAATCATGGCTTACAGTGAAAAAGTAATAGACCACTACGAAAACCCCCGTAACGTCGGTGGTTTCGACAAAAATGATCCCAGCATCGCCACCGGCATGGTCGGCGCCCCAGCGTGCGGCGACGTCATGAAGTTGCAACTGAAGATCAGCGACGCCGGCATCATTGAAGATGCCAAGTTCAAAACCTATGGTTGTGGCTCTGCCATTGCCTCCAGCTCGCTGGTGACCGAATGGGTCAAGGGCAAGACTCTGGACGAAGCGGCTGGTATCAAGAACACCGACATCGCCGAGGAGCTGGCACTGCCACCGGTCAAGATCCACTGCTCCATTCTGGCTGAGGATGCCATCAAGGCAGCCATCGCCGACTACAAGCAGAAGAAAGGTCTCGTTTAAGGTCCGGAGAGCAGTATGGCCATTACCATGACAGCATCCGCGGCAGAGCGGGTATCCAGTTTTCTGATCAACCGGGGCAAGGGCTTGGGCCTGCGTCTCGGCGTCAAGACCACCGGCTGCTCAGGGCTCGCCTATGTGCTGGAGTTCGTCGATGAGTTGAATGACGGGGACAAGGTGTTCGAGCAAGAGGGTGTCAAGATCATCGTCGATGCCAAGAGCCTTGCCCATCTGGATGGCACCGAGCTGGACTTCGTCAAGGAGGGCCTCAACGAGGGCTTCCAGTTCAATAACCCCAACGCCAAGGGCGAATGTGGTTGTGGCGAAAGTTTCAGTGTCTAAGGGTCGCTCATGAACCATTTCGAGTTGTTCGGTCTGGCTCCGGGGTTCGAGATCGATACCCGGCAGCTAGGGGATACCTACCGCCAACTGCAAACTCAGTTCCATCCTGATCGCTTCGCCACCGCTCCCGAACGGGAGCGGCTGGCCTCAGTGCAGCAAGCCGCTCGCATCAATGATGCCTTTTCTACCCTCAAAGCGCCTTTGCTGCGTGCCGAGTACCTGCTCTCCCTGCGTGGCACCGACATTCGAGCTGAACAGCAAACCCTGCAAGACACTGCGTTTCTGATGCAGCAGCTAGAGTGGCGTGAGCGCCTCGCAGACCTCAAGTGCGATGCGCAACCTGAGGCGGCCATCGCGGATTTTCGCCGCGAAATCGACCAGGAGCACCACCACCTGATGCAACAGCTGACCCAGACTCTCGCCAGTGGCGAGGATCCCAAGGCGGCCGATTGTGTGCGCAAACTCAAGTTCGTCGACAAGTTGTTCGAAGAGCTGGAGCGCTTCGAAGACTCGCTGTTCGAATATTGATCTTCTAACGCTGGAAATGTGATTACCCATGGCATTACTGCAAATCGCCGAGCCCGGCCAGAGCGCCGCGCCTCATCAGCATAAACGTGCCGTCGGCATCGATCTGGGCACCACCAATTCGCTGGTTGCTGCGGTACGTAGCGGTCAGGCCGATACGCTCAATGACACCGCTGGCCGGGCCCTGCTGCCTTCTGCCGTTCACTATCAGGCTGACAGCATTCGAGTCGGTTTCGATGCGAAAGCCGAGGCCGCCCAGGATCCCCAGAACACCATCATTTCGGTCAAACGCATGATGGGCAAGGCGCTGGCAGATCTGGATCTGCGTCAGCAACCCTATGAATTCGTGGCAAGCGACAATGGGTCACCCCAGATCCTGACACGTCAGGGGTTGGTCAATCCGGTGCAGGTCTCGGCCGAAATACTCAAGAGTCTGGCTGCCCGTGGTGCCGCGACCCTGGGCGGCGACCTCGATGGCGTCGTCATTACCGTGCCCGCCTATTTCGATGATGCCCAGCGTCAGGGCACCAAGGATGCGGCTCGTCTGGCCGGTCTGCATGTGCTGCGTCTGCTCAATGAACCCACTGCTGCCGCCATCGCCTATGGCCTGGATTCCGGGCAGGAGGGGGTTATTGCCGTCTACGATCTCGGCGGCGGAACCTTCGACATCTCCATACTGCGCCTGCATCGCGGCGTGTTTGAGGTGATGGCCACCGGTGGCGATTCAGCCCTGGGGGGCGATGACTTCGATCACCTGCTTGCCGATTGGCTCAAGGCCCAGGCCGGGTTGGATGGTCAGCTCGATGCTCGTCTGCAACGTGAGCTGCTCGATGCCGCGACCGCCATCAAACATGGATTGACCGATACAGACTCTGTCTCGTGCGCCTTCGCCGGTTGGCAGGGAGAGCTCTCCCGTGTCCAGTTCGATGCCCTCATACTGCCCCTGGTCAAACGTACCTTGCTGGCCTGTCGCCGCGCCCTGAAAGATGCCGGTCTCAGCGCCGCTGAAGTGCTGGAAGTGGTCATGGTCGGTGGCTCTACCCGAGTGCCACTGGTGCGTGAGCAAGTCGGTAGCTTCTTTGGCCGCACGCCGCTCACCAGCATAGATCCGGACAAGGTAGTGGCCATAGGCGCCGCCATCCAGGCCGACATTCTGGTGGGCAACAAGCCTGATGCCGAGATGCTGCTGCTGGATGTGATCCCGCTCTCTCTGGGACTCGAGACCATGGGCGGCCTCGCCGAGAAGGTGATCCCGCGCAACACCACCATACCCGTGGCCCGCGCCCAGGAGTTCACTACCTTCAAGGATGGTCAGACGGCCATGGCAATCCACGTGGTGCAGGGGGAACGGGAGCTGGTTGCAGATTGCCGCTCCCTGGCCCGCTTCACCCTGACCGGGATCCCGCCGATGGCGGCGGGCGCTGCCCACATCCGCGTCACCTTCCAGGTGGATGCGGACGGTCTGCTGTCGGTCAGCGCCATGGAGAAATCCTCAGGGGTACAGGCTGACATTCAGGTCAAACCCTCCTATGGCCTGGCAGAGGATGACATCCTCAACATGCTGACCGCTTCCATCGAACACGCGGAGCAGGACATGGCGGCGCGTATGCTGGCAGAACAGCAAGTGGACGCGGACCGGGTGATCGAGAGCCTCAATGCCGCGCTGGCCGTGGACGGCGAGGCGCTGTTGAGCGCCCGCGAGCGCACCGAGATCGACGCCGCCATCGCCCATCTCAAGCAGATGCGGCAGTCCGGTTCGACCAATCAAATAAAAGATGCCATCGAGGCGGCGGATGCTGCCAGTGGCGAGTTTGCCTCCCGTCGCATGGATGCCTCCATCCGCAAGGCGCTGACTGGCCAAGACGTTAACAAGGTGTGATATGCCGAAACTGATCATTTTGCCCCATCCCGAACTCTGCCCGGAAGGGGCTGCCCTGGAAGGGGCAAGCGGTGAAACCATATTGGACATAGCCCTGCGCAACGGCATAGAGATAGAGCATGCCTGCGAGAAATCCTGTGCCTGCACCACCTGCCACTGCGTGGTACGTGAGGGGTTTGATTCCCTGGAGCCGAGCGATGAGCTGGAAGATGACATGCTGGACAAGGCCTGGGGACTGGAGCCTGAGTCCCGTCTGAGCTGCCAGGCGCGTCTGGCCGATGAGGATCTGGTGGTGGAGCTGCCCAAGTACACCCTCAACCTTGCCTCCGAGCGTCACTGATTGCGCACTGGTTAATTGAGCATGCAGTCAGTCCTGACATAAAAGTGATATGGTGAAGGCCGTGACCCGAAAGGGGACGGCCTTTTTTATTGCCCGATTTCCTGGTTCGGCCAGTGTGGATTGAGGGCGTGAAGCCGACAGTTTTGCCAAAAAGAGTATGCCAAAGAAAAGGAAGCAAGAGAGATGGCTGAGATGATGAATGTAGTGTTGTCCACCCAGGCTGCCCCTGCCCACTGGGGCGAGGGTGCCCTGCTGAGTTTTAATGGTGATGAGACCCGTGTGCATCTAGACAAAGAGCCGATGCGTGCCATCCAGCGTGCCGGTCGTCGCCTGGAGTCTTCCGGTATCAAGCGGGTGCGTTTGATGGGGGAAGGCTGGGATCTAGAACGTCGTTTTGCTTTTGCCCAAGGATTCTATGCCGCCAAGGGTGAGCGGACGCTGGAATTTGGTGAGCAGTCGGCGCAAGACGCCAAGGCTCTCGATGGCCTGCTCAAGGCGAGTGCCTGGGTGCGGGACGTGACCAACGGCTGTCCGGAGGAGATCTACCCCATGAGTCTGGCTGAGTCCGCCCTGCTGCTCATTCGCGGTCTGGCCGGTGACAAGGTGACCGCGCGCATCACCAGCGGTGAAGCCTTGAAGGAGGCCGGTCACATCGGCATCTGGTCGGTGGGGCGGGGCAGTGAGCGTGAACCCGTGCTGCTGGAGCTCGATTACAACCCGACTGGCAATCCCGCAGCCCCGGTGGCCGCGGCCTTGGTAGGCAAGGGCATTACCTTCGATTCCGGTGGTTATAGCATGAAGTCATCCGATGGCATGCTGCCGATGAAGTCCGACATGGGTGGCGCAGCCATGGTGACTGGCGGTCTGGCACTGGCCATCGCCCGTGGCCTGGACAAGCGGGTCAAGCTCATCCTCTGCTGCGCCGAGAACCTGGTCTCCGGCCACGCCTTCAAACTCGGTGACATCCTCACCTATCGCAACGGGATCAGTGTCGAGATCCAGAATACCGATGCCGAGGGCCGCTTGGTACTGGCCGATGGCCTGCTGACGGCGGGTGAAAGTGGCGCGCCTTATATCCTGGATGCCGCGACCCTGACCGGCGCCGCCAAAATGGCCTTGGGACGTGACTACAATGCGTTGTTCGCCCTGGATGAGACCGAGCAGGCTCGTGGTCTTGCCGCCGCCAAGGCGGAGAATGAAAAAGCCTGGGTGCTGCCGCTGGAGACCTGGCATCAGGGCCAGCTCGGCTCCTCTTTTGCCGACATGAGCAACGTGGCCACCGCCGAAGGCACGGCCGGCGCCACCACGGCCGCCGCATTCCTGTCGCGCTTCGTCCGTGACGAGGGCAAGGGGTGGCTGCACATGGATTTGGCGGGCGCCTATCAGAAAGCGGGCAACGATCTCTGGGCCACCGGTGCCAAGGGCCACGGCCTGCGCACTATCGCGCGGTGGCTCGAGGAGGTGTGCGCATGAACATCTGGTTAAGCCGTGAATTTGCCGCCGCCGAATGGGGCGAAGGCGCCCTCATTTCGCACCGTGTCGACGGTGCCCAGATCCATCTGGTGAGTGCGACCCCCTTGTCCGATATCCAGCAGGCGGCGCGCCGCCTCTGCAGCCAGGGGATCTACAGGGTCAGCCTGGCTGGCCACTGGGACAGGGAGCAGCAGTGGGCCTTCGCGCAAGGGTTGCAGACCCCGAAGCGGGCAGTGGAACTGCAATGGGCCACCTGCAGCGAGGAGGACAGGGCAGAACTGGAGGCTCGCTGGCTGTGCGGACGCTGGGTACGCGAGATGACCAATGCCACGCCCGAACAGCTGGGGCCGCTGGACTTGGCGGTAGAGGCTGCCGCTTTTATTACCGAGCTGGCGCCTGACCGAGTAAGCCATCGCATCCTCAAAGGGGAAGCCCTGGCCCAGGCGGGCTGGGTCGGTCTCTATCAGGTGGGACGCGGCAGCGATCGCGAGCCCGTCATGCTGGAGCTGGACTTCAACCCGAGCAAGGATCCCAAGGCCCCCGTCGCGGCGGCCCTGGTCGGTAAGGGTATCACCTTTGACTCGGGTGGTTACTCCATGAAGACCTCTCAGGGCATGCTGACCATGAAGCATGACATGGGGGGCGCCGCCATCGTCACGGGCGCCCTGGCGTTGGCCATGCTGCGCGGCCTGAACAAGCGGATAAAGCTCATCCTCTGCTGCGCCGAGAACCTGGTCTCGGGCCACGCCTACAAGCTGGGCGATATCCTGACCTACAAGAACGGCACTACGGTGGAGATAGTCAACACCGATGCCGAGGGGCGTCTGGTGCTGGCCGATGGTCTGCAGCTCGCGGCCGAGTCAGGCGCGCCGCTCATCATCGATGGCGCCACCCTGACGGGGGCGGCGGTGATGGCGCTGGGGGGGCGTTACAATGCCCTGTTTGGCTTGGACAAAGGCTTGGTGAACCGGGCCATGGTCTATGCCGAGTCCGAGCAGGAGCCCGCCTGGCCGCTGCCACTCGAACCCTGGCATAGCCAGCAGTGTCCGTCCCACTATGCCGACACCGCCAATAGTCGCCCGGTGCCGGGGGGTGGCCCGGGTGGTGCCTCCAACGCGGCCGGTTTCCTCTCCCGCTTCGTTGCCAACGAGGGGCAGGGCTGGCTGCACGTCGATCTTGCCGCTTGCTTCAACGAAAATGGCGATGGCCTCTGGGCGCCCGGGGCCAATACCCTTGGGATGCGCACCATGGCCCGCGCCCTGCTGGAAGAGACCCGCTGAGCAACATTTGAGACGCTGCTGCTCTGTGATGAACAAGGCGCCATGATGGCGCCTTTTTACCTTGGCAAGGCCAAAATGGCCGATTTTGGGCGTCAGCCGCTGCTTGCTGGCCTGAATGTATGAGGCGGCTGTGGCGGCGATACGGGGTTACGATCCAAGACGGAGAGGTCAGCTTTTACGGCTTTTACCAAGAGATCGTAGGGAAGAGCACGTTTTTTTGTGCTTGAGCTGCGGCAAGATAGGCGGGCATGTTGTTTTAACGATGAATTTGTTTAACAAAAAGTTACCTTATTGTGTGTTATTCCAGTTTTTGTTTACGTATAATCGCCGCCGAACATGAATTCTCATCATAATTCTCTGTAGTTTAAGGAAGATCTAATGGCTATCGAACGTACCTTCTCTATCGTCAAGCCGGATGCTGTCAGCAAAGAACTTGATCGGTGCCATCTACAACCGCTTTGAGAGCGCGGGTCTGCGTATTGTTGCAGCCAAGATGATCCACATGAG
>NZ_AQGQ01000146.1 GCF_000388115.1 Aeromonas molluscorum 848
CCGTGAAGAGGCTGACAAGGCCATCGCAGCGCTCATGGTGCTGCCTGAGTCGCAACATCGTCAGGCCCTGATCCAGCTGGCCCAGATGGCAGTACAGCGCAGCGCCTGAGTTCTTGAGCTGCAACCAATAAAAAGAGGCCTGATGGCCTCTTTTTATTGGTTGCAGCTCAAGAAGGAAGCTGTCGCCCTCCCCCTGATGGATGACAGACTCCCTCGGCTCGACGGCCCCCTGTTCATCACCAGAGTCACTGTTAGTGAGCTCGGCGCCACCATGGCGCCTTATTGCCTGTTATCTATCAATCCGCCCTGATGGGCGCTAATGAGCAACGGGAGACCTGCCCTCCTTCGGTGTCATCAGCCACAGCGTCCAATCGGAACAGACAAAAACGTAAACCCTAGACATAGAAAAGGGCCCTCACGGGCCCTTTTACATAACGACATACGATAACAAGCTTACTGCTTGTTGCCATCCGGCGACTTGAGGTAGCGGAAGAACTCGCTGTCCGGCTTCAGGACCATGAGGTCGTTGCCACCGGCGAAGCTCTTGCGATAGGCCTCCATGCTACGCACGAAGCTGAAAAACTCGGGGTCTTTCTTGTAGCTGTCGGCATAGATCTTGGCGGCTTCGGCATCCCCTTCACCACGCAACTGACGCGCGTTACTGTCGGCGTCGGCGATCATGACGGTCACCTTGCGGTCGATATCGGCGCGCAGGATTTCAGCCTGCTCGCGGCCCTGGGAGCGATGCTCACGGGCCACGGCCGTCCGCTCGGCACGCATCCGCTGATAGATGGAGTTGGACACTTCCACCGGCAGGTTGATCTGCTTGATGCGCACATCCACCACCTTGATGCCGAGCTCGGAGGAGCGCGCCATCTTCATCAGGGCATCTTCCATCACGGTACTACGCTCACCGGAGACGATGTCCTTGATGGTACGGTTACCTATCTCTGAACGCAGACCGTTGTTGATCTTGCGCTTGAGCAGGTCTTCGGCCTGGATCTTGTTGCCACCGCCCGTTGCCAGGTAGTACTTGGAAAAGTCCTCGATCTTCCACTTCACGTAGGAGTCGATGATGAGATCTTTCTTCTCCGAGGTGACGAAGCGATCCGCCTGACCTTCCAGAGTCTGAATGCGAGCATCCATCTTGCGAACCTGATCGATCATAGGCACCTTGAAGTGCAAGCCTGGCTCGTAGAGACGAGGCTCACCAGAGTCAATCCGCTTCACCTTGCCAAACTGCACCACTATGCCCTTCTGCCCTTCATCAACGATGAAGATGGAAGAGAAGCAGACCATGGCAGCCACAGCGATGACACCAATAGCTATTTTATTCATCTATCAGTTTCTCCCTGTGCTGAAACGGTCACCGCTACGCAGCGGCGTCGGAGTGGAGTTGGCCCCTTCGTTGGACGGCTGAGCCGGTTCCACCGCAGGAGTGCCAGCCGGACGAGTCGGTTGCACCGCGTTCGCCTTGCCGGACAGTTTGTCGAGCGGCAGGTAGATCATGCTGTTGTTGCCAGCAGGCATGTCGACCAGCACCTTGTTAGCTTGCTGATAGAGCTCCTCCATGGTTTCCAGATAGATACGCTCACGAGTCAACTCGGGGGCCGCCTGATACTGGGGCAGCAGCTCATTGAAACGCGCCACTTCACCCTTGGCCTTCAGCACGATCTGGGACTTGTAACCTTCGGCTTCCTGTTCCAGACGTTTGACCGAACCGCGAGCCTTTGGCTCCACTTCACGGGCATAGGCTTCGGCTTCACGGATGAAGCGCTGCTCATCTTCCTGAGCGGAGATGGCGTCATCGAAAGCATCCTTCACTTCTTCTGGCGGACGTGCCGGCAGGAAGTTGACGTCGACGATTTGCAGGCCCATCTGATAGGGCTCGATGATGCCATCGATCACCTGCCAGGTTTCCTGACGGACTTTTTCCCGACCCGTGGTCAGGACGTCATCCATCCGGGTGTGGCCTACCACATAGCGCAAGGCACTGTCAGTGGCCTGGCTCAGACTCTCGTCGGCATTGGTGACGCTGAACAGATATTGCTGGGGATCGACCACGCGATACTGCACGTCCATCTCGACCCGGACCACGTTCTCGTCCTGAGTCAGCATGAAACCAGAGGCTGGCAGGGAACGTACCGACTCCACATCCACCGGAATAACCCGATCGATGAAGGTCGGCTTCCAGCGCAGACCCGGATCCACGTTATGGGAGTACTCCCCAAAACGCAGCACAACGCCACGCTCGGCCTCGCGAATGGTATAGAAGCCGCTGACGACCCACACCACCACCGCGACCAGCAGGGCGATGGAGATGCCGAACTTGCCTATCTCACCACCGGATTTACCACCGCCGCCAAACAGACCGCCGAAGCGACGGCTGACCTTGCGTAGCATCTCGTCCAGATCAGGGGGTCCCTGAGTCTTGCCGTTATTCCCCCAAGGGTCACGGTCTTTGCCGTTGTTACCAGGCTCATTCCAAGCCATCAGCATCTCCATTTAAATACTTGCGAATGGATGTCATCTCTATCGGCATCAGTCCACCGGGCTCAGTTGCCCATATGGTGGGTCAATGCATGATAAAGCGTTGTAAAACTTCACCTTCTTGCTTCACGAGGCGGTTCCAGTCGGCCACTTGCAAGCGGACTTCCAGCACGAAATCCCCCTCCTCGCTAAAACCTTCCTGCTCTATCCCTTTGAGGCGATAGAGGATACTGCGCAACCGGGCGGCCGAAGGCGGCAACTGCAACCTGTGGTGCACCATGGTGCCAGCCAGCAATTCGGTCAGGGCCTGGAACAACAGTTCGCGGCCTTCGCCCGTCTGGGCGGAGAGCCAAACCCGGACCGGTCTGCCCTCATCGTCACGCTCCAGCGCGGCGGGGCGATCGCTCAGCTTGTCGATCTTGTTACAGATCATCAGCTGGGGCCGATCATCGGATTCGATCTCGACCAAGACCCGCTGCACGGCATCAATATTGTCCTGCATCTGCTCGTCGGCGCAATCCACCACATGCAGTAGCAAGTCAGCCTCCCGGGTCTCTTGCAAGGTCGCCTTGAAGGCCGCGACCAGATCATGAGGCAGGTGCCGAATAAAACCAACCGTGTCCGCCAGTATCACATCCCCGACGTCCCGGATCTCCACTTTACGCAGAGTCGGGTCCAGAGTTGCGAACAACTGATCGGCAGCATACACGCTGGCATCTGTAAGTTCGTTGAACAAAGTGGATTTTCCGGCGTTGGTATAACCCACGAGAGAAACGGTCGGCACTTCATTGCGATTGCGGGCACGGCGGCCCTGTTCCCGCTGCTTGGCGACCTTGTCGAGCCGGCGCAATATGGCCTTGATGCGTTCACGCAGCAGACGACGGTCAGTTTCAAGCTGGGTTTCACCCGGACCACGCAGGCCGATACCGCCCTTCTGGCGCTCGAGGTGAGTCCAACCACGGATCAATCGGGTGGAGAGATGGCGCAACTGGGCCAGTTCAACTTGCAGCTTGCCTTCATGGGTGCGGGCACGCTGGGCGAAGATATCGAGAATGAGCCCGGTTCTGTCGACGACCCGGCACTGGAACAGGCGTTCCAGATTGCGCTCCTGGGCAGGGGTCAGCGCGTGGTTGAAGATCACCACATCCGCCCCCAGGGCTTGCACCTCGGAAGCGATCTCTTCCGCCTTGCCGCTGCCGACAAAAAACTTGGCGCTGGGCGAACTGCGACTGGTGGTGACCACTCCCAGCATGCTGACCCCGGCAGAGCTCACCAACAGCTTGAGCTCTTCGAGATCCTCACGCTCCCCTTCATTGCTGAAGTTGACATGCACCAGCACAGCCTGTTCGCCTGCTTCGTAACGGTCAAACAAGCGCTTGCTCCTTAGCTGGACTCATGAGGCATGGCGAGCTGACTCGCCGCTTGGACTCACTCCTCACTGTCGCCTGACGGCTCATCACCCTGGCCAGTGGCGGCATGCTGATGATGATTGACGGCGCGAGCCGGCACCACGGTAGAGATGGCATGCTTGTACACCATCTGGCTAACGGTGTTCTTCAGCAAAATGACGAATTGGTCGAAAGATTCGATTTGACCCTGCAGTTTGATGCCGTTCACCAAATAGATAGAAACAGGAATCCGCTCACGGCGCAGCGCATTCAAAAACGGGTCTTGGAGAGATTGCCCCTTAGCCATCTTCTTTTTTCCTTATAGTTTGTTGTTTTTAAACACCGGATATCACTATAACAACCTGATTATACAGGGAGTGTCAAGCCGCACCAGCGCAGGCAATGACCCTGGCGAGGTTGTCAGACTCACCAGATCCCAACCAGGTGACCTCAGGCCATCCCCTCAACCAGGTCATTTGCCGTTTAGCAAGCTGACGAGTGGCAACAATGCCACGATAACGCATCTCATCATACCCCAGTTCCCCGGCCAGGTAGTCCCACATTTGGCGGTAGCCAACGCAGCGAATAGAGGGTAGGTCCGCAGTCAGATCCCCACGCGCGCGCAGGGCTCTGACCTCCTCTTCGAACCCCCGGGCCAGCATGAGATCGAAACGCTGCTCGATACGCTCATGAAGCAGCGCCCTGTCGGTCGGGGCAATGGCAAACTGATGCACCCTGTAGGGTAATCCCTCCCCTTGTACCTGGGTCAGCTCGGTGAGGGTCTTGCCGCTGATGCGATAGACCTCGAGGGCCCGGCTCAGCCGTTGGGGATCGTTGGGGTGAATGCGTGCCCCGGCCACAGGATCCAGGCGCACCAGCTCGTCATGCAGGGCCTGCCAGCCCAGCCGGGCGGCATCGGCCTCAATACCGGCACGAATGGCAGGGTCGGCAGAGGGCAGCGGCGACAACCCCTCCAACAACGCCTTGAAATAGAGCATGGTGCCGCCGACCAGCAAGGGGATGCGGCCGCGACTGGCAATTTCGTCCATTTCGCGCAAGGCATCACGGCAAAAATCCGCCGCAGAGTAACTCAACGCCGGATCCAGAATATCGATCAATCGATGGGGTGCCAGCCTGAGCTCATCGGCATTTGGCTTGGCGGTGCCGATGTCCATGCCGCGATAGATGAGCGCGGAATCCACGCTGATGATGTCGCAGGGCAGGGTCTGGCACAGTTCAATAGCGAGATCCGTCTTGCCGGAGGCGGTAGGTCCCATCAGAAAAATGGCAGTCGGCAAGTCAGTCACGGTCAATTCCTTTCACAAAACGCTAAAAACAGGCTGTTGCTCTTTGCAGATCTGGGGCTCGCGACCTCACTCTTGCGCAAACTCGGCCAGGGTCGCCGCCAGCGAGAGGGGGCGCAGCAGCCGTTTGTCACTCAGCGGATCCGCCAGTTGGCTAACCAACTCGTCAAGCAAGCGAGTGGCCGTGGCAAAATCATATTGCTTGTCACTGGCCAAGCCTTGTTCTACCAGCCATTGGCAGAGTACTTCGGCCTGCTCCGCGTCACTGGCGGCGCTCAAGCCTTCAAGGAGTTGCAGCAGCTCGGGCAGCAAACGGGCCAGATCGGTCTGGCGCAACAACGCCGGCACCCGAGTCAGGATCATGGTGTCGCGACCACCGCTTTTCAACTCAAGCCCCATGCGTTTGAGCAGGTTTTCCTGTTCAGCGGCCACAACATGTTGGGATTTGGGCAATTTGAAGGAGACCGGCAACAGCAGCGGCTGAGCAGCCAGTCCCTGTCCCCAGCCTTCGAGCAGCCAGTGGCGCAGCAGGCGGCGTTCGGCCACCACCAAGCGCAGCAGGGCGAGTCGTCCCCCCAGCTCGACCAGCAGATAACACCCCTCTACCAGCGTCAGTGCCCGAGGAGTAGCGTCGAGCGGAGCGTCGTTCTGGGGCTTATTGGTGGTCAAATTTGGTACCTGGAGGCCGGGTAGTGTGGTCAACAGGGCCGCCATGCCACGCAGCGCTTCCCGGCTGGGGGCCTGCGGTGGCTGACTCACACCATGTCCACCCTGACCACCATTGGCGGTGCGCGACTCGCAGCCCGGACTTGTCCGGTCGCTGCCCATGGCGTCCCCAGGCTCCCCCTGGCGGGCCCCTTCCCGCACTTCGGCAGGAGCACGATAGCCATGTTCAGCCCCGTACCAGTCGGTGCGCGCCGCCTGCCCCGGATAGTCGGGGCCCTCGGTGGCTGGCAGGCTAACCTCGCTCATCGCCAGGGGCTCCTGGCTGTCGACTTGGTGCAAGGCGCTAAACAGCGCCTGATAGATGAAGTCGTGGATGAGCCGCGCCTGGTGAAAACGCACCTCGTGCTTGGCCGGATGCACGTTGACGTCCACCTGGCGTGGATCCAGTTCGATATAGAGCACGTAGGCGGCGAAGCGATCCGGTCCCAGCAGCTCGTCATAGGCCTGACGGATGGCATGGTTGATCAACTTGTCGCGCATCATGCGCCCGTTGACGTAGGTGTACTGCAGGTCGTTCTGCGGCCTGGCCCCGGCCGGGGTTGCCAGCCAGCCGCGCAGCCGTACGTCGCTGTGCTCACTCTCGATGGCCAGTGCATGGTGCATGAAGGGGGTGCCACAGACGGCAGCGAGGCGGCGCTCCTGCTCTTGCACCGTACTGGCGGCGCGATACTGGCGCACCAGCTTGTCATTGTGGCGCAGCAGCAGAGTCACATCGAAGCGCGACAAAGCAATGCGACGCACCAGCTCGTCTATGTGGGCAAACTCGGTCTTTTCGCTGCGCATGAACTTGCGCCGCGCCGGGGTATTGAAGAAGAGATCCACCACCTCGACCGTGGTACCGACGGGATGAGCCGCGGGTCTGATGGTGACGTCCATCTCCCGCCCCTCCGCCTCAGCCTGCCAGGCTTCAGATTGATCCTGGGTACGAGAAGTGAAGCTGAGCCGGGAGACAGAACTGATGGAGGCGAGCGCCTCTCCCCGAAATCCCAGGCTGCAGATCCCTTCCAGATCATCCAGGGTCGCCACCTTGGACGTCGCATGCCGTGACAGGGCCAGCACCAGCTCATCCCGGGCGACACCGCAGCCGTTGTCACGAATGCGGATAAGCTTGGCCCCCCCCTTGTCTATGTCGATCTCTATCCGGTTCGCCCCCGCATCCAGGCTGTTCTCGACCAGCTCCTTGACGACGGAGGAGGGACGCTCAACCACCTCGCCAGCGGCTATCTGGTTGGCAAGGATGGGGGGCAAAATACGGATCGGCATCGCTTATCCTTTGGGTATGTAGAGCACCTGCCCAATCTGGATCTCGTTGGATTTCAGATTGTTATATTGAGCAAGTCGGGACATGGACATGCCGTGGCGCTCGGCAAGACGTGACAGGCTCTCGCCGCGCGTCACCACGTGCCTGATGCTGCGCTGCTTGTCTATGGTGTTGGGGCTGCCGTTGCCAGAGAGGCTGGTCATCGGTTTGATGACCCCCGCCCCTGAGGCGCTGACTACCCCGACCACGGGGGCACCACTGCGGGCCGACTGGCTGGCGGGGGCCACCTGACTGACCGGCTGCTGCACGGTACGGGTCGGCGAGCTGCTCACCTTGCCGGCCATGATGGGGCCCTTGATCGGGTGTGCACGGTAATAGTTGCGAACGCCCTGGAAGATGGCCTGGGCCAGTTTGTTCTGATAGGCGGCACTGGCCAGCAGTTTCTCCTCATCGTGGTTGGAGATAAACCCGGTCTCCACCAGCACCGAAGGGATGTCAGGCGCCTTGAGTACCGCCAGACTGGCGTGCTCGGGGGCGGACTTGTGCAAGCGGGCGACCCGCCCCATCTCTTTCAAAATTTGGCGGCTGACGTCATAGCCCTCGGCGCGAGACTTGTCCATGGAGAGATCCAGGAAGGTGCGCGCCAGATAGGGGTTGGGGTCAGACTCGGCAATGACCTTGCCCACCCCCCCGAGCAGTTCGCCCTGCTTCTCCTGCTTCTCCAACCAGCTGCCCATCTCACGGTTGGCACGGTTGGTCGAAAGCACCCACACAGACGCGCCGCGCGGACGCGAGTTGTGAAAACTGTCCGCGTGCACCGAGACCAGCAGATCGGCCTTGGAGCGGCGGGCAATCTCGGAGCGCTTGTTGAGATCGACGAAGTAGTCGCCGTTGCGGGTCATCACCGCCTGCATGCCGGGCTCACGATTGATGAGTGCGGCCAGCTTCTGGGAAACCGCCAGGGTCACTCGCTTCTCGTAGGTGCGACGCGGGCCGATGGAGCCAGGGTCCTCACCGCCGTGACCGGGATCGATGGCGATAATGACTTTGCTGCCTGGGGTCGCGGGCGGCGGCGCGGCGTGGCGGGCCGAACTCTCCTCATAGGGGAGATCGATCACCAGCCGGTGACCATAGGGACCAGCCGGCGCCAATGGAAACACCACCGGCTTGATGGCCGACTTGAGATCCAGCACCAGACGCAGGCCACCTTTGTCTACCGGCGTGCTCTCGCGGATCTTGCGTACCAGCTCGCTCTTGTTCTCGACTCGGGCTAGATTGGCGCCATTGCTGGCCCCCTTGAGGTCGATGACCAGCCGGTCCGGTCCGGTCAGGATGAAATAGTTGAACTGGGGCGAACTGGAGAGATCCAGCACCACCCGAGTGTTATCGGGCGAGGGCCAGATCCGCACACTCTTGAGCTGATTGGCCCAGGCAGGCAGGGCCAGCAGAATAAAAAACAGATAAATTATCAGACGCACTTGGGTTGCAACCGTTCCAGAATGGCCTCGCCGATCGCAGTGCGGGCCACCAGCAAGGCCTCGCGCTGCATGTCTACATATGTCAGGGTAATCTCGAGATCCGGGGCGGCCAGCCAGCCTTCCCCTTTCTCAGGCCACTCAACCAGACAGAGGGTGTTGGGGCCGAAATAGTCACGGATCCCCATGAACTCCAACTCCTCGGGATCTGCCAATCGATACAAATCAAAGTGATAGACCTGCCAGGCCCCAAGCTCATAGGGCTCGACCAGTGTATAGGTCGGACTCTTTACCTTGCCTGAATGACCGAGTCCCTGGATCCAGCCACGGGTGAGCGTCGTCTTGCCCGCCCCCAGGGAGCCGTGCATAAAGACTGTGGTCGCGACTTGGCTGGCGTGCGCCAACTGACCACCCAGATTTACGGTTGCTGCCTCATCCGGCAACGCTATCATCAACTGTTTTGCCATCGTCTTCTTAACTTGTCAGGAGTGTCGGGATTGGCCAGAAGGCGGATCCATGGCAACAGGTCAGATGCCAGCATGCCTCTCTCCCCTTCTGTCGCCGCCAGATCGGCGGCCTCCCCATGGATCACTGCGCCCAGGCAGGTCGCATCACGCGCCCCTAGCCCCTGGGCCAAAAGGGCAGCGATGATACCAGATAACAGGTCACCCATGCCGCCACTGGCCATGCCGGGATTTCCCTCCTGGCAGAGCCAGATCTGTTTGCCATCAGTGATGAGCGTACCCGCCCCTTTGAGCAGTACAACGCCGCCATAACGGCCTTGTATTGCACGCAGGGCGGCGAAGCGATCGGCTTCCACCTCGGCCGTACGGCATCCCAGCAGGCGGGCTGCCTCGGCGGGATGGGGAGTGAGCACCCAATTATCCTGATGGCGGGGCTGTTGCGCCAGCCAATTCAACCCATCTGCATCCAATACCAGAGGCAACCTCTGGCACAGAGTCTGATCAAACAAGGCCTTGCCCCACTCATCCATGCCCAATCCCGGCCCAAGCACCCTTACCGATTCCCAGGGGGGTGCACCGACCACAGGGGAGTTGTCTCCAGACTGGCCCGCGGTAGCCGATGACGCTGTGATCAGACACTCCCGCCCCAATGCCATGATCTCGGGTTGGGTCAGGCTCGCGGAGGCATTGCCCGGATGCTGGCACACCTTGACCAGCCCGGCCCCCGTGCGCAGGCAGGCCATGGCCGCCAGCAATATGGCGCCCGCCATGCCCTGATTGCCGCCGATCAGTAGCACTCGACCCTGCTGTCCTTTGTGGGCGCTGCGCACCCGCGGACCGAGCAAATGGGCCAGCGCGGGATAGTCGATGCGCAGAGCGGAAGGGGCTTGCCAATGGCCAAGATCCAGGCCAAGGGAGGCCACATCCAGCTCACCGCACCAGCTGGGGCCCTGACCGGTAAGCAGCCCCTGCTTGAGCCCGACCAGACAGAGAGTACGGGTCGCCCGCACCGGATCGCCCATGATATGGCCGGTGTCGGCATCCAGCCCTGAGGGCAAATCCACAGCGAGCAGCGGGGCGGGCAAGCGATTGATGGTTGCGACAATCTCTGTCATGGCCGTCGTGAGTGGCAGGCGGGTGCCGCTGCCAAGCAGGGCATCTATCAGTAGATCAGGCAGAGTCTCCGACT
>NZ_AQGQ01000147.1 GCF_000388115.1 Aeromonas molluscorum 848
AGTACGGCCTCAAGATAGCGGTCACCGGTCAGGCCCGGGACATGAGCACAGGCAGGATCATCGTCAGCAAACAGTAGTATCAGTGTCAATCAAGGCCCCTCCAGGGGCCTTTTTGCTGCCCGGCAATCGCGCTAAAGAGCCCTGCCCTCCCTTGACCATTGGACTCTTGGCGAGGAAAACAGCGGATTGCGCAGATGTCGAGCGAACGGCGAATTTATCCGGCCCCCAGGTTGACAGTGCCATCTCAAAAGGGTTTAATGCGCGCCGTTGCCCAGATAGCTCAGTCGGTAGAGCAGGGGATTGAAAATCCCCGTGTCGGCGGTTCGATTCCGTCTCTGGGCACCAATAATTCCTCCTTAGTTCAGTCGGTAGAACGGCGGACTGTTAATCCGTATGTCGCTGGTTCAAGTCCAGCAGGAGGAGCCAAATTTCACAAAAAGCCCGCTCAATGAGCGGGCTTTTTGTTTTGTCATGGTCAAACGCCAACGGGTAACGCCCCTGCGGGCGCCACCTCACCCCGCCAGCTCTATCTTGCCGTAATCGAGGCGATTCTCCTTGGGTGCTCCCTCTATGCTGCGCACCTCGTTGAACTTGTATCTGAGAATGTAACCGAAGCAGGTGAAGAAGAGCCCTATCACCAGGGCGCCGACCCACTGGATCTCGAGAAAATCGAGCTTGAACAACAGAGTCAGACCGGCCAGCACCAGCAGATTGAATCCGAAGTAGCGCCATTTGCCGAGCCGTTCGGTCGTCAGCCCCAGATTGTCGGTGTAAAGGCGGATCAGGGAGTCGAGGGAGTTGATCACCATGGTGATCCCCACCGCGACCATGGCCCAGTTGAAGAAGCCTGCCGTCGACAGACCCTGCTCATGGTAGTAGTAGAGCACGGCAAACCAGACGGCGATGGCCAGGGAAGGAAACACCAGCATGGCCCCCAACAGCTGCCAGGTCCGCAGGCCGCCGACGAAGCGGGCGGTGAACTGACCGATCATGATGCTCCAGGAGAACCACCAGTAGAGATAGAAGGCGTGGTAATCATTGAGGGGCAGCACGAAGCGATCTATGTGACCAAAGTAGCCCCCCACCAGTGCCAGGGTGGCGGCAAAGTCGGCCAGGGACCCTGTCGGGGTGAGGAAGGCGGCGCCCCACATCAGGGCGATCAGGGTGATAAAGCAGACGGTGGTGCCCAGACTCAAAATCCGCACAAACTTCAAGCTGGTGCTCGAGTAGATGGAGAGCGCAATCACCAGCAGCACTATCAGGTAAAAACTCGCCACCAGGCTCTCGCCATCCCCTATCTGGGGCAGATACCAGGGCAGGTTGCTCAGCAGCAGATAGGCGGTGAAGGCGCAGGTGCCGATGATCACCAGGTTGTTGAGAAACTTCACCGGCGCCAGCTCGAAGAACTTCACTCTGGGTTCTATCACGCAAAAATAGAAACAGGTCAGGAAGTAGAAACCCCAGATGAGAAAACCCCAGTAGCCAAACTCGATGGCGAGCGGGTTGGTGAACCCGTATTCCGGGCTCGCCTGCAGATCGGCATAACCGGCAAACTCGGTCAGCGGGAACATGATCAGACCCACATCCAGCCCGGAAGTGAACAGGATGGCGATGAAGGTGAAGGTGCGCACCGGCGTGGTGCCGATGCAGCGGATATTGCCCCAGCGATAGAGGACAAACGCGATGGCGGCAAAGGTAAAGAGGATCCCCGCACTGAGCCAGGCCGTCATGACTGACCTCCCGCGATATCCATTTCGTGACCAAACATAGGTGCTCCTTGTCATTGCATTGTGATGTTCAAGAGGCAGTTCGGCTTCCTGCGGCCATGGCTTCCCCTACCCCACGGCTGCGGGGGAAGGGATGGACGCGGGATCAGGACTTAACTATCGCCAGCGCTACCTGGGGCCCAGCGATAGGTAAAGACTGACGAACTGCCGTGCCAGGGTGCTCTCTGCACCCACTGTCTGTCGTAGTGAACTATCGGGCCAGGGCGCGTACCGGCGCCCGGGGGCGCTGCTTCTCCTGCCAGTGTTCGGCCAGCCCCACCTCGACCGGGTGCGCCGTCAGTGGCACCTTGCCGAGGATAAGGTCGGCGGCGCGCTCGGCCACCATCAGGGTGGGGGCATTGAGGTTGCCGTTGGGAATGGTCGGGAAGATGGAGGAATCCACCACCCGCAGTCCCTGCAGGCCATGGACCCGGGTCTCGGGATCCACCACCGCCAGGGCGTCCGTCCCCATCTTGCAGGAGCAGGAGGGGTGATAGGCGCTCTCCACGGCACTGCGCACGAAGGCATCGATCTGCTCGTCGCTTTGTACCGAGGCCCCCGGCTGTATCTCCTCTCCCCGGTAGGCATCCAGGGCGGGCTGGCCGATGATCTCCCGGGTCAGGCGCACGCAGGCGCGAAACCCTTCGACGTCATCGGGATGGGAGAGATAGTTGAAGCGGATGGCGGGAGCCTCGCGGGGATCGGCCGAGCGCACCTGCACCTGACCGCGGCTGCGGGGCTTGTTGTGGCCGATATGCACCTGGAAACCGTGACCCGCGAACGCCTCCCTGCCGTCATAGCGCATGGCGGCGGGCAGGAAGTGGTATTGCAGATCCGGCCAGGGCACTCCTGCCTTGGAGCGGATGAAGCCGCAAGACTCGAAGTGATTGGTCGCCCCCAGACCATCCTTGCGCAGCAGCCAGCGGCTGCCGATGAGGAACTTGTCCCACAGCCCCAGCTTGCCGTTGAGGGTGATGGGCTGCTGGCAGCGGAACTGGAAGTAGAACTCCAGATGATCCTGCAGGTTTTCACCCACCCCGGGCAGAGGATGCAGCACCCCTATGCCTGCTTGGTTCAGGGTATCGGGATTGCCGATGCCGGAGAGTTGCAACAGATGGGGAGAGCCTATGGGTCCGGCACTCAGGATCACCTCCTTGTCGGCCCTCACCTCCTCGATCTTTCCCCCTTGTTCGAAGCGCACCCCGACCGCTCGCTTTCCTTCCAGCAACACCTTGTGAACCAGGGCGCCGGTTTGCACACTGAGATTGGCCCGGGCCATGGCGGGTCTGAGATAGGCATTGGCACTGGAGCTGCGCACCCCCTGCTTCACCGTCATGTGCATGGGGCCGAACCCCTCCTGCTGGCGGCCGTTGTAATCGGCCGTGGCGTCGTAACCCGCCTCCACACCGGCATCGACGAAGGCCTGGTAGAGGGGGTTTTGCATCTGGTTGCCATTGTTGACCCCAAGGGGTCCCTCAGTGCCGCGATACTCATCCCCACCGAAGGCCCACTGCTCGGCCCGTTTGAAGTAGGGCAGGCAGTGGGCGTAGTCCCAACCCTGCGCCCCCGCCTGCTGCCACTCGTCAAAGTCACCGGCGTGGCCGCGCACATAGACCATGCCATTGATGGAGGAGGATCCTCCCAGCACCTTGCCCCGTGGGCAGTGCATGCGCCGCCCGCCCAGATGGGGCTCGGGCTCGGTCTCGAACTGCCAGGCATACTTTTTGGTGTTCATGGGGATGGAGAGGGCGGTCGGCATCTGGATGAAGATGCTCTTGTCGCTGCCCCCCGTCTCCAGCAGCAGCACCCTGTGCTGACCATCCTCGCTCAGGCGGTTGGCCAGCACGCAACCGGCGCTGCCCGCCCCCACTATGATGTAGTCATATTGGCTCATGGGATCTCCTTAAAACGGACTTTGCATGGCTTGCATGCCGACATAGACGGATTTGAGCTGGGTGTAGTGTTGCAGGGTCGCCAGGCCGTTCTCCCGCCCTATGCCTGACTGCTTGAAGCCGCCCACCGGCATCTCGGCCGGGGAGGCCCCATAGCTGTTAATCCAGCAGATCCCGGCCTGCAACTGATGCACCACCCGGTGGGCGCGGCGAATGTCCCGGGTGAAGACCCCGGCCGCCAGCCCCAGGGCGGTGTCATTGGCCCGTCGCACTACCTCTTCCTCCTGCTCGAAGCTGAGTACCGACATCACGGGACCGAAGATCTCTTCCCGGCAGATCCGCATCTCGTCCCGGCACTCGCTGAAGATGGTGGGGGCGACGAAGAAGCCATTTGGCGCCATGGCGGGCCGCAGCGCCTCGCCGCCGCAGCGCAGGGTGGCCCCCTCTTCCTGGCCGATGCGGATGTAATCGAGCACCTTGCGCTGATGGTCGCGGGAGATGAGGGCACCGAAGTTGGTGGCCGGATCCATGGGGTCCCCGACTCGGATATTGTCCCGGGTACGAGCCAGCAACCGCGCCATGAAGGCGGGATAGATCCCCTGCTGCACATAGACGCGGGTGCCATTGGTGCACACCTCGCCCTGGGTATAGAAGTTCGCCACCATGGCGGCGCTGACCGCCTCCTCCAGATCCGCATCGTCGAAGATGATGAGGGGGGACTTGCCTCCCAGCTCCATGGTCACTCCCTTGAGGGTGTCTGCAGCGGCGCGCATCACCTTCTTGCCGGTGCCCACCTCGCCGGTGAAGGAGACCTTGGCCACCTCGGGTGCCTGACTCAGCCAGGCCCCGATCCGGCCATCCCCCTGCACCACGTTGAAGACGCCGGCGGGCATGCCGGCCTCGATGAAGATCTCCGCCAGCTTGAGGGCGCCAAGGGGCGTCTCCTCCGAGGGTTTGAAGATCATGCTGTTGCCGCAGGCCAGCGCCGGGGCTGCCTTCCAGCAGGCAATCTGCAGCGGGTAGTTCCAGGCGCCGATCCCGGCGCAGATGCCCAGGGGCTCGCGGCGGCTGTAGTAAAAATCGGCCCCCAGCTGCTGCTGATTGCCCTCGATGGCGGCGGCAAGACCGGCGAAGAACTCTATGCTGTCGGCACCAGTCACCACGTCCACCACAGAGGCTTCCTGCCAGGGCTTGCCGGTGTCGGCTACCTCGATGGCAGCCAGGATATCGTTACGCTCACGCAGCAAAGCCACGGCCCGCAACAGGATCCGGCCACGCTCGACCCCACTCATGGCCGACCAGAGCGCAAAACCCTGCTGGGCACTCGCAATGGCGGCGGTCTGCACGGCCTCATCGGCCACCTCGACCTCGTAGATGACGGCCCCGCTAGCCGGATTGATGACCTCGAAGTACTCGCCCGAGGCATTGGCCAGGTAACGGCCGTCGACAAAATTCTGATAACGGGTCAAAGACATGAATTCACTCCGCTGGGGTCAGTCGTTGCAGGATAAAAAGTTTGCACAGCCGCTCGGCACGGCTGAAGTCGGGTTCGGGGCTGGGGCTCAAAGCACTTCGTAGCCAGAAGCCATCTATCATGGCGGCGCTCTGCTGGGCCGCGGCCAGGGCCTGCTGGCGCGGCAGGCTGACCCCGAAGGAGCAGGCCAGATTGCTCAGCAGTCGCCGCTGGTTGATCCGTTGCAGGCGGGCCAGGTCTGGTTCATGGCTGGCCTGGGCCCAGAAGGCGAGCCAGGTACGCGCCACGGCACGGGAGCACTGCAAGGGGGTGAAGTTGGCTTCCACGATCGCCATCAGCCTCGCCTGTGGTGACATGCCAGGGCGCAGCCGCTGCCGCAGCGCCGCCCCCAGGGCAGAGAGCAACTCCCGCACAACAGCTTCGATCAGCGCCTGCTTGCCACCGAAATAGTGGCTGATGATGCCGGACGACATGCCGGCCTGGGCGCTGATGCGATTGAGGGTGGTGTGCTGCAAACCGAACTCGGCCACCGAGGAGATGGTGGCCTGGATCAGTTGCTGACGACGCTTTTCCGAGACTCCGACAATGGGCATTTTTTTGTTAATTGATTGTTCAATGAAGCCACACCCTAAACGTTAGATACGAAACGATCAACCCACTAAATCCATACAAATAGCGCTAACAAAAACACAATAAAATAAATAAACACATTAAAAACAATAATTTGAAACACGCCCAACACCACATTATTTAATTTAGATATCTAATCACTTAATCCTGAATATGTTATCGAGATGCACCAATTGGCCGGAGAAGATAGGCGAGTGAGAGGCTCCTTGGCCCCCCAACACCAGACGCCATCAGCCCCTTGTTCTGGGGATTGCAGAGACGGCAAGGGAAGGCGCCATAGCACCCGTTTATGAGTGCGGCGGACTACAGAGATATAGCTTCAATAGAATCTTTATATGAATAGATCAGGCACCAAATATAGAGCCCAATAGAGCCCCTTCGTGAAGGCCGTGGATACGAGGCAGCAAGGCTCAATAAGGTCTTTTTGATGAAGGCTGTGAGCACGCGAAAGCACCAGGATCCCGACTTCCCCCTTCGCAACCCAAAGGGGACGACACAAATCACCAAAGTTGCCACCAGTGCCATAACCGGCGTGACCAGATCCTGCACCATGGTTATGATGTGGGTCCCCCTGTTGCCTCGTTTCGGGAGTACGCCAGATGAATCGCCCCTTGAGTTATGTGCTGGATGGCATCCAGTGTGAGCCCCGCCTGTTCACAGTGCCACTCGACCACCAACAGGAGGATGGCCGTGAGCTCACTCTGTTTGCCCGTACTCTCTGTCGCAAGGACAAGCTGGATGCAGACTTGCCCTGGCTGCTCTACCTGCAAGGGGGCCCAGGCTTTGGCGCGCCCCGCCCCACCAATCAGAGCGGCTGGCTCAAGCGCGCCCTGCAAGAGTTTCGCGTCGTACTGCTCGATCAGCGTGGCACTGGTCACTCCACACCGGTCAGCGCCGAGGCCCTGACGCATCTGAACCCCGCTGAGCAGACCGACTATTTGAGCCATTTTCGCGCCGACAGCATAGTGCGCGATGCCGAACTTATCCGCGCCCAGCTCTCGCCAAACCGTCCCTGGAGCCTGCTCGGCCAGAGCTTTGGCGGCTTCTGCTGCCTCAGCTATCTCTCCTTGTTCCCCCAGGCCCTGCACGAGGTCTATATCACTGGTGGCATTCCCCCTGTTGGCCGCAGTGCCGATGAGGTCTATCGCGCCACCTACCAGCGTGTTGCCGACAAGAACCGCGCCTTCTTCAGCCGTTTCCCCCATGCCCAGGCACTGGTCAATCGCCTCGCCCAGCACCTGCATCAACATGAGGTGCGCCTGCCCAACGGCCAGCGTCTGACGGTAGAGCAGTTGCAGCAGCAAGGGCTGGACTTGGGGGCCACAGGCGCCTTCGAAGGCCTCTATTTCCTGCTGGAGGATGCCTTTATCGGCGAGCGCATCAATCCCGCCTTCCTCTACCAAATCCAGGCCATGCAGCCGTTCAACGCCCACCCCATCTTCGCCATATTGCACGAGGCCATCTATGCCGAGGGGCAGGCGAACAATTGGGCCGCAGACCGGGTCCGGGCCGAGTATCCCGAGCTAAACTGGACTCCGGGTCAGGATCTCGCCTTCACCGGCGAGATGGTCTACCCCTGGATGTTCGAGCAGTTCCGCGAGCTGATCCCCCTCAAGGAGGCGGCCCGACTGCTGGCAGAGAAAGCGGACTGGGGCCCGCTCTACGATCTCGAGCAACTGCAAAAGAACCAGGTGCCCGTGGCCTGCGCCGTCTATGCCGATGACATGTATGTGGAGTTCGATTTTTGCCGCGAGACCCTCAAGGGGCTGGGCAGCAGCCGTGCCTGGATAACCAACGAATACGAACATAACGGCCTGCGCGCCGATGGCGAATATATCCTGGACAAGCTCATCAGCCTGAACCGGGATCGCTAACGCCGACGCCATTAAGCCAGGCAGCTCCCGAGTGGGGAAAGACGGCGAGATCGCCCTGATTTGGAAGTGAATAATAACAATAAGGAAAGTGAACTTGGATCATCCGGAACTCTCAGCCGGCTGGCTGAGTCGTCTCTTCTATCACTGGACCGGCCCCTTGCAGCGCAAGGGATTGCAGGATCCCAGCGTCAGTCTGGACGATCTCTACCCCCTGTTGCCCCAAGACAACAGAGATGCGCGAGCCGATGCCTTCCTGGCCCTGACCGCCCGCCTGCCGGTGCGCCCCTGGGCCATCACGACCTACATCTGGCGCCACTATGGCAGCCGCATCGCCCTGCTTACCTTGCTGCAACTGCTGGCCATGCTGGCGACCCTGGCCAGTCCCTGGTTGCTCAACCATGTCATGACTCAGCTCGGCACCGGCGCCGCGACTGAACACAAGTTGCTGTTGGCCTTGGCGTTGTTTGGCTCTGTACTCGCCGCGGGCATGCTGGCAGAACATGCCTTGCAACTGGCGCTCAAGATGCACGTCCCGATCCGCCGTCTGCTGGCCGAGGCCCTGCTCGCCAAGGTGATGAAGCTCGGCGGCAAGAGTTTCGATGACAGAGCCGGCGGCCGGGTGCAGAACCTGATCAATCGCGATGTCTGGGACATCACCTGGATCCTGGCGGACCCCGCCATGCCAATCACCATGCTGTTGCTGTTGGCCGGTACCATAGCCCTGCTGGTCTGGCAGGTGGGCAGTGCCGGTTTGGTGGGCTGCGCCGTACTGACCCTGCTGCTGCTGCTCTCGACCCGGCTGGTTCGGCGCATGAACCAGCAGGAGCAGCGCCTCAAACACAGCCAGGATGAACGCAACGGCATCTTGGCCGAGTACATCAAAAAACTGCGACTGGTACGCCAGAACGGGTTGGGCCCCTTCTTCACCCGGGCAGCGGAGCAAAAACGTCAGCAGGAACTCAACGTACTTGGCCGGGTGCTCAGGCTGGATGCCATCAATGATGCGCTCATGCTGGGTACGCCACTGCTGGTCACTCTTGCCACTTTCACCACCTACCTGGTATCGGGCCAGAGCCTGACCCTGCCCCAGGTGTTCACCACTATCGCCCTGTTCGCCGTGCTGCGCATTCCCATGCAGCGCCTGCCCTACCTTATCCGCACCCTGATCAACTTCAATACCGGTTTCCAGCGTCTGTGCGAACTGCTCAACAGCCCGGAGCAGCATCGGCAGCTCGATGATGACAACCTGGCCAAGGGGACAGTGGTCCTCAATGAGGTGAGCGCACGTCATCAGCAACACACAATGCTGACCGGCGTCGACCTGACCATCAATCCCGGCGAGT
The DNA here is from genome assembly GCF_000388115.1 of Aeromonas molluscorum 848. Classification (GTDB taxonomy): domain Bacteria; phylum Pseudomonadota; class Gammaproteobacteria; order Enterobacterales; family Aeromonadaceae; genus Aeromonas; species Aeromonas molluscorum. The sequence goes on from NZ_AQGQ01000147.1 coordinate 8,980, forward strand.
TAATCGGCATCACCGGCAAGACAGGGGCTGGCAAGAGCTGCCTGCTGCACCTGATTGCCGGCTTCGATGACGACTTCGAGGGGGAGATCCGTCGCCACGGCAGGGTCGCCCACCTGGGTCACAAGCCCTGGCTGATGAATGACAGCATCCGCAACAACATACTGTTCGGGCAGCCCTGGGATGAGGCTCGCTACCGCTGGGTGCTGGAGGCTTGCACCCTGACCGGGGATCTCGCCCTGCTCGGCCACGGGGATCAGACGCTAGTCGGCGAATTGGGCACCCGGCTCTCGGGGGGACAACAGCAGAGGGTGGCACTGGCCAGGGCGCTCTACACCCAGGCCGACATACTGCTGCTGGACAACCCCCTCTCGGCACTGGATCCCATGGTCTCTGCCCAGGTGCTGCGCCTGGGTCTGGCATTCAGGCCAGGTCCGACCCGGCTGCTGGTGAGCCATGACCCCGAGGTGCTGGCTCACTGCGATCGGGTCTTTGCCATTGAACAAGGTGCCTTGATCGAACTGGCCCCCCGCCAGTTGGCAGACTTGCCCCCGCAGGATCCCTCACAAGCTCCCCTCGCCCCCCAAGAGGCTGAACGGTTCAACGCAGAGAAGATAGTCGAGGGCAAGGTGGACTGGGGATTGTTCGGTTTTTTGTGGCAGCGGCTCAACGCCCCCGGCCTCATCCTGCTGACTCTGGGACTGGCCCTGGGTCAGGAGGGGCTGCGCATCGCCTCGGATCTCTGGCTCGGCGGCAAGGCAGCCAACACTGAACTGGCGCCCCTACTCGGTACCTACATGGCTCTTGGGCTGGGCTCCCTGCTCTGCATCACCCTGGTGCGCGTGCTCAACTACAAGTTGGGCCTCAAGCTGGCCTGGAGCCTGTTCGAAGGCATGCTAAGCCGCATCAGTCGCGCCCCCATGGCCTTCTTCGACAAGGTGCCCCAGGGCCGGATCCTCAACCGCTTCGATCGGGATCTCGCCGAAACCCAGGAGACCTTGCTGCCCATGATGAGCGGCCTGTTCGGCATGCTGATTTCGGTGCTGCTGCAGGTGTTGGTAATCGGCATCAATCTGCCACTGTTGCTGCTGGTCACGCCCCTGGTCGGCGGTGTGCTCTACCTGCTGCAACGCCGCTACCGCGCGGTGCAGCTCAAGCTCAGACGCCAG
>NZ_AQGQ01000148.1 GCF_000388115.1 Aeromonas molluscorum 848
TGAAGGTAGACCTGATCCTGTTGCTACACCGCTACGGCTTCCCACCCGTGGCCAACGATGAAGTTTACAAGAGCGTGTTGGAGCAGGCGGAGAACTTCAAAAAATTCTCACCCTCCATCAAGACCATACCAAGTCGTGGCAATAACCTTAGAGGCAAGGGTAATTGGCGTAGTTATATCGATATTGGAGAGAAAAGGCTCTATCTTGCGCTGCGTTTGGGGCACGTTGATGATGTGCATCATCTAGGCGTTCTAAGCATAAAGCTCGATATCCCCTACAGTGAAAATTTTGCCGCAATGAGCCTGATGAACGACGTTCAGGACTTGATGCATTCCGGCATTAAATCACCAGAAACGCTGGATGCCGTGATTACCTGTGTGGCATATCTTGACTCCATTCTTAAACCTGAGAAAGACCTTGCCAAAAAGCATGGTCTGGAGCTGATTTTTGCGCTGGATAGAGCCAAGGCGGGCAGTACCGAGTTGTGGATGCAGGTATGTCTGATCGCAGGGAGTGTAGGCGCCATAGCTATGCCCGCACTGAAGTTCCTGGAAAATTATCCAGCGTATTCAGATGGTTTTGAAAGATTAAAGGCCGATTTGGCTAAGCGCTTGAAGGGTCCCATTGAATCTTCAGCTAATGCTAAAGAGTCTGTGATTGTCCTGGATGTCTCATTTCGCCAAGCTCTCAATGAAAAGAAAAGAGGTAGATTGCAATAATGTTTTACGTGGCTGAACACTATTAAACATGATGAGGAAACCTGTACTTACAGGTTTTTAGGAAAACCCAAGGCTGTACATAACTCTGCGTAGCCCCATCCATTACAGGTGACCGCCTGAGCGGTCACCGAATTCGATAAGAAAGCCAACACTCTTTCCTTTCCCGCATAGGGCAAGCAAGTCAACAGCGAGTTGAGTGGGTGTTGGTGCAAGTCTATCTCTTGCTTAATGTGGTACCCCATGTGGTACCCCAAGCAAAAAACTACAACATTCCGTTTTTTATAAATCATAACCTATTGTTTTATATGGTGCCGGTAGCAGGAGTCGAACCCGCGACCTTCGCATTACGAATGCGCTGCTCTACCAACTGAGCTATATCGGCGTCGGTCTAGATTCCCGAAAATGCCTTGGCAAGTCAATGTGCCTGAATCATTTTTATGAGTCGGCTCATGGTGTTACGGGACGGTTCAGAGATCGGCAAATTCCGGGATATGGGCCCGACCCCGGCTTTCGAGAAACGCGAGCAGGGCGCGGGGGGAGCGGGCCAGGACCCGCTCTTCGGGGAAGCCCGTTTCGGTCACCAGACGCTGGCAATGTTCGAAGTCGCCGACACTGAAGGCGACATGGGAGTCGGATCCGAAGGTGAGGTAGGCTCCCAGATCCCGCGCCGCTTCGACGATGGCACGGCAGTTATCTTCACTGCCAGACCGGGAGTGGATAAAGGAGGAGTTGTTGACCTCCAGCGCGACCCTATATTGTGCGGCGGCCCGTACTACGGCCTGGATGTCGATGGGAAAGGCGGGGTTGCCCGGGTGGCTTATCATGTCGACCCGGCCGCTCTTGATGGCGTTGATCATCGCCTGGGTGTGGGTCGCCTTGTCGCAAGGGGGGAACACGGGTTCATGGAAGCCGGCCATGATCATGTCGAGGCGGGATTCGTAGCGTTCGGGAAAGTCTATCTCCCCGTCCAGATTCTTGATGTTGGCTTCGATGCCGCGCAGTATGCCGACCCCGTCGACGACTCGTGGCAGTACATGCAGGTTGACGAAGTGCCAGAAGTGGGGAGCATCGGCCATGTCGGGACCATGATCCGTGGTGGCAAACAGCTTGATCCCTTTGGCCTTGGCGATCGGCAAGTAGTCGTGGATGGTGCTGTAGGCGTGGGTGCTGGCGACCGTGTGGGTATGGGTGTCGACTGTGTATTTCATGGCGTTCCCCTTGATATTCAAGAGCGCCAGCATAGCAAATAGGGGAGAAGGGGGCCACGAAGAGGGCTTGTCATACTCTGTCACAATTGCCTGCAAATCTGACAAAGTTTGCCCGAGATGCTTGGGTAGTATGTGCTCATCGATGTGCAGCCTGAACTTCCATCGATGGGTTGGGTCAGGACGACGCAACCTCCTTTCCCCACCGTCGCTCTGCGGCGGTTTTTTTTATCTCTTTTTTACCTTTCAAATGGATGGCGCGCCTGCCTAGAGGCAAGGTTCTCCAGGCGTTGTCGTGAACATGGCCATAAAAAAATGCCCAATCAGCACGGGGCTGGTTGGGCGAGACTTAATGTTTAATTGCAGTGGCATAGATATAGAGTGCGTTCTTTGGTCAAAGTTCAAAGTTTTTTAATAAAACATTTCCCTAACCTCCGTTCACATTCTCTTGACACCCCAGGCTGTGAAACGTACTTTTTAAACATTCGTTTAAGTGGGGTGCACAGTGAGCAAGATTGATACCAAGAACCGTATTCTCGATGCTGCCGAGGTGTTGTTTGCCGAGCGGGGGTTCGCTGATACCTCTTTGCGTCTGATCACCGGCGAGGCCGACGTCAACCTGGCGTCGGTGAACTATCACTTCGGCTCCAAGAAGGAGCTGATCCAGGCGGTGCTGGACCGTTATCTCTCCCTGTTTATGCCGGAGCTGGACGCCAAACTGGTCTCCCTCATGGAGCAAGACGAGTTAACCCTGCTGCAAGTGTTCGAGAGCTTCGTCGGTCCCCTGATGAAGCTCGTTGCGGTACGCCACAATGGACCGGCGATCTTCATGCAGCTGCTGGGCCGTGGCTACATCGATAGCCAGGGTCACCTGCGCCGCTTCATCACCGGTCATTATGGCGCCGTGTTGCAGCGCATCACCCTGGCGATTTCCAAAGCCAATCCTGAGCTGACCCCGGCAGACTTGTTCTGGCGACTGCACTTCACCCTGGGCACTGTGGTATTCACCATGGCCTCTGCCGATGCCTTGCGCGACATAGCCCAGGCCGATTTTGGCCAGCGTCTCGATGTGGAAGCGCTGGTGCGCAACGTTATTCCTTACCTGGCCGCCGGTGTCGGTGCGCCGGTGGAGTCGACCAGGTTATCCCTGGCTGTCTAATCAAAACAATAAGTTAACGGAACTGTGAAATAGAGGGAACTGAACCATGATCACATTGCTTGTCCTGCTGGTGGTGGCCGTTGCGGTAGTGCTCGGCGTCCCGGCTATCCGTAAGAAGCTGGTGACCCGTCCGGTCTTTGGCATCTTCAAGAAGATATTACCGCCCCTGTCTGCCACCGAGCGCGAGGCCATGGAGGCGGGCTCCGTCTGGTGGGATGGGGAGTTGTTTCGTGGCAACCCGGACTGGAAGAAATTGCATGGCTACGGCAAGCCGGCCTTGAGTGCCGATGAGCAGAGCTTCATCGACAATCAGGTCGAGACCCTGCTCGCCATGATTGACGACTTCAAGATAGTCAACGAGACCAAAGACCTGCCCGAACCTGTCTGGGATTATCTGAAGAAAGAGGGTTTCTTTGCGCTGATCATCCCAAGATCCTACGGCGGCCGCGAGTTTTCGGCGATAGCCAACTCCACCATAGTGACCCGGATCGCCACCAAGAGTCTGAGCGTGGCGGTCACCGTCATGGTGCCCAACTCGCTGGGGCCGGGGGAACTGTTGATGCACTATGGCACTCAGGCCCAGAAGGATTTCTGGCTGCCGAGTCTGGCCAATGGCAAGGACGTACCCTGTTTCGCCCTGACCGGGCCGGAAGCCGGTTCCGATGCGGGAGCCATCCCGGACAAGGGCATCATCTGCAAGGGGCTCTATAAGGGGGAGGAGGTGCTCGGCATTCGCCTCAACTGGAACAAGCGCTACATTACCCTGGCGCCACGCGCTACCGTGCTTGGGCTGGCGTTCAAGCTCTACGATCCCGAGCAACTGCTGGGCGACAAAGAAGAGCTGGGTATCACCTGTGCCCTGATCCCGACCAGTCACCCCGGTGTGCGCGTCGGCGATCGCCACTACCCCATGGGGCTGGCGTTCTTGAACGGTCCGACTTTTGGCAAGGATGTATTCATCCCCATCGACTGGATCATCGGTGGGCCTGAGTATGCAGGACGTGGCTGGCGCATGCTGGTCGAGTGTCTCTCCGCCGGGCGTGGCATCTCCCTGCCAGCTCTGGGCACCGCCTGTGGCCACATGGCGAGTCGCACCGTCAGTGCCTACGCCTATGTGCGCAAGCAGTTCGGCATGTCCATCGGCAAGTTTGAAGGGGTGCAAGAGGCCATGGCGCGCATCGGTGGCCTCACTTATCAGTTGGAAGGGGCGCGTCGCATGACGGCCGGTTCGCTGGATCTGGGTCAGGCGCCGGCCATCGTTACCGCCATTTCCAAGTATCACATGACGGAGATGGCGCGCCAGATCATGGATGATTCCATGGACATCCATGCCGGTCGCGCCATCCAGCTGGGCCCGAAAAACTACACCGGCTACGCCTACATGGGCATACCGGTCGCTATCACGGTGGAAGGGGCCAACATCCTGACCCGCAACCTGATGATCTTCGGCCAGGGCGCTACCCGCTGTCACCCATATGTGTTCGCCGAGCTGGAAGCGGCGGCAGATCCGGACGGTGAGCGCGGTCTCGAGAAATTTGACGGCCTGCTGATGAAGCACCTGGCCTTCGGTGCCGGCAACTTCTTTGGTGCCCTTGGCCAGGGGTTGACCCTGGGCCGCTTCAACAGCGCCCCCGTGGGCGGCGAGACGGCGCGTTATTATCAGCAGCTGTCACGCATGAGCAAGGCGCTGGCCCTCTGTGCCGACATCTCCATGCTGATGCTGGGTGGCGATCTCAAACGCAAGGAGATGATCTCGGCGCGTCTGGGGGATGTGCTGAGTCATCTCTACCTGGCCTCCTCGACCCTCAAGCATTACGAGGATCAAGGCCGCATGGTATCGGACCTGCCCTTCGTCCAGTATGCCCTGGAGCGTAACTTGCATCTTATCGGCAAGGCGTTCGATGGCTTCTTCCAGAACTTCCCGAGCAAGGTCGTTGGCGCCCTGCTCAAGCGCGTGGTCTTCCCGTTTGGCATTCATTATCAGATGCCAGCCGATGACCGTTGTCACTCAATCTGCCAAGCCATGATGAAGCCGGGCGAGTTCCGCGATCGCCTCACCGCCTTGTGCTATGTGGGCAAGAATGAGCAGGATGCCGTCGGTCAGATGGAGCGTGCCTTCCTGGCTATGGTGGCGGTGCAACCTTTGGAGAAAAAGATTGCCCAGGCCCAGAAAGAGGGGCGTCTGCCCCGCAAGCTGGCGATTGCTGATCTGGTGAGCCCAGCCCTGGCCCAATCCATCCTGACCCAGGCGGAGGCCGACCAGCTGCTGGCCGCCGATGCCCTGCGTTACGAGGCCATCCAGGTTGACAATTTTGCCCCCGGCGAGCTCGAGTCCATGGGGCAAACCACCCGGGTCGACGACGCGGCATAAGATTTTTTCCTACTGTTTCAACCGGCCTTGATGGCCGGTTTTTTTGTTTGTATTTCGAGCATTTACAATTAATTGGATTTCCAGTGTAATGATTTGCCCCCTTACCCTTGGGGCAGGAAGCAGGCCCGCGGAGCGGGCCAATAACAACAAAATCAGGGAAGATGAAATGAATCTCGCCAAGACGGCGATCGAACGCCCCATTTGGGTGGCGGTCTCGGTCGTGCTTATCTTTTTGGCAGGACTGCTCAGCATGGGCAGCCTGCCGGTACAGCTATTTCCCGACATCGACAGGCCCCATCTCAACATTTCTGTCTCCTGGCGTTCGGCCTCGCCCCAGGAGATGGAATCCGAGATAACGGACCCCATCGAGCAGGAGCTGCAAGGGGTGCAGGGGCTCAAGAGCCTGACCAGCAACAGTTATCCCGGCTTCGTCGAGATGGATCTGGCGTTTGCCATCGGCACCGACATGCAGCGGGTCCAGCTGGAGATCATCTCTCGCCTGAACCGGGTCTCCAGTCTGCCGGACAACATAGATGGTCCCTATCTCAACAACTACAGCAGCAATGACACCCTGACCTTCTTCTTCATCCAGCAGCTGCCGGGGGCCAAGGGTGCCATTGATGATCAGCAGCCGCTGATCGAGTCCAGAGTCAAGCCTGAGCTGGAGCGCATCCCCGGGGTATCCACCGTGGAGATTGATGGTATCAATGCCCGCCAGATCCAGATCCGCTTCGATCCCTACCGCGCCGCCGAGCTGGGGGTCGAGATCCCGGTGCTGGCAAGCCGTGCCGCCACCGGCTGGGACGTTTCTGCCGGTACCCTGGACATAGGGCGCTGGGAGTACAAGCTGCGCTTCGCCGGCCGTTATGACGTGGAGAGTCTCAAGGAGAAGGTGGTGGACTGGCGCGATGGCCTGCCCATTTACCTGCGCGATGTGGCGGAGGTGCGACTGACCCGGGAAGACTCCCCGGTGCTGCGCATCCAGAATGGCAATCAGGCCATCTCAGCCCAGATCTTCAAGGAGAACGGCGCCAATGCCCTGGCGGCTCTGGAGGCGATCAAGGCCAAAGTAGACGAGCTCAACCGCGAGGTGCTCGAACCCGCCGGGCTGCACATGGAACAGTCGTTCGATGCCTCTCTCTACATCAATCGCGCCATCCACATGGTTACCGCTAACCTGGGACTGGGGGTGCTGCTCTCCTGCGCCATCCTCTGGGTCTTCCTGCGCCAGCTCAAGGCGACCCTGATGATCGCCCTCGCCATTCCCATCAGCATCATGCTGACCCTCTGCCTGCTCAAGCTGATGGACAGAACCCTCAATGTCATCTCCCTGGCCGGGATAGCGTTCGCGGTGGGCATGGTGCTCGATGCTGCCATCGTGGTGCTCGAGAGCATCTATCGGCGCCACGAACGAGGTGACATCGACAGGGCGGGGGCGGCCCTGGCCGGGACCAGTCAGGTGTGGGCGGCCCTGGTGGCCTCGACCCTGACCACGGTTGCCATCTTTTTGCCGGTGCTGCTGCTCAATGATGTCGAAGGCCAGCTGTTTGCCGATCTGGCGCTCACCATCGCCAGTGCCGTCACCGTCTCCATGCTGGTGGCCGTCTCCGTGCTGCCGGCCGTGGCGTCGCGCTGGATGGGGCGGGAGAGGCTGGCGGATCCCTATGACTGCTATTGGCGGCGGGCAACGGCGCGCATCCTCCACTGGACCCGCACCCCGGCGCGGCGCTGGACCATCATCTTCGTCATGATGAGCTTGCCGATGCTGGCCAGCTGGGCCCTGCTGCCCAAGATGAACTACCTGCCGGACGTGAAGCGCGACGCCATCGATGTCTGGATGAGCTTCACCCCCGGGGTTAACCTCCGGGCTCAGCGTGAAGAAGTGATAGACACCCTGATAGCCCGCCTCGACCCCTACATGAAAGGGGTCAAGGAACCCGCTCTCAAGAACTACTACATCATGCGCTACCCGGGCGGGGCCCAGATTGGCGTGCGGGCCAAGGATGATGGACGCATCAAGCAGCTGGAAACCCTGCTGATGAAAGAGTTGTTGCAGGGCATTCCCGATACCCGGGCCTTTGGCGGCCAGGGGTCACTGTTTGGCGGGTTTGACAGCGAGAACGGGGTCGAGCTGCTGCTCCAGGGCGGCGCCCTGCCCGAGCTGTACCAGGCGGCACGGGCGGCCATGGAGATAGTCAAAGGGGATCTGCCGGGCGCCCAGGTGCGGCCAGAGCCCTCCCTGGACTTCACTGCACCCGAGCTGCGGCTGGTGCCGCAAGATCGGCGACTGGCGGAGGTGGGTTGGGATCGAGGCCCCATGCCGACCATCATCCAGACCTTCGGGGATGGCCTGCGGGTTGGCGAGTATTTCGATGGCGACGAGCGGTTTGACATCCTGCTGATGGGGCAGACCTCGGGCAACCCGGACGATCTGAAGGCGGTGCCTCTGGCAACGCCCCGGGGTGGCATAGTGCCTCTGGGGGAGCTGCTCCGGGTCGAACATGACATGGGCCCCTCAGGCATCTTTCGCGCCGATGGCCGTCGTAGCCTGAGCCTGCATATTACCCCGCCAGAGGGGATGAGCATGGAACAGGTACTCGATACCCTCAAGGGCAAAAGCTTTGCCCGTATCCGCCCCCTGCTACCCGCCGGGGGAGAGCTGCGGGTCTTTGGCTATGCCGATAGCCTGCAGCAGGCGCTCGGCAGCCTGGGCAGTATCTTCCTGTTTGCCCTGGTGATACTGCTGGTACTGCTCTGGGGTCTGTTTGCCTCGGTCAGGGATGCCCTGCTGGTATTGCTGACGCTGCCGCTCGCCACCGTCGGTGGCGTGGTCGCGCTCAAGCTGAGCGGGCTGGTGGTGCCGCTACCGATGGATCTGCTCACCATCATCGGCTTCGTCATTCTGCTGGGCCTGGTGGTCAACAACGCCATCTTGCTGGTACATCAGACCCGCACGGCCGAGCGGGAAGGGTTGGCACGGGGGGACGCCGTGGCCGATGCACTGCGTAGCCGGATGCGCCCCATCGCCATGACTAGCCTCACCAGCATCTTCGGCATGCTGCCCTTGATGCTGAGTCCGAGCGCGGGCAGTGAAATTTATCGGGGGCTGGCCACCGTCATCGTTGGCGGCATGAGCTGCAGTACCTTGTTTACGTTGATATTGCTGCCTGCTTTCTTGCGTCTGGGAGAGCGGGCGCCCGTGACCGCACCGCTGCGCCAGCGCGCCTGACCGGGGCTTGAGAAGAGGAGTGTCGGATCCATGGAAAGGAAAGGAGAGGGATGTGAATAAAATCATTGTCGGGGTCGTCCTGCTGGCCAGTTTGCCGCTCTGGGCCAAGCCAGTCACCTTGGCCGAAGTGACGCAAGGGGAGGCCGGGGCCAGCCTCTGGGTCAGTGGCACTGTGGCCAGTCGCCAGCAGGCCGAGCTCAGCGCCGAGCAGAGCGGTCGGGTCGAGTGGATAGCCGATTTTGGCAGCCGGGTCGAGGCGGGGCAGGAGCTGCTGCGCCTCGACAGCACGGCACTGCGCCTCTCTTTGGAGCAGGCCCGCGCCGAACACGCCAGGTGGGCCAGCAGCCTGCGTTTTGCCAAGGCGGAATTCGAGCGCCAGGACAAATTGCGCAAACAGAACAACGCCTCACTCAGCCAGTTCGACAAGGCGAGGCTGGAGGTGGAGCAGGCCAGTCTGGCGCTGCAGCTGGCGAGCATAGCGGCGCGCCAGATAGAGGAGCAGATCCGGCGCAGCCACATCTATGCCCCCTTTGATGGGGTGGTCAACCATCACTTCATTCAGCCGGGGGAGCACGTGGATGCAGGGGAGAAGGCCCTGGAGCTGGTCAATCCCGATGCGCCGGATATCCGATTGCAGGCCCCCATCGACTGGGCCCTGCGTCTGGCGCTCCAGACCCGGCTCAAGGTTGAGGGGGGAGCACTGCGCGGCGAGGCGACCTATTACCAGCGGGCTGCTCGCGCCGATCCCAACTCCCGCCTCATCGAGTTGCGGCTTACCCCCGTGGAGGGTAGCTACATCATAGGGGCGCCGGTGCGTGTCGCCCTGCCCCTTGGCGAGCAGCAGACCATGCTGCTGCCCCGGGATGCCCTGGTGCTCAATACCGAGGGCAGCGTTGTCTATCGGGTGCAGGGGGAGGGGGATGCCCTGACGGTGAGCCGGGTGCCGGTCACCATTTTATTTGGTGACGAGCGCCAGGTCGCCATCAGCGGGGCGCTCAAGCAGGGCGACAGAGTGGTGGTGCGCGGCGCCGGCGCCCTGAGCGATGGGGACAAGGTGGAGCTCTATCGCGGCAGTTAATGCCTTAGTCCCCCAAGGCTGGTGGTGGGATGACAGCCACAAAAACGGCTCCCTCGGGAGCCGTTTATCAGCATGATGGGGCTCGTTACTCGACCATCATCACCTTGCAAGTGTTGGTGCTGCCGACGGTCTCCATCTTGTCGCCGTGGGTCAGCAGGACCATGTCCCCGCTCTTGAGCAGCCCTTTGTCCTTGAGCACTTCCAAGGCCTCGCGGCACACCTCGTAGACGGGGCGGCTCTCATCGGCATCGAACAATACCGGGGTGACGCCGCGGTAGAGGTTGGTCCAGGAGAGGGTCTTGGCGTGGGGAGACATGGGCGAAGATTGGCAGGCCGGAGCTGATGCGTGACA
>NZ_AQGQ01000149.1 GCF_000388115.1 Aeromonas molluscorum 848
GCAGCTCCAATGGATCATGGCTGCCTATACCATTGCGATGACGACCATCCTGATGGGCGTTGGCACCCTGGCCGACCGTTACGGTCGTAAACGCATCTTCACCATCGGCATTCTTGCCTTCGGCGTCACGTCGCTCATCTGTGGACTGGCCGACAGCGCCGCCGTGTTGATCGTGGCACGCTTTCTCCAGGGATTGAGTGCTGCGATGATGCTGATCTGCCAGATCGCCATCTTGTCCAATCAATTTCGGGATGGGCGTGAACGCGGCGCTGCCTTTGCCTGGTGGGGGATAGTGTTCGGTGCCGGTCTCGGCTTTGGTCCGATAGTGGGTGGCGCCATCCTGGCACTGGCGAGCTGGCAATGGGTGTTTCTGATCCACGCGGTCCTGGCTGTCATGACCTTGCTGCTGAGCCAGATGGGGGTGCAGGAGTCCCGCGATCCTCATGCGACTCACCTCGATATCAAAGGGATCGCCACCTTGTCGCTTGCCGTGTTATGCCTGGTCCTGTTCGTCACTCAAGGCCCGGTGCTTGGATTTGGCAGTACCGCCGCCATGAGCATCATAGGAATGTCCATGCTGAGCTTCGCCGGTTTCGTGGTCGCCGAGCGAACCAGCCGTAGGCCCATGCTGGAGTTCTCAATATTTCGGGTGCGCAACGTTTCCGGTGCCTTGCTCGGATCCATGGGGCAAAACTTCAGCTTCTGGCCGTTCATCATCTATCTGCCGATCTATTTCCATGTGGCTTTGGGGTATGACAACGTGCAGACCGGTCTCGCCCTGCTGACCTACACCTTGCCCACCCTGTTCATCCCGCCACTGGCCGAACGCCTGGCGGTGCGCTATCGAGCCGGCATCGTGATCCCTGTGGGGTTATCGATCATCGGCATGGGCTTCGTGCTGATGAGAGCTGGCAGCCAGTCTGCACAACCGGGCTGGCTGCTCTTGTCGGGGGCCGTCTTGGCAGGAATTGGGCTGGGTTTAACCAACACCACAACCACCAACACTATTACCGCCGCAGTATCAGCCGAACGGGTAGGCATGGCGTCGGGGGCAGATACCAGCGCCAGGATGATCTCACTGGCATTCAACATCGCCGTGATGGGGTTCATTCTGGTTGAAGGCATCATGGCCTATCTGCGCCACAAGCTGGGTATTGTCGAGGGGGCGGGTCTACGGCTTTTCGCGGAAAAAATAGCCGCCGGGGATGTGACTGTGCTGGAGCAGCATAGCGCCTTGCTGCCGCATATCGCCATCCCCGCCGAAGCGGTCAATGAGGCCCTGGTCGCCGGGTTTGGTTGGGTCATGGTCTATGGGGCGGCCAGCGCCTTCCTGCTGGCAGCAATCAGTTTCTTCATCTTTTCACCCGGGAGATCCGTGCAACGCAATCCCGAGATGCCGCAGAATACCTAGCAAAGGCCGCACAGGGCGGGAAACTACGCCACCCGGTGGGCCACGACGAGTCCCCCCAGAGACTCGTCATGCGCCCCAAACAATAAGGAGGTCTGCTAGCTGATGGCAGACCTCCTTCTTTCGCCGCTCAAGCCAGCCCTGTCATTGGCATCCCGCCGGATCAGCTGGCCCCAATCAGCAGCGGTTGCCAGTTGAAATCGAACTGACTCTTGCCCTCTTCCGCCAATGCCAGCTCTTCCAACACTCGCAGCGCCAGCTTGTTTCCCCGCCGGGCAGCCTGGAACAGCCACTCTTTGGCCTGCACCATGTCCACCTGGCCATTGACCCCCATCAAATGCAATATGCCAAGCTTGAGCATGGCAGGCACATCGCCGTTACGGGCTGCGCTATCCATCCAGTGAAAGGCCATCGCAAGATCCTGAGCCACACCATGACCCCGTAGATAAACCTCCCCCAGACGATATTGACCCAACGCATCGCCCCCCTCTGCCGCTTGGCGATAGAGGCGAATAGCCTCAGCCAAATCCAGGGCACTGCCCTGCCCCAGCTCGTGACTCCACCCCATCAAGGCTTGCGCTCTCGGCTCACCCGCCTCGGCTTTCGCCTGCCAGATGTCGACGGCCTGACTGAAGCGCCCCTGCTGCCAGGCTCGCTGGGCACTGTCCATCTCGTCGGCACCGCCCGGTAGCAAACGCCAGATCAACACGCAGGTCAGACCAATAAACAACCAAGAGGAGGGAGATTTCATCATAGGGATTACCGTGATCCAGTTCTCATTTTGTCTATGTAAACGAAATGTAATGACGAACGCAAGTCGGGCGTATCTCCGGGCTCTCCCTTCGATCCCCCACACGGTCGCTACAGGGTCAAGGGCTTCACCCCTTCTGCGCCACCTGCTTGTCTTTGTTTGTCTCATTGCGCACAATGCCTGTATATAAACACAGTTATCGTGAGCAACAAGCTATGGCTGGACGCGGCACTCTCCACAATCTGGATCATCGTTTCAGTGGCCCCCGCATCGAGGTGGTCGACGATGGTTGGCAACAAGACGCCGACTGGGCGCCCGAGTTTATGAAAAGCGCCCCACAAACCCAGGTACGTGAGATCCAGGCCCGCAGCATCATCAGTCATAATCAGTCGCCGGATGTGCCCTTTAGCCGCTCCATCAATCCCTATCAGGGCTGCGAACATGGTTGTATTTATTGCTATGCCAGACCCAGTCACGCCTACCTTGAGCTCTCCCCCGGGCTCGATTTTGAAACCCAACTGTTTGCCAAACTCAACGCCGCCGACTTGCTGCGCCAGGCGTTTGCCAAACCCGGTTATCAACCACAGACCATTGTCATTGGCGCCAATACGGATCCTTATCAACCCATTGAGCAACACTACCGCCTTACCCGTGCCTTGCTCGAAGTGATGTTGGCCCACAAGCATCCGGTAGGCATCATTACCAAGAGTGCCATGGTGCTCAGAGATCTCGATCTGCTACAGGCCCTCGCCAGTCAAGGGTTGTGTCGCGTCATGGTCTCGGTCACACCCTGGATGAGGCACTCCGGCGAAAACTGGAACCCAGAGCTAGCACGGGGCAAGGCCGTCTGGCGGTGATCGGCAAGCTGGCACGGGCCGGGATCCCGGTGGGGGTACTGGCGGCCCCCATGATCCCCAGGCTCAACGAATCTGAACTCGAGCAGATCATCAACGCAGCCGCAGCCCAGGGCGCCAGCCAGGCTGGCTATATATTGCTGCGTCTGCCCCATGAATTGACTCAGCTTTTTGATGACTGGCTGGCGCTGCACTATCCCGCAAAGCGGCAGGCTGTGCTGGAGCAGCTAAAGGCCAGCCGGGAAGGCCGACTCAATAGCCAGGCCTTCGGAGATCGCATGCGCGGCACCGGTCAGTTTGCCAGTCTGCTGGCGCAACGCTTTCGGCTTGTCTGCAAACGTTCGGGGCTCAACTCGGCTCATACGCCCCTTAACCTGCACGCTTTTATCCGTCCCCACCAACAGTTCGAGCTGTTCTAGGTTCATCCGCCCTGACTACCTATCGAAATAATGGCAAGGAGTGTGGCAACAAATATTGATATCGACAGCGATAATTTGCCCCAGACAACGGGAACAAAGGGCAAAGCTCAAGAGTGGGACAGTGAACCCTGATGAGTGCCGCTTGGGTCTTGATAGTGAAGGGCTAGGAATTAGGCATTAGGCATTAGGCATTAGGCATTAGGCATTAGGGCAGAGTAAGGTGCACTGCGGCAAATGTGTCACAACAGGATGCCTGTTGGCGTTGGTGCACCCAGCATCGGCATCTGGTACCTAGCGGGAGACATACTCCCTCTCCCGCTTTACCACCGCCCCGACCTGATCAGGCAGGGCTGACGTTCAGGACGATTTACTGCCTTTGAGCAACTCGATCGGGATCCGTGATGGCTCAAACGCCACCAACTCCTCTTCCCGCTCGACAGCAGACTCATCTCCGAACCATTTCGACCACCAGAGTTGTAACATCGCAGACTCCTCGACATGACACGACACCGGCTGATGTCGAGTGCAGCGTATCCCTGTGTCATGACAACAAAATGACACCCCGTTATCTCTATCCGCTGATGTACTGGCACTGAGTCAGGCGAACAGACCCACTCGGGCTGCGACCAGACGCCGGCCATAAAAAAGAGCGCCCTTGGGCGCCCTTTTATTCAGCAACTAGACCAATTGGCCGGATGATGGAGTATTACTCCTCATCAGCCTGCTCGGCTTGGTCGTTCTGCTGAGCATCACCCGACTCGGACGCGACGTCGTCTGCGGGGGCCAAGCCGGCTTCTGCCAACTCGCCATCCATCAGAACCTCATGCTCTTCCTCATCACTCTCGGCGATACGCTGCAGGCCAACCACGGTCTCGTCTTCACCGGTACGGATCAGACGAACACCACCAGTATTACGGCCTATGATGCTTACCTCGGCAACGCGGGTGCGGACCAGGGTGCCGCCATTGGTGATCAGCATGATCTGGTCGGTATCTTCGACCTGGATCGCATCGATCACCTTGCCGTTACGCTCATCCACCTTGATGGAGCGAACGCCCTGGGTACCACGGCTCTTGGTCGGGTACTCGGTCAGCGCGGTACGTTTGCCGTAACCGTTCTCGGTCGCGGTCAGGATGGCACCCTCGCCACGGGGGACGATCAGGGAAACCACCTTGTCGCCGTTGAGCAGGCGGATACCACGCACCCCACCGGCGGTACGACCCATGGGACGTACGCCCTTGAAGGTACCCTTGCTTTCGGTGCCGTCGCTGCCATCGTCGTCGTTGCCGGCGTCAATGACACTCTCATCATCCCCGTCGACATCATCGCTGACATCGGCATCGGCTGCATCGACACGGCCACTGCCTTCTGCGAAGCGAACCACCTTGCCCGCATCGGAGAACAGCATGATCTCGTTGCTGCCATCGGTGATGTCCACGCCAATCAGCTCATCGCCCTCTTTGAGGTTGATGGCACGAATGCCAGAGGAGAGCGGACGACTGAACGCAGACAGGCTGGTCTTCTTCACGGTACCGTCAGCGGTGGCGAAGAAGACGTACTTGTCGTCGGCATACTCTTTGACCGGCAGAATGGCGGTGATACGTTCACCCTCTTCCAGCGGCAGCAAGTTGATGATCGGGCGGCCACGGGCGCTACGGGACGCCTCAGGCAGCTGATATACCTTGAGCCAGTAGACCTTGCCACGGGTGGAGAAGCACAAAATGGTGTCGTGGGTGTTGGCCACCAGCAGACGTTCCACAAAGTCCTCTTCCTTGATCCGGGTGGCCGACTTGCCACGACCGCCGCGGCGCTGGGCCTCGTAGTCGGTCAGCGGCTGATACTTCACATAACCCTGGTGGGACAGCGTCACCACCACGTCTTCCGGGGTGATCAAATCTTCGATGTTGATCTCGGCGCTGGAGGCGTTGATCTCGGTACGACGCTCGTCGCCATACTGCTCGCGCACGGCCAGCAGCTCATCACGGATCACTTCCATCAGGCGCTCAGGGCTTGCCAGGATGAACAGCAGCTCGGCGATCAGATCCAGCAGAGATTGATACTCTTCCAGGATCTTCTCATGCTCGAGACCAGTCAGCTTGTGAAGACGCAAGTCCAGAATGGCCTGGGCCTGCTGTTCGGTCAGGAAATAGCTCCCCTCACGAATGCCAAACTCCGGCTCCAGCCACTCTGGGCGGGCTGCATCGTCACCGGCTTTTTCCAGCATGCCGGCCACGTTGCCGAGCTCCCAGCCACGCGCCACAAGCTTGGCCTTGGCATCAGCCGGGGTGTCGGAGTGACGGATCAGCTCGATGATGGGGTCTATGTTGGCCAGGGCGACGGCCAGACCTTCCAGGATATGAGCCCGGTCCCGCGCCTTGCGCAACTCGAACACTGTCCTGCGTGTCACAACCTCACGGCGGTGCAGCAAGAAGGCATCCAGGATCTCTTTAAGGTTCATCACCTTGGGCTGGTTGTTATCGAGCGCCACCATGTTGATGCCGAACGTAGTCTGCATCTGGGTGTGCTTGTAGAGATTGTTCAGCACAATCTCGCCGGACTCGCCGCGCTTGATCTCGATAACGATGCGCATGCCGTCCTTGTCGGACTCATCGCGCAGGGCACTGATGCCCTCGAGTTTCTTCTCTTTGACCAGCTCGGCGATCTTCTCGATCAACCGTGCCTTGTTCACCTGATAAGGCAGTTCGTGAACGATGATGGTCTCGCGACTGGTCTTCTCATCCACTTCCACTTCGGCCTTGGCACGTACATAGACGGAGCCGCGACCGGTGCGGTAGGCCTGCACTATGCCGGAACGACCGTTGATGATGGCACCGGTGGGGAAATCTGGGCCACTGATGTAGGTCATCAGCTCATCGATGGTGAGATCGTTATTTTCGATCAGCGCCAGACAGCCGTTCACTATCTCGGTGAGGTTGTGAGGAGGAATGTTGGTCGCCATGCCCACCGCGATACCGGAAGAGCCGTTGACCAGCAGATTGGGCACCTTGGTAGGCATGACAGCCGGGATCATCTCGGTGCCATCATAGTTGGGCACCCAGTCCACGGTCTCTTTATCCAGATCGGCCAGCAGCTCGTGGGAGATGCGCGCCATCCGGACTTCGGTATAACGCATGGCGGCGGCGCTGTCGCCGTCAACCGAACCGAAGTTCCCCTGACCGTCGACCATCATGTAACGCATGGAAAAATCCTGCGCCATGCGGACTATGGTGTCATACACGGCACTGTCGCCGTGGGGGTGGTATTTACCGATTACGTCACCGACCACACGGGCCGATTTTTTATAGGGCTTGTTCCAGTCGTTCCCCAACTCGTTCATAGCAAACAGAACGCGGCGGTGAACCGGTTTCAAGCCATCACGCACATCCGGCAGAGCTCGTCCTACGATCACGCTCATGGCGTAATCCAGATAGGAACTCTTGAGCTCTTCTTCGATGTTGATCGGCGTGATCTCTCTGGCCAGATCGCTCATAGAAAGCCTTAATCCCTAATTAGTTGTTCTTTGGCATAAACAGCGCGACATGGTAACACAACAAGGGCAATTGCTTAAGTCGGAAATCGGGCTGGTTTGACAAAGGTGGTTCGTTATAATGCCCGCCAGGACAATAGATTGCGCTCCCGACGGGTCGAGCGCCCCGCCACAGGATTTTGCCAAGATGAACACTGACGCCAATGTCGATCTGACAGAAATTGCCAAATTCGAAGCCATCGCCTCCCGCTGGTGGGATCTGGAAGGTGAGTTCAAGCCGCTGCACCAGATAAACCCGGTGCGCCTTGACTGGATCACCGACAAGAGCGGTGGCCTGTTTGGCAAACCCGTGCTCGACATCGGCTGCGGCGGCGGCATCCTCTCCGAAAGCATGGCCCGCCGTGGTGCCAAGGTAACAGGTATCGACATGGGCAAGGAGCCCCTCGGGGTGGCCCGCCTTCATGCCCTGGAGCAAGGGGTCGAGCTTCACTACCAGCAGATGACCGCCGAGCAGCACGCCGATGAAGCGCCCGGTCAGTATGATGTGGTGACCTGCATGGAGATGCTAGAGCACGTGCCGGATCCCGCCTCGGTGCTGCGTGCCATCGCCACCCTGGTGCGTCCCGGTGGCCGGGTGTTCGTCTCCACCATCAATCGCAACCCCAAGTCGTTCCTGATGATGATTGTCGGCGCCGAATACCTGATGAAGATGGTACCCAAGGGCACCCATGATCACAAAAAATTCATCACCCCCGCCGAGCTGTGTCGCATGGGCGAGGCCGCCGGTTTGCTGGTTCGGGACATGAGCGGGGTGCACTACTCGCCGCTCACCGGCCACTTCAAGCTGGGCGCCAACGTCGATGTCAACTACATGGTGGAATTTGTCCGCCCGGAGCTGGGTTGATGAGTCCCCGGCAGACTGGCTTGCGCTGCGTGCTGTTCGATCTGGATGGCACCCTGCTCGATACAGCGCCGGATCTCGGCGCCGCGGTCAATCATGTGCTGATAAGCGAAGGCTTTGCCCCGCTCTCTGATGAGATCATCCGCCAGACCACTTCCCACGGGGCGCTCGGCCTGCTCAGGGCCGGGCTGGGCGATGAGCTGCTCGAGGAGCTGGGCGCCACTCGCCTGCGCACCGCCCTGCTTGATTACTACGCCGCTCACCTGTGCGTCGGTACCCGCCCCTATGAGGGCATGGTGGACCTGGTGCACTGGCTGGCTTCACGCCAGATCCCCTGGGGGATCGTCACCAACAAGCCGGGCTTTTTGACCGAGCCGCTGCTGGCGGCGCTGCCGGATCTCGCCAGCTGCGGGGTGACGGTCAGTGCCGATACCCTGCCAGTGCGCAAACCCGACCCCGCCCCCATGTTCTTTGCCTGCGACCAGCTGGGCGTAGAGGCGGCTCACTGCCTATATGTGGGAGATCATGTGCGCGACATAGAGGCGGGTCGCAACGCCGGTATGCTGACCGCCATCGCGGGCTGGGGCTATCTGCATGGGGAGGATGATCCATCCGCCTGGGGGGCGGATCTGCATTTCGATACGGTGCAAGGCCTGCATCATTGGTTGCGCTACGAACTTGGATGACTGGCATCAAGATCCTCTGGATCCCCAGTCGACAGGCGGCGGGATCAAGGATGCCCCATCACAGGGTGCCATCATGCCGCGGATGAGCGGCCGAGCCACCCTTGTCGCCACGACTTGTGACCGCGAAGAGACAGGGCCCGATGGGCCCTGTCTCTTTTTCAGCGCGGCATCTGGTTCGGCGGCTTACTTTTTCACCGTACTGCCCGGGGAGCGCTGCCGCATAATGGCGACCATTTTTGGCGCGGATCGCACAGGGATTGTGCAAG
The DNA here is from genome assembly GCF_000388115.1 of Aeromonas molluscorum 848. GTDB lineage: Bacteria > Pseudomonadota > Gammaproteobacteria > Enterobacterales > Aeromonadaceae > Aeromonas > Aeromonas molluscorum. The sequence continues at coordinate 8,773 of NZ_AQGQ01000149.1, forward strand.
GATCCACAGGGGGGCGATTGCTAGTAAAACAGAGCTAATTTCGCAAGAAAAAAAAGTTATTTTAATTTTATATCTTGAGTCTGCAGGCTTGCTTTTCAGGGAGCAGACGAAGGAAAACCCGTTCACTGTGAGCAGTCACTAACTATCATGAGACACCCACAATTTATCCACAGCTATCCCCCCATCCATACGTTGCAAAGCTGTGATGACCTCACTATCTTGTAGCTCGAACTCAAAATAACACTACATCTTGTGCCTCACTGCATATCGCCCCACTAGAAACGAGGAGCGAACTGGCTTGCTTGTCAAGCCTTGCGGTGAGTTTTTCGGGAATCAACTAAAGGTCATCAGCCAATGAACTTGTTTGTGACGAAGCGTAACGGCCACAAAGAACCCATCGATCTGGATAAAATTCACCGCGTGCTCGACTGGGCCGCCGAGGGACTCGACCACGTCTCAGTCTCCCAGGTAGAACTCAAGTCCCACATCCAGTTCTATGACGGTATCCGTACCGCCGACATCCACGAAACCGTCATCAAGGCCACCGCTGACCTTATCTCCGAACAGAGCCCGGATTACCAGTACATGGCAGCCCGTCTGGCCATCTTCCACCTGCGCAAGAAAGCCTACGGCCAATTCGAGCCGCCCCATCTCTACCAGCATGTCGCCAAGCTGGTGGACATGGGCAAGTACGACAAGCACCTGCTGACCGACTACACCCAGGCCGAATTCGAGGAGCTCAACGAGCACCTGGATCACTGGCGTGACATGGACTTCTCCTACGCGGCGGTCAAACAGCTCGAAGGCAAGTATCTGGTGCAGAACCGCGTCACCGGCGAGATCTACGAGAGTCCGCAGTTCCTCTATATCCTGGTGGCAGCCTGCCTCTTCTCCAAGTATCCGAAAGATACCCGTCTGAGCTACATCAAGCGTTTCTATGATGCGGTCTCGACCTTCAAGATCTCCCTGCCGACCCCCATCATGAGCGGTGTGCGCACCCCGACCCGTCAGTTCAGCTCCTGCGTGCTGATCGAGTGTGATGACAGCCTGGACTCCATCAATGCCACCGCCAGCGCCATAGTGCGTTATGTCTCCCAGCGCGCCGGTATCGGCATCAACGCCGGTCGCATTCGTGGGCTGGGCAGCCCCATCCGTGGTGGCGAAGCCTTCCATACCGGTTGCATCCCCTTCTACAAGTACTTCCAGACTGCGGTCAAGTGCTGCTCCCAGGGCGGCGTGCGCGGTGGTGCTGCCACTCTGTTCTACCCGCTGTGGCACA
>NZ_AQGQ01000150.1 GCF_000388115.1 Aeromonas molluscorum 848
AGTACATCCTGCCAGAGCATCGGGGTCAGCAGTGCCAAGGCGAGAAGCGGTGGAGTAAGGATATTCATTCGTTTCATGCTCTTAACCTCAAGGGGACTTGCCCGGAAGTATAGACAGCTCCCTCGCGACCCTGCCTCTTCTCAGCCCATCGAGACCATAAAAAAACGGCGACCTGATGGTCGCCGTTTTGCATGAAACCGAAGCCGTGGGTCAGTCACCCAGCAGGACGGAGTCCAGCGCGATTTCGATCATGTCGTTGAAGGTCAGCTGACGCTCTTCGGAGCTGGTCTGCTCACCGGTACGGATATGGTCGGAGACAGTGCAGATGGTCAGTGCCTTGGCACCGTACTCTGCGGCCACGCCGTAGATACCGGCAGCTTCCATCTCGACCCCCAGGATGCCGTATTTTTCCATGACATCGAACATGGAAGGATCCGGGGTATAGAACAGGTCGGCGGAGAAGATGTTACCCACGCGCACCGGCACGCCCTTGTTCTTGGCGGCTTGCACTGCATTGGCGACCAGGTCGAAGTCGGCGATGGCAGCGAAGTCGTGATCCTTGAAGCGCAGACGGTTGACCTTGGAATCGGTGCAGGCACCCATGCCGATCACCACGTCACGCAGTTTCACGTCTTCACGCACGGCACCACAGGAACCCACGCGGATCAGGGTCTTCACACCGTAGTCGGTGATCAGCTCTTTTGCGTAGATGGAGCAGGACGGAATACCCATGCCGTGGCCCATGACGGAGATGCGACGACCCTTGTAGGTGCCGGTAAAGCCGAGCATGCTGCGCACGTCACACACCTGCTCGACGTTCTCCAGGAAGGTTTCGGCGATGTACTTGGCGCGCAGGGGGTCACCCGGCATCAGTACGGTATCTGCAAAGGCGCCATCTTTCGCATTGATATGAGGAGTTGCCATTCTCTTGATTCCTTCACACTAGGTTGAGTTTTATTGTCTTTATTGGTTGCCCGCCACCTGGGTGACGGGCGGGTAAATTACAGGAAGCTGGTACCGTATTCCAATTTCGGCAAACCGTGGTAGGCCGCTATGCTCTGGCCGATGTCGGCGAAGGTCTCGCGACGACCGACGGAGCCAGCCTTGACCGGCTTGCCGTAGAACAGCACCGGAATGTATTCACGGGTGTGGTCGGTGCCGCTCCAGGTCGGATCGCAGCCGTGGTCGGCGGTCAGCACCACCACATCGCCATCTTGCAGTATCTCGAACAGCTCCGGCAGGCGGGAGTCGAAATACTCAAGCGCATCGGCGTAGCCCTTGACGTCACGGCGGTGGCCGTAGGAGGAGTCGAAGTCGACGAAGTTGGTGAAGACTATGGTGTTGTCACCGGCGGCCTTCACCTCTTCCAGGGTTCTGTCCCACAGCTCGGTCAGGCCTGTGCCCTTCACCTGCTTGGTGATGCCCTGCTGGGCATAGATGTCGGCGATCTTGCCGATGGAGACCACCTGGCCACCCGCATCCTTCATGTAGTCCAGCACGGTCGGCGCCGGCGGCAGTACCGAGTAGTCGTGACGGTTGCCGGTGCGCTTGAAGTTGCCCTTGCCGCTGCCCACGAACGGACGCGCGATGACGCGGCCTATGTTGTAGGGCTCCAGCAGCTCGCGCACTATGTGGCACAGCTCGTAGAGCTTCTCGAGGCCGTAGGTCTCTTCATGGCAGGCGATCTGGAACACTGAGTCGGCAGAGGTGTAGAGGATCGGCTTGCCGGTCCGCATATGCTCTTCGCCCAGATCGTCCAGCACCTGGGTGCCGGAGGCGTGGCAGTTGCCGAGGTAACCCGGCAGACCCGCCTTCTCGACGATGGCGTCCAGCAGCTCCTGGGGGAAGCTGTTGTGGTGATCGTGGAAATAACCCCACTCGAACAGCACAGGCACGCCTGCGATCTCCCAGTGACCGGACGGGGTGTCCTTGCCGGAGGAGAGCTCCTGGGCGAAGCCGTAGGCACCGACTACCTCGATATCTTTCTTCAAGCCTGCCGGGAAGTAGCCGGAAGCCTGCTCCCCTGCGTGACCCAGGCCCAGCTTGTTGAGGTTGGGCAGGTTGAGGGCGCCACGGCCTTCAATCTCACCGGCGGCGCAGGCCTTGGCGATATGGCCAAGGGTGTTGGCGCCCACATCTCCGAACTTCTCGGCATCGGCGGCAGCGCCAATACCGAAGGAGTCCATCATCAGAATAAAGGTACGTTTCATGGGTCTTCCCCTTGTTACAAATCGGCCAGACCGATGCGACGGTAAACCTCGGGCAGTGCCTCTGGTCGGGTGTCACCGATCTTGACGGCTGCCTGCACCATGCGGGCGGCCTCGGCAAATTGAGCTTCTGTCTGAGCGTGGATCAGCGCGAGCGGCTTGTCAGCCTCGACGCTCTGCCCCAGGCGGATAAAGTCGGTCAGACCGACCGCATAATCGAGTTTGTCCCCGGCGGCGCGGCGACCACCGCCCATGGCCACCACGGCCAGACCCAGTTCACGGGTATCCATGGCGGTCACGAAACCGCTCTGCGCCGCATACACGGGGCGCACTATGCCGGCCTTGGGCAGGTAAGCGTCGTAACGCTCCATGAAGTCCGCAGGACCACCGAGGCCGGTCACCATGCGACCGAAGATCTCGGCGGCCTTGCCGTTGTCCAGCACCGCCTGCAGCTTGGCACGGGCGTCTTGCTCGTCGCTCGCAAGCTTGGCGGAGATGAGCATCTCGGCACAGAGCGCCATAGTCACTTCGTGGATGCGCGGGTTGCGATACTCACCGGTCAGGTAGCGTACCGCTTCACGCACTTCCACCCCGTTACCGGCGCTGGAGGCCAGCACCTGGTTCATGTCGGTCAGCAGCGCAGAGGTGCGGCAGCCGGCACCGTTGGCCACGGCCACTATGCTCTTGGCCAGCTCTTCGGATGCTTCAAACGTCGGCATGAAGGCACCTGAGCCCACTTTCACATCCATCACCAGGGCTTCGAGCCCGGAGGCGAGCTTCTTGGAGAGGATGGAGCCGGTGATCATGGCGATGGATTCGACGGTGGCCGTGATGTCCCGTACCGCATAGATACGCTTGTCGGCCGGGGCCAGATCGCCGGTCTGGCCTATGATGGCGACACCCGCCTCTTTCACCACCTTCAAGAAGCGATCGTTGTCGACCGAGGTCTGGTAGCCGGGAATGGCGTCCAGCTTGTCCAGGGTGCCGCCGGTGTGGCCCAGGCCACGGCCGGAGATCATGGGCACGAAGCCGCCGCAGGCGGCGACCATGGGGCCCAGCATCAGGGAGACCACATCACCCACGCCACCGGTGGAGTGCTTGTCGACGATGGGGCCACCCAGGTTCAGGTGATCCCAGGTCAACACCATGCCGGAGTCGCGCATGGCGCAGGTCAGGGCAACCCGCTCATCCATGGTCATGTCCTTGAAGTAGACCGCCATGGCCAACGCCGCTATCTGCCCCTCGCCGATGCTGTTATTGGTAATGCCCTGGACGAAAAATTGAATCTCTTGGGTACTGAGCGCTTCACCGTTGCGCTTCTTTCGAATAATTTCTTGAGGCAAAAACATCTTTCACTCCCTCCGCCATTGCTGGCGTTACATAAGTTGTTATCCCTGCCCGTACGCCATCTGGCGGGGGCATAACAGGGCGAGCCAGGCTCGCCCTTTCATCAACTTAGTAACCGCTGGTGTTGGCAGGCTTGTCGCCATGACCCAAGGTCGCCAGCAGGCTGGCGAGCAGGCTGGAAGCGCCGAAGCGGAAGGTGCGCGGGGAGACCCACTCCTTGCCCAGGATCTCTTCTGCCATGGCCAGGTACTGGCCGGCAACGGCGGCATCTTTCACGCCACCGGCAGGCTTGAAGCCGACGCTCGGGTTCTTGGCCTTGATCACTTCCATCATGATGCGGGCGGCGATCGGGGTCGCATTGACCGGCACCTTGCCGGTGGAGGTCTTGATGAAATCGGCACCGGCATCGATGCAGATCTCGGAGGCACGACGGATCAGCGCCTCTTCCTTCAACTCGCCGGTCTCGATGATCACTTTCAGCAGCGCCTTGTCGCCACAGGCTTCCTTACAAGCTTTGACCAGATCGAAGCCGACCTGTTCATTGCCGGCCATGAAGGCGCGGTACGGGAACACCACGTCCACTTCATCGGCGCCGTACGCCACGGCGGCGCGGGTTTCGGCCACGGCGATCTCGATGTCGTCGTTGCCATGGGGGAAGTTGGTCACGGTCGCGATGCGCACGTCGGCAGCGCCGATGTCACGCAGGGTCTTGCGCGCGATGGGGATGAAACGGGGGTAGATACAGACGGCTGCGGTGAGGCCAGCCGGAGACTTGGCCTTGTGGCACAGGTCGATCACCTTCTGATCGGTGTCATCATCGTTCAGGGTGGTCAGGTCCATCAGGTTCAGGGCGCGTTGGGCGGCCAGTTTCAGATCGGTCATGAAATTCTCCAAAGTCTTTGATTTGGCCCCATGAGGCAAACGAGTCAGCTGCGCAGAGGCAGTTGGCCGACAGGTTCCACCCAGCATGCGGGCATGGAAATACAGTGCGACTGCACGGGCAATAGACTGTAAATAAGGCAAGAGCCCTGTCACTTTCTTACAAAAGTGCGGACTTGGTTCCATGAAGACTTGAGAAAGGCCATGCACATCAGACCCTGATTCCCAATCAATTCCATTTGACCGCCAACACCCGATTCCATCGGGCATTAGTCAATGCCAGCACCCTGCTGGCAATGCCTATTTCAGCCGAGATACCCCCTGTTTGCAAGCCAGATTTGCCAATTCCAGAGGTATCTCACACCGGGCAAATCCACCATTACTCCCTTGTCAGGAGAAGAAACGAGTCAATATCCAAGAGTAGGCGACACCACCAAGGTAGACTCCTACGATCCCCATTACGCCGGATAATACCGGTGGCGCCGGGATCGGCAATTTGAGGAAAGAAAACAACAGGCCGACGATGAAGCCGGCAACCATAGCCAGTAGCACTTCGTTCATAGCACCTCCGGTTTGACTCACTTCTTTATTATCAGTTTAGGGAGGAAAACGGTTGTCAGCTCCCCAAATGCGAACGCCACAGCATTTGCTGTGGCGTTCGGCTTAAGGCTTGTCAGCCGTACTTACATCGCGGACAGAGCCAGGAAGAAGCCTGCAATGGTGGCAGACATCAGGTTGGACAGGGAACCTGCCAACACAGCTTTCAGACCAAAGCGCGCAATGTCACCACGACGGTTCGGTGCCATGGAACCCAGACCACCCAGCAAGATAGCGACGGAGGATAGGTTGGCAAAGCCGCACAGGGCGAAGGAGATGATCGCCTTGGTGTGGTCTGACATGACCACGCCGTTGATCAACAACTCATCTTTCAGATATGGAGCAAAGTTCAGGTAAGCCACGAACTCGTTCACCACCAACTTCTGACCGATGAAGGAACCTGCGACGGTCGCCTCGCTCCAAGGTACACCAATCAGGAAGGCCAGCGGGGAGAACAACCAACCCAGCAGCAGCTCCAGAGAGAGCTGGGGATAGCCGAACCAGCCACCAATCCCGGAGAAGATACCGTTGATCATGGCGATCAAACCGATGAAGGCCAGCAGCATGGCGCCGACGTTCAGGGCCAGTTGCATACCGGAGGAAGCGCCGGCGGCGGCAGCATCGATCACGTTGGCTGGCTTGTCATCCAGATCGCCATCGGCGCTATTTTCGTCATAGTTCGGGCTCTGGGTCTCAGGCACGAGCAGCTTGGCGAACAACAGACCACCGGGAGCTGCCATGAAGGAGGCGGCGATCAGGTATTCCATCTTGACGCCCATGGCGGCATAACCGGCAAGTACGGAACCGGCAACGGAAGCTAGGCCACCACACATGACGGCAAACAGCTCGGAGTCCGTCATCTTGCCGATGAAGGGACGCACCACCAGCGGGGCCTCGGTCTGGCCGACGAAGATGTTGGCTGTTGCAGACAGGGACTCAGTACGGGAGGTACCCAGGACTTTTTGCAGCGCGCCACCGAGCAGCTTGATAACAAGTTGCATGATGCCGAGGTAATACAAAACGGCAATCAGTGAGGAGAAGAAGATGATGACTGGCAGAACACGGAAGGCAAATACAAAGCCACCACCACCAAATACTTCAAACATCTTATCGCTGACCAGGCCACCAAACAGGAAATTAATACCATCCTGGCCATAGCTAATGACGCTGGAAACGGCACTGGATACGCCGACCAGAATATCGCGACCAACCGGAACATACAGAACGAATGCCCCCAGACTGGCTTGAATAACAAACGCACCAGCCACGGTACGGATGTTGATTGCCTTGCGGTTGCTGGAGAACAGCACCGCGATAAGGATAAGCGTCGCCATCCCTACCAGACCCATGATCAAACTCATTGTTATCTTCCTCGTAGTAGCACCTTCCAACTTGTTAATAAGTTGTGTCCCAAACTTATCAATCAAGGGTGCGCATTATACTAATTGGCTCGCGACAAAGTATAAGGGCGGTCACATTTTGTAAGCATCAAATCGACCAACTGACGTTAAATTAGACCGCAAACGATTTTTATCCGCGTGCTTTTTCACCCAAGGCCATCAGAAAGTTAAATAAATGTTAATGCTTTATTTGTTGAGATGAAAACTGTGACATGTGGATTCACACAACACCCTTGCAACATGCTCGACAGGCAAACGTTTTATACTTGCCAGTTCATCAAGCACCTTTAATAAAGAGAGTGGCGAATTACGCTGCCCTTGCGCCCCCGAGAGGGGCATGTCAGGCGAGTCGGTTTCCAGCAAAAGAGACTCGAGCGGCATGGCCGCCACCGCTTCTCTGGTTTTGTTGGCCCGCTCATAGGTGATGGTGCCGCCGATCCCCAGCTTGAAGCCCAGCTGCCAGAAACGCTCGGCCTGATGCAAAGAGCCGCTGAAGGCGTGAATGACCCCTCCCCTGGCGGGCTTGTTGCGGCGCAATATCTTGAGCACATCGTCGTTGGCTCGCACCGAATGCACGATGAGCGGAAGGTCCATCTCCATGGCCAACCTGACTTGTGCCTCAAACAGAGCTAACTGCCCCTCCTGGACAAGATGGGAGCGACCATCCAGACCGCACTCCCCGATAGCAACCAAGCCCGCCGGACGTTCGGCAGCCAAGGTCTCGAGCTGCGCCATCACATCCTCTGGTTGGTCAGCCACGAAGCATGGATGCACGCCCAGAGCAAAGAAGAGCTCGGGCTCGCTAGCCGCCAGCGCCATCACCCGCCGCCAATTGCTGGCGCCGATAGTGGGGATGATGAAGCCCGCAATACCACGCAGGCGGCATTCGGCCAGCAGTGCAGCGCGATCCGGATCGAACTCGGGGAAATCGAGGTGGCAGTGGCTGTCAAACAACCTCATAGAACAGGGCTCGCTATATCAAAGAGAAGAGGATATGCAGGCTACCGAGTGAAGGAGCCGCCCCCCTTAACCCGAGTTTAGCCCGCCCGGTCCAGTCTCGGGCCGACAAGTCGCAAGGGGCATGCCCCAGGACTCAGAGCAACAAACTCAAACGGGTCAACCGGGATCATTCATGGTGCTGACTGCTTTTCAGCGGGGGCCGACACCGACTTGGGATTGTCAGCCTTGGCCTCCCTGCGCTGAGGTGTACAGCAGCGTCGATACTCAGGGGCAAGGCCCCAACGCTGACTCCAGGCATCGTAACGGGCAAGCCAGCGTAACAAGATAGCTTTCATGGTCGACTCCTTGTATCTATCCATTGAACACTCTACGACCGTGCGCTTGGCTCGCCTAGTAGGGCCGGACAGACGGCGTTATGGCATGTCGAACGGCAATAACAGACCCATGATGATTTCGTCGACATGGCGATCATCCAGCCAATAGGCGTTGCGCCGGGTACCTTCGTCAATAAACCCACATTTGCGATAGAGCCCATGTGCCGCCAGGTTATGGGCCATCACCCCCAGCTCCAGCCGATTGATGCCACAACCCGGCGCGCTCGCGATCAGGGTAAGTAGCAAACGCTCACCCCAGCCCTGACTCCGGGCCCCCTGGCGCAACCCCATCACCACCTGGGCGCAGTGGCGATTGCGCCGCAAGCCACCCCCGATCATCACCGCGAACCCTTGCACCTCGCAGGTCTGGGTCAACAGCCACATACGCTGATTGGCACTGGCATGCATGGCGGCCAGACGCTGGCGCTGCCCCTCGATATCGGATGAACGCTCCCCCGCCTCGAACAGCATGAAACGGGTCTCCCGATCCAGTTGCCCAAAGAAGTGATCCAGCGCCGCCGCATCCTCCACACTCGCCAAACGAATCATCACCCCTGCTCTCCCTGCCTGGTTGTTACGCCGGTCTACAGCCCCCAAAAAAACGACTCCATTTGGAGTCGTTTTTATCAGAGCCATCTGGCTAATTCAAATCAGCTCTTGTTCGGCATGCGCACACAAGCCACGGCTTCGCCAACAAGGCGATTATCAGCTTTTGGCTGGCAGGCTCAGGCGGGCAACGGCTTCTACGTGCATGGAGTGCGGGAACATGTCCACCGGCTGCACCTCGTCCAGCACGAAGCCCTGCTTGACCAGATAGGCCAGATCCCGGGCCAGGGTCTGCGGGTTGCAGGAAACGTAGACCAGACGGCGCGGCGCCATGGCGATCAGGGTCTGCAGCACAGCCTTGTCGCAGCCCTTGCGGGGCGGATCCATCACCACCACGTCGGCGCTCACGCCCTGGGCATGCAGCTCTGGCATCAGCTGTTCGGCCTTGCCCACGTGGAATTCGGTGTGCTCTATGCCGTTCAGGGCCGCATTGCGGCGGGCATCGGAAATGGCGCTCTCGACCGACTCTATTCCCACCACCTTGGCTGCCTTGGCTGCCAGGAACAGGGAGATGGTGCCGATGCCGCAATAGATGTCGAACACCGTCTCGCTGCCGGTCAGCTCACTGTATTCGAGGGCCTTGGAGTAGAGCACATCGGTCTGGCTCGGGTTGTTCTGGAAAAAGGAGAGGGGCGAGATCTCGAATTCGAGTTCGTGGATCTTGTCGCGGATGACCCCTTCCCCCAACAGCACCCGGTTGCTTGCGCCCAGAATGCGGTTGGTACGCTCGTCATTGATATTCTGTACCAGGGTAGTGATGGGCAGATCCGCCAGCGCAGCCAGCAGCTCGGCTTCAAACGGCAGGGTCTCACCCAGGGTCACCAGCACCACCATCAACTCACCGCTCTTGAAGCCCTTGCGGGTCATCAGGTTACGTACGCAGCCACTGTGGTTGACCTCATCATAGGCTGCGATGTCGTGCTCGCGCATCCAGCCGCGAACCCGGGCGTTGAGCTCCACATGCAGGGAGTCCTGCACCGCGCAATCGTCGGCGGTGATGAGTGTGTGAGAGTGTTTGCGATAGAAGCCAATTTCGGCCCCGGCCTCAGTGCTCCGCACCGCATACTGCGCTTTGTTGCGATAAGCGAAGGGGCTATCCATGCCGATGATAGGATTGACCTGAGTCGCCAAGCCGGCTTGATCCAGCGCACTCTGTACCAGTGCCTGCTTCAACCTGAGCTGAGCCGGATAGGCCAGCGGCCGTACCTGGCAACCGCCGCACTCGGTATTGGGGCAAAAGTCGGCCACCCGATCCGCGGACGGCTGGGTCAACTCCACCAGCTTGCCGTGCAGGTAATTGGGTTTGACTTCGGTCAGCTCGACCAGGGCTTGCTCACCGGGCAAGAGGCCCTCGACAAACAGGGGGCGATCGAACAGGCGACCCTTGCCATCCCCTTTGTCGGTCAGTTCTAGGATATCGATCTGATGTTGGTGTCCCACTAACGGCATGAGCGGCTCCGAAGGCATTGATGAAAGGGTGAAAGCAGGGCTGACCCGGCTACCCCAAATAAAGGGTGGCAGAGTTTAGCGGAGATCCGCCCAAATTGCAGGTATAAAACATCGCCAGAAGAAAACAGCCAGGGGATGAACCCGCCATACCGCCAGGTATCAAATATCGTCAGAAGAAAACAGCCAGAGG
>NZ_AQGQ01000151.1 GCF_000388115.1 Aeromonas molluscorum 848
CAGTACCCCGACTGGAGCAACCGCGACGATATCAAGGCCAAGCTGAAGGTAGACCTGATCCTGCTGCTACACAAATTCGGCTTCCCGCCAGTGGCCAACGATGAGGTCTACAAGAGCGTGCTGGAGCAGGCGGAGAACTTCAAGAAGTACCAAAAGGGATGATGTGGAGCCCTGCACATTCCTTGTATCAAATATTTCAACTCGCCCCCTGCACGGCACTCTACTACCCCGCCAATTCTCCGGTCAGCTGCGCCTGTCGGAAGTTGAGGTGCAAATTAATGAGGTCAATTTATGCCAATAAACCAGGAAGGCTACCGGGACTACCTATTGGCTCGCTCAATGACGGCCAATACCGCCAATTCTTACCGAGCTGGCATGAATCATCTGGCCGAGCACAGTGGGCTAGACCTGTGGTCCACCACCGACCTTGGCCAACTCGATACCCTGCTAGCGGATTACGGCTTGGGTGGGCAGCTTGCCGAAGTGGGTAACTACGGTAACGGAACGGCCCGTAATGCTTTACGCCAATGGCGTGACTATGTGGAGAGTAAAACGAGCACCGCCGAGCTGAAGACGCAGCCCGCTACCTACTTGCTAACTTGGAACCCAGAACATGCTCAGGATGGCGGTAATGCAGGGGTTAACGTGGGCAAGAGTGAGCGCTGGCCCTGCAGCTCCACCAAACCTCAACCGGGGGACCGGGTCTATTTGATCCGCCTTGGCGTTGATCCCAGAGGCATGGTGGCTCGTGGCACAGTCACCGAGGGCAGCTTTGAGGATGCAGACTGGCGTGAGCCAAGCAAAACACGCCATTATATCAGGTTTTGTGCCGAGGAAACTCGCCCTGATTGCGCCTCCGGCCTACTTCCCATTGTTTTGCTGGAGCAGATATCAGAGGGGTCGTTTAAGTGGAGCGCACAGAGTTCGGGGATCAGCATCCCCCCTGCGCTGGCCAAACAGCTTGATACCGTGTGGGAAGAAGGGCGTGAGTTGCATAGCTTGTCCCAATGCGCTCGTTGGTTTCAGGCACAACCAGAGTGGTATAACGACAGCTGGAAGCCTCAATACCGCTCCCGTGTTGAAGCCATTAAGGCAATTCAATCGGGCCAGAAAACTCTCGATGATGAGACTCTCGATTGGTTATGGCGCGAAGGAAGCAATGGAGTCTGTACCGTTTCACCCGGCCACCTCCCCAACGCTGAATATGAGCAGAACATCGGTCTGTTGCGGGAGCTGGCCACACTGATCTTGCAAGACCCAGGGAGAGGCACGTACGAGCGTATCTTTGACCGTTGGAATGCAGCAAAAGAGGCGGGGCTTTTTCGTCAGACCTACACAGCCGTTATTCATCGAGTATTTGCGGCGGTGGCACCCGAGAGCTATAGCACGCTGGTCAACGTTCAACACTGCCGCACTCTGTTGAGACGATTTACCCGTGACTTCGAACTGCAAACGTTAGATAGCCGCGACTGGTTTCAACTGAATAACTCAATCAAGCACGCCATGCAAGAGGCCGGGGTGCCCGATAGCCAGCCGATCGATAACAACATTCTCGCCTGGATAATCTATGAGGCCTTCAGTAAATCCTCGAATGAAATTGGTTCGGGCAGCGCCCAGCCACCCCTCTCCCCACAGAATATCCTTGAGGAACTCATTGTGACCAACAAGGCCCCCTTGAATCAGATCCTGTTTGGCCCACCGGGCACCGGCAAAACCTACCACACCATCGACAAGACACTGGCTATCCTGAATCCGAGCTTGTTAATCAAACCAGGGGTTACCCGGGATGAGCTGACGGCGGCGTTTACCCGTTACCAAGAGGAGGGGCAGGTGGCCTTTGTCACCTTCCACCAGAGTTTTAGCTATGAGGACTTTGTCGAGGGGATCCGGGCCGAGAGTCGGGAAGACGGGACACTAGAGTACAAAGTGGAGCCCGGGGTATTTGCCAGGTTGTGCGGGCGAGCTGGGCGCGGGGTGGTTGTCACCGACGATCCCTTTGAACAGTCCCTGCGGGAGTTAACCAAAAAAGCCGAGCAGAGCGATGATGATGGTTGGTTGCCTATGCAGACCTCCCGTGGCAAGGGTTTTCGAACAAGTTACTCACCAGAAAAGCGTACCTTCTTGATTGTTCAAGATGATCGGCAGGGAGAGCGACCACCAGAAAGAGGCAATATGGATAATGTGCGCACTCTTTATGAAACAGGAAAAGGTGGCTACAGCCTCTCCTACGAGAAGGGAATGCTAAATTACCTGAAAAAACATTGTGGCCTGCCCGCTCAGTACGAGCCGCCCGTCAGCGTCCAGCGCAAGCCGTTCGTGCTGATTATCGACGAGATCAACCGCGGCAATGTGTCGCGGATCTTTGGTGAGCTGATCACCTTGATTGAGCCCAGCAAACGTGCCGGTGCCTGCGAAGCCCTCACAACTACCCTTCCTTACTCCAAGCGCCCCTTTAGTGTGCCGGATAACCTCTATCTGATCGGCACAATGAACACCGCCGACCGTTCCCTGGCTGGGCTCGATATCGCCCTGCGTCGCCGCTTCGAGTTTGAAGAGATGCCACCCCGCCCCGATCTACTGGAAGGTGTCGTAATCGAGGAGGGGGGGCATAGCGTTAATGTGGGTGAGTTGCTGAATGTGCTTAACCAGCGAATCGAGGTGCTGCTGGATCGCGACCATTGCCTTGGCCACGCCTATTTTATGCAGCTCAACGACGATCCGACACTGGAGCGGCTGAGCAAAATCTTCCAGAATCAGGTCTTGCCGCTCCTACAGGAGTACTTCTTCGAAGATTGGCAGCGGATAGCCTGGGTGCTTAACGATCACCGCAAGAGCAGCCCGGAGACCATGTTCCTGCAGGCCCCGAAGCTCGAGATCAAGGCGCTGCTGGGTGATGATGTGCCGGTGGGTGGGCAACGTCGGCGCTGGACACTTAGCCCTGCCGCGTTTGGCAACATTGTCGCCTACGCCCTGACCATCGCGGGTGATAAGGGGGCGCAGTGAGTGCCCCCATCATGGTTCGTGAGTATGGCCGCCTGACCACGAGGTCGGTGGCCGAGCCGACCCTAGCGCTTGCCCATATCGAGCCTGCCGATTTTGATTGGCTGTGCCTGCTGAGCAACCGCTACAAGGTGAGCCATGAGCCTGCACTGACCCAACTGGAAGACAGCTGTACCTTGCAGTTGGATAACTACGTGGGGGTGATTGAAACCCCCACGGGTCAGGTGATCGAGATCCTTCCCAAGACGGCCAATGACGGTGACTCGCCCGAGCGGGGACGGGAGCTGATCCGTCGTATGCTGGAATGTGCTCTGGATATCCCTTCCCGTGAAGCGGCGGAGGCATTGCTCGATTGTTTCGATTTACCGCTTAATGAGTGGGTAATGGCGCGTTTTCTGACCGAGCTCGATCATCTGGTCAAACGGGGAGTACGCTCCGACTATCAGCGCCTCGAGGCAATCGAGCCCTTCTTGCGAGGTCAACTCGATGTGGCACGCCAGATGCGCCAACCACCCGGTAGGAGCCATCACTTTGCGCTGCGTTACGACCTTTTTCTGCCCGACCGGGCCGAGAACCGTCTACTCAAACTGGCGCTGGATACGGTGGCAAATACCACCCAGCACCCGGATAACTGGCGTCTAGCGCAAGAGCTGCGCCACCTACTGGTGGACATACCTGCTAGCCGGGACGTAGAGGGGGACTTCAGACAGTGGCGATGTGACCGCTTGATAGCCCACTACCAGGGGGCTAGGCCGTGGTGCGAGCTCATTCTATATCGTGCCATGCCGAGCTCACTGCACGGGGAGTGGCGGGGGATCAGCTTACTCTTCCCCATGGAGAAGCTGTTCGAGCGCTACGTCGAGGTGTGCTTGCGTGAGCAACTGCAGCCCGGGGCCAGCCTCACGGCGCAAGCGGCCAGCAAGTATCTGTGTCAGCATCAGGACCAGGACATATTCCAACTAAAGCCAGACCTATTACTTCATCACGACGCCAAACATTGGGTACTGGATGTGAAGTGGAAGCGTCTTGATAGCAGCGATCGCGACAGCAAGTACGGCATCAGCCAGGGCGACCTCTACCAGCTGTTTGCCTATGGTCACAAATACCTGCATGACCAGGACGAAGGCCATCTGGTGCTGATTTACCCATCGTGGGGAAAACTCAAAGCACCATTAGCACCGTTCCATTTTGATAAGCGTCTGACGTTGTGGGCCTTGCCGTTTGAGCTGGATGCGGCCTTATCGCCACGATTGGTATTACCTAGCCAACAGGATGACGATCCACGTAGTCGGTTATCTTTACCTCTAAGAACCACAACTCCAGAGTGACAGGTATCACCTCGTCAGAAACCTGCCCCGTCATTTCGACGGGGTAGATCATCACGAAAACTAGGTAGCTGACTAAAAAAGGTATAGCGACCGTAACTTGAGGATACTTTTTGGTATCGCCTGCTCACTCACAGTTACTTAGGGGTTGCAGACTTTTGTGCCTTGAGCCATCGGCCCGGGCTCAAACCAAACTCCCGCTCGAACGCCCGACTGAATGCAATGCTTCCACTGTATCCCGCCCCTAGCGCAACCTGAGTAATAGACTCTCCAGCTAGCAATTGCTGGCAAGCCAACTGCATCCGCCACTGGGTCAGGTAACCCAAAGGTGATAACCCTGTTTGCACCTGAACGTGAGCAGCAAAGCGGGCACGGGACATTCCGGCTTCCTGTGCCAATGTTGCAACCGTCCACCCTTCCTCTGAACGTAAATGCATAGCTGCAATCGCACGGGCCAATCGTGGGTCTGATAGACCGGCCAACATCCCCTGCTGGCAGAGGCCAAGCTCCACCATATGGCGCAATAACAGGATCAGCAAGGTCTCCAGCAACCGGGTCAGTACGGGTTCTTGGCCATAGTGGTTAGAAAATGCTTCGTCGAACAACAGGGTCAGTAACGGCGCCAGTGTTGGCAGCTCGCTCAGTGGCAGCACCAAGACATCAGGCAGTGCCAGTTGCAGTGGTGATGCGATCCCCTGCCCGAATGAGATAGCAGCGCACACCAGATCGCATCCCCCCAGTTGGCGCGGTTCCATACGGTGGGGAAGCCCTCCTGGAAAGAGGATCAGGGTCTGTTCTGCGAGTACGCGCGGCTCAGCGCCTTCGTGATAAAGAGTGAGCTCACCGCTTCGCAGCAAATGAAGATGTCCCCCCGCCGGATAGTCCTGGCTATGAGAGTGCTGGCACAGGTTGCCTGTGAAAAACAGTTGGGCACGTGGGGCTGTGTGTGCCAGAAGGACGGAAAGAGGATCCATATTTGAGACGAATGGTATGTATTTAAGGGATATGAGTGATAAACCATATCACGATGCGCGGCAAACTGTCTCCGTACCTTAATGAAACACACAGGAGCACGACCATGAGCCGCATTCAACCCGTAACCCAACCTTCACAATCTGTCGCCCCCACCTTTGCCACTATGCAGCGCAACCTGGGTATGGTTCCCAATCTTTACGCCACGCTGGCGCACTCGCCAGTCCTGTTCAACGGCTTTTTGGCTTTTGCTGACGCACTGAGTAAAGGGCGACTGACCGCCCGTCAGCGTGAGTTACTGGCTCTTGCCATCGGTCAGGCCAACAACTGCCAATACTGCTTATCAGCGCATACCCTGCTGGCGGGTAAGGCGGGCTTCACGCCAGAAGCCATAAAAGCTGCTCGTCAGGGAAATGCCTCAGACCCTATCGATCATGCCTTGCTGCAACTGGCGACCTTGTTGGTCAGCCAACGCGGGGTCATCAGTGACGAGCAACTGCGCAATGCCTACAGCGCCGGGCTGGATGATGAGCTGGTGCTGGAAGTGCTTGGCCAAGTGGTGCTCAATACCATGACCAACTACGGCAACCATCTTGCCGCCACCGAGATTGATTTCCCGATTGTCACTCTGGCCCCCTGAACGAGGAATCATGATGCAACGATACGATAAAGGCTTCCTGGTTGCCCTGGGTGGAGTGGTACTGATATTGCTCTGGATGGGTGTATTCAAGTTCACCCCAACCGAAGCCGCAGCCATTCGCCCTCTGGTAGCAAGCCACCCTCTGATGAGCTGGCTCTATATCCTCCTGTCAGAACAAGGGGTATCCAACCTTATCGGCCTGGCTGAGATAGCGACAGCCATTAGTCTGGTGGCTGGACTCTGGAGGCCACGCCTCGGTTACTGGAGTAGCTGGGGGGCGGTAATCACCTTCGTGGTGACCCTGAGCTTCCTGTTGACCCTACCGGGTGCTTGGAAGCTAGTTGATGGAGTGCCCACTACCCAGTTCTTCATCCTCAAGGATCTGGTACTCCTTGGCGTGGTATGGCACTACCTGAATCTGTGCCGGGATAAGCTCAGCAGCCAATAGTTCCAATGCCTTTGGCACCCTCCGGGTGCCTTTTTCAGCATGCCAGACATGACGCTCATGGGCACACAATCAGCCCTTCTCAAAACTGCGCAACTTTCTGCGCACATCTCCCCAAACTGCGCACGGGCTGGCTGCGCAGAAACGAAAAACAATGGTGATGAAATATTGGAGGAGCCAGGTTTGTTAAGGCTTGGGGGAGGATATGAGGCGCTTTGATAGTGCGCAATTGCGCAGAACTGCGCAAAACGAAATACATCGGCGCGAAGAACAACTCGGTGAGTATGAAACAGGGATGTGTGGGCAATAGGGAACTGACCTCTACCCAGTTGCTCTTGGTGTAGCTGGTGACCTGACCCGACATTTCGGCGGGGCAGACCGGTACGCCGACCGATACACTGGTGGCCACTCCGGCCATGGACTTAGCTGGGTATGGTGGCTCGCGGACCGGTACGCCGGTGACCAAATGTAGGGGCGCTTATCTGGACGGCCCTTCACCGCCCCCCCAAACAGGGAGCATTTCCCCGAGACAGGGAAGGGGCTTAGCCTTGACATATCCCGTAATGATCCAGAGATACAGACGCCACCGTCACTGTGGTGGGGGTACTTATGGGGGTATAAGAAAAATATACCAATATGTTTTTACTTTAAAATCAGTGTAGTAACCTCTTATTTCGATAGAGACCCCGGCACCATTCTAGAATTCAATGACAAAAGGCCATCCATGCGGATGGCCTTTTGTTTTTCTGTACTCGCCCACGCGGGCAAGTGGCGAGCACAACAGACAGCGGGATGCAGGAGGTCGTGTAGCCCGGGACACCGTGCTGATGCGCAGTACCCCGACGTTAGGCTGCCAACCCTGCCGCAACAAGAGGGCCCGGCCTGCGGTCTGCTTGTTGGATACGTGCACTGAGGCTTCACATCCTGGCGGCGGGTGCCCCTGGCTTGTTAGACCCCTCTAATCTTGCGTTATTCTCTCAAACCGGCCTGGCTATCTCATAGCGCAGCTCGACCATGCTGCTTCCCATCTGACGAACGTCGGTCAGCGTCAGCACAGGGCTAAGTACCCGGCGGGGAAATAGAGGCTTGCCTTGACCTAGCGTAACGGAGCCCACCTGGAGGATAAGCTCGTCCAGCAAACCAGCATCATGAAACTGGCCGGCGAGATCGCCACCCCCCACGATCCAGATGTTGGTCTTCCCGGCCACCGCCCGCATTTCGGGGTGAATATGGCGTGGCTCATCATTGACGAAACGGATGTCCGCACCCGGTATGCTTGGCAGGGGACGGCTAGAGAACACCCAAGTGGGTTGGTGATAGGGCCATGCGGAGCCTGTCTCGGCGGTGACGCGCTCGGCGTGGCGCAACATCCACTCATAGGTGGCCGAGCCCATCGCCAGGGCGCCCACATTGGCGATGAACTCCGGGTAGCTGGATTCGGCTACGTTGCCGAGGGGGAAGAGCCAGTCAAGTGAGTCATCTTCGGTGGCGATGAAGCCATCCAAGCTGGTTGCTGCAAAATACTGCGTCTTCATCTTTTATACCTCTGCTGGTGGTACGTCCGGACATCACGCCTGGGGCGGCGCTCCTCGCCAGTCAATGTCGCCATCCATTCAACAAGCCTGATAGAGCCGCCATTTCCGCTCAGTGTCCCGCAGCTTGCTGAGTTGGCTGCCAATCCAGCACTATCCCCGCGGCCAGTGCGGCTGGCTTCACGTCAGCACAGGCTCGCCCAGCAACCCGCTACTGGCAGCCAGGCGTTGCGCCATTCAGGTGCATCGCCGGGCGTTGCCCGGTCGCGGTGCAGCATGGCATGGATTGGCGCATTGATTGCACTATTATGGTGCTGCTTCGTGCTTTTACCTTTCAATTTGCTGATAGAAAAGAGTTTTTTAACTGGCCTGTTTTATGCTTCAACCATCATCAGCTTGCCATGATGGCGCACCAATAAGGGCACATCAGCCAAGACGGTGATGGAAGAGATGGTCGGGAATGTTTTATATGAGCCACCGAATTCACATTTTCATAAGCAAATAAAACAGATCCGTTGCCGGAAAGACAGGGAAGGAGATGACGACATGCGTAAGAGACTCATGATGGCAGGCTCGGTGGCGCTGACCACCTTGCTGGTGGCCCCAAGCTGGGCACAGGATGTGGTCGCAGCCACCGAGCCCGTCGCGGCCGTGACTATCAACAAAGGGGATAATGTCTGGATGTTGCTGTCGGCGGCGCTGGTGATCCTGATGTCGATCCCGGGTCTGGCACTGTTTTACGGTGGACTGGTGCGCAGCAAGAACATGTTGAGCGTGCTGATGCAGGTGTTCAGCCTGTTTTCCCTCATCTGCGTGCTGTGGGTGGTCTATGGCTACTCGCTCGCCTTTACCGAGGGCAACAGCTTCTATGGTTCCTTCGACAAGTTGCTGCTCAAAGGGGTAACCCCTGATTCCATCACAGCCACCTTCAGCAAGGGCGTGGGTATCAGCGAATTCATCTATGTCGTGTTCCAGGGGGCCTTCGCGGCCATCACTTGCGGCCTGATCGTGGGCGCCTTCGCCGAGCGCATCAAGTTTGCCGCCGTGCTGCTGTTCTCCGTGCTCTGGTTCACCTTCTCCTACATCCCGCTGGCGCACATGGTGTGGTACTGGGCAGGGCCTGACGCTTATACCAGTCTTGAGGCCGCAACGGCCGCCACCGCCACCGCCGGTTATCTGTTCCAGCATGGGGATCTCGATTTTGCGGGCGGTACCGTAGTTCACATCAATGCGGCCGTGGCCGGGCTGGTGGGGGCTTATCTGGTCGGCAAGCGTCTTGGTTATGGCCGTGATGCCATGACACCCCATAGCCTGACCATGACCATGATTGGGGCCTCCTTGCTCTGGTTCGGCTGGTTTGGTTTCAACGCAGGTTCGGCCCTGGAGGCGAATGGCACGGCCGCGCTGGCCTTTATCAACACCTGGTTGGCTCCGGCTGCGGCCGCGCTCTCCTGGACACTGGCCGAGTGGCTGATGAAGGGGCGGCCCTCCTTGCTGGGAGCGGCTTCTGGAGCCGTGGCTGGGCTGGTCGTGATCACCCCGGCCGCCGGTTTTGTCGGTGTGGGCGGGGGGCTCATCATGGGGCTGCTAAGCGGGGTGGCGGGCCTCTGGGGTGTGCATGGCCTCAAGCGACTGCTAGGCGCCGATGACAGTCTGGATGTGTTCGGCCTGCACGGGGTGTGCGGCATCCTGGGCGCGCTCCTGACCGGCGTGTTCGCCAGCCCGGATCTGGGGGGGACTGGGGTGTGGGATTATGTCACCAACCAGGTGGCGCCAGATTACTCCATCCTGACCCAGGTCAAGATCCAGGCCATAGGTGTGGGCGTGACCGTTCTCTGGTCCGGTGTGGTTGCCTTTCTGGCATACAAGCTGGTGGATATGCTCATCGGGTTGCGGGTCAAGGAGGATGCGGAGCGCGAAGGCCTGGACGTTACCAGTCATGGGGAGAAGGCCTACAGCCAGTAAAGGCGCAGACTACTTGCCAATCACGCCGCCGGTCATATCCGGCGGCTTTTTT
>NZ_AQGQ01000152.1 GCF_000388115.1 Aeromonas molluscorum 848
GGCTCTGGTCTGGACATTCTGGCATTTCCACCAGCCGGAGCAGGCGTTCTGGGTCACCCTGGCGGTCCTGGTAGCCACTTGCCCCTGCGCCTTGTCGCTCGCCACCCCGACCGCGCTCACCTCGGCCACGGCCCACCTCACGCGCACCGGCATACTGCTGCGCCGTGGCCATGTGCTCGATATCCTGACCCGGGCCAACCGGGTGGTGATGGACAAGACAGGTACCCTCACCACGGGGGAAATCCGTCTCGCAGCCATTGAGCTGCTTGGTGACCAGGATGAGGCTCACTGTCTGGCTATCGCCCGGGCGCTGGAGTCCCAGTCCGAACACCCCATCGCCCGTGCCTTTCGCACTCCCGGCGAGGTCTTGCCGGCCGTGCGCGACATCCAGCCGGTTATCGGCCACGGCATCGCCGGCATCATCGCCGAAGAGCCCTATCGACTCGGCAGCGCCAGCTGGCTTGGTATCTCGCAAGATGATGAGGTGGCCGGGCTGAGCGTCTATCTCGCAGGCCCAAAGGGCCCTCTCGCCCGTTTCTTGCTGGAAGACAGCCTGCGCCCGGATGCCCTGGCCCTGATCCAGGCTTTCAAGGCCGCCGGACTCAAGACAACCATACTCACCGGTGATGGTTCGGCGCAGGCCGATGAGGTGGCCCGCACCCTAGGGGTAGACGAGCTGGTGAAGGGCATGACTCCGGATGGCAAGCTGGCTTATCTCAAGGCGTGTGAAGCGAGAGGTGACATCAGTATCATGGTGGGAGACGGTATCAATGACGCGCCGGTGCTGGCGGGAGCTCACGCCTCTTTTGCCATGGCGGGAGGCACGGATCTGGCCAAGAACAGCGCCGACGCCATACTGCTTGGCGACAATCTCTCTCGCCTGCTTGAGGCAAGGGACCTTGCGCTGCGAACCCGCAAGATCATCAAAGAGAACTTCGCCTGGTCCATCGGCTACAACCTGCTGGTCTTGCCCCTGGCGGCAAGCGGTTGGCTTCCCCCCTATCTGGCGGCGGCGGGCATGTCGCTCAGCTCCCTCATTGTGGTCACCAACTCCATGCGCCTGAACCGGTAAAAGAGATGGCCCCATGCAGAGGCGGCACCACAACTCAGCGGATCAGATCAGGCAGGATCTTGGCTGACAACTCGTTTACCATGACCCCGGCCACTCCCATTGCAAGGCTTGCCCCATGAACATCATCTTCATTCTGATCCCCATCGCCATCCTGTTCGTGGTTATCGCCGTGTTCGTCTTCTTCTGGGCCATACGCTCGGAGCAGTTCGAGGATCTCGATCGCCAGGGCTCCAACATCCTGTTTGATGAGGACGACGCCACGTCAACCACAACCAACAAGCGCCAAGCCGATGACAACCAACCTTGATCTGCTGGGGGCTCTGCTGGTCGGGTTCGCGGGGGCAGGCCACTGCATCGGCATGTGCGGTGGGGTCTCGGCTGCGCTGTCCATGGCGATTCCGCCAGCGCAGCAGCACTTCAGAGGCCGGCTCAGCTATCTGCTCTATTACAATCTGGGTCGCATCCTCAGCTATGTGATGGCCGGGGCCCTGGTGGGCGGTCTGCTTGCCACCACGGGGGAGTTGGGGGCTGGCAAGCATGCTCTGCTCTATCTGCGGTTGTTCGCCGGTGGTCTCATGGTAGCCCTGGGGCTTTATCTGGCTGGCTGGTGGCAGGGAATATTGCTGCTCGAGCGACTCGGTGCCAGGCTCTGGCCCAGGCTCAGACCACTGGCAGGCAAGTTCCTCCCTTTCCGCCAGCCGCTCCAGGCCCTGCCTTTTGGCATGATCTGGGGTTGGTTACCTTGCGGCCTGGTCTATTCCATGCTGACCTGGAGTGCGGCGGCTGGCTCTGCCACCAAAGGGGCCCTCATCATGCTCTGTTTCGGCATAGGCACACTGCCCACCCTGTTTGCCCTGGGCGGTCTGGCGGACAGGTTGCGATATTGGCTCACCCTGCGCAGCCTGCGTCTTACCGGCGCTTTGCTGTTGATTGCCTACAGTCTGCACACCCTCTGGGTCGGGGTAGCATCCCTTTGAAACCCTATCCAAAATGGATGGGTTGATGGTAGACTTGATTGATATAAATCAATTATTCAAATGAGCCTATGATCCCGGACAAGAAACCTGGCAGACGTATTCAGAGCGGTGGCTGTGCAATTCATTGCCAGGATTGCAGCATCAGCCAGCTCTGTATTCCCTTCAGCCTCAATGACAGCGAGCTGGATCAGCTCGACAGCATCATTGAGCGCAAGAAGCCTATTCAGAAAGGCGAAGAGCTGTTCAAGGCGGGCGACGATCTCAAATCCCTCTACGCCATCCGCTCCGGGACCATCAAGTCTTATACCATTACAGAGCAAGGAGATGAGCAGATCACCGCCTTCCATCTCGCCGGTGATCTGGTCGGGTTTGATGCCATCAACAAGCACATCCACCCCTCCTTCGCCCAGGCACTGGAAACGGCCATGGTGTGCGAGATCCCGTTCGATGTGCTCGATGATCTTTCTGGCAAGATACCCAAGCTGCGCCAGCAGATAATGAGATTAATGAGCAACGAGATCATGGGAGATCAGGAAATGATACTGCTGCTCTCCAAGAAGAATGCCGAGGAGCGCCTCGCGGCTTTCCTGAGCAATCTCTCCCAGCGCTACTCCGAGCGTGGCTTCTCCGCCAAGGAGTTCCGTCTCTCCATGACCCGGGGCGACATCGGCAATTATCTGGGGTTGACCGTCGAAACCATCAGCCGGTTGCTGGGCCGCTTCCAGAAATCAGAGCTCATTGCGGTCAAAGGCAAATACATTACCGTGCTCGATCATAATGCCCTCGCTACCCTGGCTGGCACGCCTCGCCTACCTTGCGCCTGATAACAGACGCTTCTCTTGCGCCGGATCAAGTTGACCCCCAATAATTTGATCCGGCCCACGTCATTACTGCTTCTCCTACGCTAAGCTATAAAAGCTAAAGGCCTGTCATCATTGGTCTTTTGTCCAAGGAGGATCACATGGTCAAGTACAGAAAAATCCTGGTAGTTATCAACCCGGAACAAGAGCGCCAAATTGCACTCGAGCGCGCAGTCAAAGTAGCCGAGCTGGAAACAGACGCACAGCTGACCCTGTTACTGACCATCTACGACTTCTCGTATGAGATGACCGCCATGCTCTCGAGCGAGGAGCGTGACGAGATGCGCGCTGGCGTCATCAGTCAACGTCAGGAGTGGCTGGACGAAATCCTCACCCCCTATCGTGCCAAAGGCATGCAATGTGAGGTCAAGGTCATCTGGCACAGCCGTCCCTTCGAGTCGGTCATTCAGGAAGTCCTCAACGGCAAACATGATCTGGTCGTTAAAGCGACCCATCACCACAACTTTCTGCAGACCTTCATCTTTACCCCCACAGACTGGCATCTCCTGCGTAAGTGTCCCTGCCCGGTATTGTTGGTCAAAGAGGGGCACTGGCAGCGGGGTGGCAATATCATCGCCGCCATCAACTGTTCGAGTGATGACAAGGAGCAGCAGGATCTCAACGATCGCATCACGGAGGAGGGACTGGGAGTAGCCGACCTGCTCGGTGCCAGTCTCTATCTGGTCAATACCTTCCCGGGCACTCCTGTCAATGTTGCCATCGAGCTGCCCGAATTTGATCCCCACGCCTACAACGAGGCGATCCGCAGACATCATGAGTCCCTGCTGCTCGCCCATGCCGACAAATATCAGATCAACCATCTCTGGACCAAGGTCGCCGAAGGCTTGCCCGAAGAGGTATTGCCGGACCTTGCCGAAGAGCTCAAAGCGAGCCTGATGATCATGGGCAGTGTCGGGCGTACCGGCCTCTCTGCCGCCCTGCTTGGCAATACGGCCGAACAGGTGATAGACCGCTTGCCCTGCGACATCCTGATCCTCAAGCCGGCCGACTACCAATGCCCGGTCGAGACTAAGTCAAGCCAACCGTAACGCATCCTTGCCCTCCCCCGGGACATGGCTATAATAAGCCGCTTATTTTTGTCCCGGGTTTGAGGTCATGGTGCAAGAGCTGAACACCAAAGATAAATACAGTTTCAACAAGCTGCAAAAGCGCCTGAGGCGCAACGTAGGTCAGGCCATCGCCGACTTCAACATGATTGAAGAGGGCGACAAAGTGATGGTCTGCCTCTCTGGCGGCAAGGACAGCTACGGTATGCTCGACATACTGCTGAGCCTGCAAGCCAGTGCGCCCATCCATTTCGACCTCATCGCCGTCAACCTGGATCAGAAGCAGCCAGGCTTCCCCGAGCACATACTGCCCGCCTACCTGGCTGAGCTGGGAGTTCCCTTTGAAGTCGTCGAGGAAGATACCTACGCCATCGTCAAAGAGAAGGTGCCCGAAGGCAAGACCACTTGCGCCCTCTGTTCACGACTGCGCCGCGGCATCCTCTATCGCCGAGCCCAGGAGCTGGGTTGCACCAAGATAGCCCTTGGCCATCACCGAGATGACATTCTCGAGACCCTGTTCCTCAACATGTTCTATGGTGGCAAACTCAAATCTATGCCGCCCAAGCTGGTGAGCGACGATGGCAAGAACGTGGTGATCCGTCCCCTTGCATACTGCAAAGAGAAGGATCTGGCGCGCTACGCCGAGATCAAAGAGTTCCCCATCATCCCTTGCAACCTCTGTGGCTCCCAAGAGAACCTGCAGCGCAAGGCGATCAAGCAGATGATGCAGGATTGGGATCGCCGCTTCCCGGGCCGTATCGAAACCATGTTTACCGCCATCCAGGATGTGGTGCCGAGTCACCTGCTCGATCACAAGCTGTTCGATTTCAAGAGCATCAATCGTGATTCCGGCATCATAGATGGTGGTGACAAGGCATTCGATCCCCCCGAGCTGCCTGC
Organism: Aeromonas molluscorum 848; assembly: GCF_000388115.1. Classification (GTDB taxonomy): domain Bacteria; phylum Pseudomonadota; class Gammaproteobacteria; order Enterobacterales; family Aeromonadaceae; genus Aeromonas; species Aeromonas molluscorum. The sequence continues at coordinate 4,877 of NZ_AQGQ01000152.1, forward strand.
AGCGCCCCTGCTCAACATCGACTCGATGGATATGCTTGATGTGATTGAGGTGCGCTAAGCGCACCTCTTGGCACTGGCTCTAGAGCACCAATATCAACATGTAAAAAGGAGCGCCAGGCGCTCCTTTTTCGATCTCGCTTCTCACTTGGATCGGGCCATACTCAGCCCTTGTGCAACCAGGGGGTGAGCCGGACAAGCTCGCCATTGGGCTGCAGGGTGCCCCCCTCGAAAGCCGCCAGCTGAGCATTGCCCAGCAGCAGGGCGCCCTCTTTCCAGGGCAGTGCCAGGTGCTCGGCCCCCTTGTCCAAATAAGCGGTCCCACTGACAGGGACAAGCGACACCCGCACACCGGCCACGTCGGGCAGGAAGTGCTTGCCGACCATGCCCGCCATCTTGTCGAGCAGGGCCTGCATGTCGCGTTGGGCGGCCGCAATTTCGCTCAGGGCAACCCGCCCTTTATCGTCTGGTTTGAGACTGGCCATCACCTGCACTGAGAGATCGCAACGCTCATGCTGCTCTGCCATCTCCAGCAGCACCTTGCCCTTGTCGAGATACACCTGTTCGTCAAACGGCAGTATCAGACTGCCGTCGGTCGCCACCTCGGCAGGCCTGTCTCTGTTGTCGCTGTGGATGCGTACCGACTGTGCCAGACAGGGTTGCCCCGTCGCCGGGTCCCGCAGATAGAAACCAAGCTGTGCCACGCCAAAGTCAGCCTTCTGCTCTGTCTTCATATGGCCATAGAAGGTGCCGTAATCGAGGATCAGGGGTTGTGCTAGCAGCGGAGCTGGCAGCAAGGCCATCCCTATCATCAGGTGCTTGAATAGCCGTGTCATATCACGTCCTTATGCATTGAAATGATCCGCCGGGCTTGGCGTTTCGCTCACTTCCACCGCGACGCCACACAAGTCCCGGTAGAGGATGCCTTTGCAGTTGAAATAGAGAGGCGCTACCCAGATAAGCCCCAATCCCATGGGGATCATGGCCAGCAGGCAGAGGCCCAGCATGATGCAGTGGAGCAATACCAGGGATGGCCAACCGCGAGCAAATACCTTGAGGGATACCAGTATCGCCTGGGCCGGGCTCAGGCCCCGTTCCAGCACCAGCGGCACGGTAAAGACCAACCCCATGCCCACCAGTGCAGAAGGGATAAAGGCCAGTATCATCGGCAGACCCAGCAGATCGAACAGGGGGCCAAACAAACTGGTCAGCAAGCTGCCAAGCAGGCTAAGCAGGCCTAAACGCAGGAAGTGGCGGAAGAAATCGAACACTTGGCTGGCACGGGCCCGCACCCCGATCGCCTGCTGCAGCCCCAGCATATCGAGGGCCGAACTCATGGGTGCCATGACCATGGTGATCAACAAGCTGATGAACATGGCGCTATCGAGGCCCTTCTCGCTCTGCAGCAAGGGGGCAAGCAGCACATTGCTGAGCAGGATCCAGATTGCCATGACGCCCATGATGGCCAGCAACATGCCAAATCCGTTGCTGCGGGTCTGTTGCCAACTCTCTTGCAGTATTGCCCTCACATCGAGCCGATACCCTTTGCTCAAGGACTCCTCGAGAGAGCCGCCGATCCGCATTCTATTACTCAATTGACTATCCAACATCGAAAACCACTGATCCAAGGTGGCACATTATAGCGATTTGACCGGGCATGCGTAGCCGTTTTTCCTGTTATCTACCGTTCATAAAGGCATTGATTTCACAGAACAACGGCCGAGCGGATCCCCATTTCGATCATTCGACGATCAGTCAGATTAATGGTGATCGTCAGCGCAGACTTGGCCCCTGCCCGGTATGGAGGTAGCATGCCCAAGACCCATTTGATTGTCACCGCGCCCCGGCACTCTCACCCAAGGAGAACAGCTATGTCTGAACTGACCCTCTATCTCGCCCCCGGCACCTGTGCCATGGCGGTGCGCATCGCCCTGGTGGAAGCCGGTGCCCCACACCAGATCAAGCAGCTTGATCTCGCCGCAGGAGAGCAGCGCAGCCCAGAATATCTGGCCATCAACCCCAAGGGGCGGGTGCCGGCTTTGGTCACCGAGCATGGCGTCTTGACCGAGACCCCAGCCCTGCTGCTCTATGTGGCGCAGTGCTTCCCAGCCGCGAAGCTGGCACCACTGGAGGACTTTTTCCTGCTGGCCAGGATGCAGGAGATCAACCTCTTCCTCGCCGCCACCCTGCACATCTCCCATGCCCACGGGCGCCGTGGCAGCCGTTGGGCCGATGACGAGCATGCCATCGCCGCCATGAAGGCCAAGATGCCGCAAAACATGCGCGATGGCTTCGCCGAGATAGAAAACCACTATCTGGTCGGCCCCTGGATACTGGGTGAGCAATTCAGCCTGGCCGATATCTATCTGTTCGTGGTGGCCAGCTGGCTCAAGAGCGATGGAGTAGCCATCGATGAATTTCCCAAAGTAGCAGCACACAGCCAGCGAATGCTGGCCCGCTCTGCCGTGCAGCAGGCGCTTGCCATCTGATCCCAAGCGCGGGAGCCTGCGTGCGGGCACCCGTTTTTCACCTCTAATCCCCCACCATTGAGATCGTTTTCACACTTTCGCTACTGATCGCTGGATCCATCAACGATTAACGCCTACCTTCCACTCACCACGCAACCGGTTGCGTAACCGGTTGCTTACTCCAACACAGAGACGCAGGCTCTCGCCTGATGAGGTGCTGTATGAAACGAGGCAAGCTGCTCAATGCCCCCCTGAGCGCCCTGGTGGCCCGGATGGGACATACCGACGAGATTGTGGTGTGCGACGCCGGGCTCCCCATCCCCGCGGGCCCGGAACGTATCGACCTGGCGCTCACCCCCGGCACCCCGAGCCTGGAAACCGTGCTCGGCGCCCTGCTCACCGACCTGGTGGTGGAACGGGTCCTGCTGGCCAGCGAACTCAAGTCGGTCAGCCCCCTCGCCCACCAGGCGCTGCTCGATCAGCTGGAGGCGCACGCCCGTGATCAGGGTAAGCCCATCACCATTGACTACCTGAGCCACGAGACCTTCAAGATCCGCAGCCAGAGCAGCAAGGCCATAGTGCGTACTGGCGAGGTAACCCCCTACGCCAACCTGATCCTCTGCGCCGGCGTCGCCTTTTGAGCGCCCAAGGAGCTAAGATGAGCAGATCCCCTATCCCCATCCTCGAGCTCGGCGGCATCGTCAAGACCTTCCCGGGGGTGCGCGCCCTCGACGAAGCGGGGCTCAAAGTCTATCCCGGCGAGGTGATGGCCCTGCTCGGCGAGAATGGTGCGGGCAAATCCACCCTGATGAAGGTGCTGACCGGTATCTATCAGGCCGACGCAGGCACCCTCAACTATCGCGGTCAAGCGGTACGCTTCAAGGGACCCCGTGATTCCCAGGATCAGGGCATCAGCATCATCCATCAGGAGCTGAACCTGCTGCCGGAACTCTCTATTGCCGCCAACATCTTCCTCGGCCGTGAGCCGCGCACCCGCTTTGGCAATATCGACCACGGCCAGCTGCGTGAGCGCGCCGCCACCCTGCTGGGACGCCTCGGGGTCAAACATGGTCCTGATACCCGGCTCGGCAACCTCTCCATCGGCGAGCAACAGATGGTGGAGATCGCCAAGGCGCTCTCATTTGATGCCAACGTCATCATCATGGATGAGCCCACCGATGCCCTGACCGACACCGAAACCGAGCAGCTGTTCACCGTGATCCGCGAGCTGCGCGACCAAGGCTGCGGCATTGTCTACATCTCCCACCGCTTGAAAGAGATCTTCGAGATCTGCGACAGGGTCACGGTACTGCGCGACGGCAAATGGATTGGCGAGCAGCCGGTGAGCGAACTCGACGAGGACAGGATCATCGAAATGATGGTCGGTCGTCGGCTGGAAGAGCAGTACCCGCGTCTTAGCCGCGATCTTGGCCCCGTCAGCCTGCAGGTAAAAAATCTGGCGGGTCCAGGGGTGCGCGATCTCAGCTTCACCCTGCGTCAGGGAGAGATCCTGGGCTTCAGCGGCCTCATGGGCTCGGGGCGCACCGAGCTGATGAAGCTCATCTATGGTGCCAGTTCCTTGACTGCGGGCCAGATAGAGGTCAACGGCCACCCCCTCAGGCCCCGCAGCCCCGCCGATGGTCTGGCCGCGGGCATCGCCTATATCTCGGAAGATCGCAAGGGTGACGGTCTGGTGCTGGAGCTGTCGGTGCGCGAGAACATGAGCCTGTGCGCCCTCGGCGAGTTCAACAAGGGCGGCCGCATCGATGGCAAGGCCGAACGCCAGGCGGTGAATGATTATGTGCGCCTGTTCAACATCAAGACGCCGAGTACCGAGCAGCTTATCAAGCTGCTCTCCGGCGGCAACCAACAGAAAGTGGCCATTGCCAAGGGGTTGCTGACCCGTCCCAAGGTCCTCATCCTCGATGAGCCGACCCGGGGCGTCGACGTCGGCGCCAAGAAAGAGATCTATCAGCTCATCAACCGCTTCAAGCAGGAGGGGATGAGCATCATTCTGGTCTCCTCCGAGATGCCGGAAGTACTCGGCATGAGCGATCGCATCCTGGTGATGCACGAGGGGCGCATCAGCGCCGAATTTGATGCCAAAGAAGCCAATCAGGAGAAACTGATGGCGGCGGCGGTAGGTAAACAGTGGCAAGCAGCACAAGAGGCGATTCAATGACAACCCAGACCCTTACCCGCACCGGCTTCCTGAGCAAGCAGTGGTGGATAGAGAACAAGTCCCTGGTCGCCCTGCTGGTGCTCATTGGCGTGGTCTCCATCTTGAGCCCCAACTTCTTCACCGCCGACAACCTGCTCAATATTTTGCGCCAGACCTCGGTCAACGCCATCATGGCGGTCGGTATGACGCTGGTCATCCTGACCGCTGGCATCGATCTCTCGGTCGGCTCCGTGCTGGCCCTGTGCGGCGCCCTGGCGGCGACTATGGTGGCCATGGAGCTACCCATCGCCCTGGTCATTCCCCCTCACCCTGGGAGCCCGGTGCCCTGCTCGGCGGTGTCAGTGGTCTCATCATCGCCAAAGGCAA
>NZ_AQGQ01000153.1 GCF_000388115.1 Aeromonas molluscorum 848
AGGTCTCCATCAGGCCCACGTAACTCCACCCGATCATCGCAATAGTGGTACACCATGATCTCTCGACCGATCAGCCGGCGCTGCGCGGGGGTATCGAGCAACAGGTATTGCACCTTGTCATACTGGGTCGTGAGCCGCTTTGATACCTGTCTTGGCTCCTTCCAGATCAGGGTGTGCTCTAGATCGTCATGAGGGCCCAACGCTCGATGTACGTCCAGCTCGTGCCGAGGCGCTTTACCAAATCGCTTGTTGTAATCCGCAATAAAGACAGGCAACCACGCATTGGCATCGTCAATAGAGCTGATCCCCGCTAACCTCAGCTCTTTCACCAATCTGTCTTGTAACGTCAGGTGTGCTCGCTCTACACGGCCCTTGGCTGCACTGCTATGGGCACAAAACCCCTCGATGTTGAGTTCGTCCAAAGCGCGGGCAAACTGCGTCTGGCCCTCGCCACGGGAGGACTTGTGATTGACCCTGAACACACTGGCCTTGTCGCTGTAAAGCGCCAGCGGCTTGCCGTGGGCAACGAGGTGATCGCGTAGGGTGCCGAAGTAGGAAAAGGTCGATTCGGAATGCACAAAGCGCAGGGCGGTGATCTGGCTGGTCGCATCGTCTACGAACACGATTGCTGTGCACGCTGACGCTCGTTCCTCAAACCAGCGGTGGTCGCAGCCGTCTATCTGGATCAGCTCACCAAAGCAGGCGCGACGATAACGCGGCTGCTGGATCCTCGGTGGCCGTTGCCGCCGTGGCACCCATAGCGCCATGTTGATCATCAGCTGGCGCACCGTAGACACGGCAAGCTGGATATCATGCAACTCGGCCAGCTTCTCGGCAGCCAAGGTTGGCCCGAAATCAGGGTAGTGCTGTAAGATAAGCTGCCCAGCCAGCTCTTTTACACCAACCGGCAACTGGTGGTTACTGGGCTTGCCAACTCGTTGAGATCGCAATCCTAGCGGCCCCTCTGCTCGGTAGCGGGCCAGCAGGTTATAAACCTGCCTGGGGCTCATACCGAGGCGCTGTGCTGCAATACTCGCCGTCAATCGACCTTCTGCAAGGGCTTCAATGGTCTTTAACCGATCCACTTCCTTCATGGTGAATACTCTCTCACGATGGGGCACAGGCAGTCTCCTTGGTGATGGTGGGCGTCCTCCCATCAGACCGATTGTGCAATTTCAAATCAACCCAATCGTGAAATTACAACTCAACACTTACATGCCATACTGCGTCAGGGCTTTTGTTATGTTAAATATGCTGTAGCTGCAAGCGACTGGAGTCTAAGTCTGGCAGGGAGCTCCAAGCCACATCTCTCATTTCCCCAACATACTTTTTTCTGATGCCTATAGCCGTTACTATTTAAACCCCATGCAGAGACATGAATGATCCCCCGTTGACTACACCTCATCAGCTGGCGCCAGTTCAAGACGATGACTGGTACTAGTCAAACAGTGAGAGATAACATTTCTTTTTTTGGAGTTTCAACCTACCGATGACCACACCGATGAATCGCCAGGAGCAGCATGTAGCGCCCTTGGATAATGCCCAGCGTCAGCGCCAACATGTGAAACGAAAGCAAGAGACTCATAGCCGGTTGCAATGCTGGATCAGTCAGCGTCATGCTCATCGCTTGGCCGAACTCGGTGTACTGCTCGAAGACAACCAAGCCTCACTGATAGAGCAGGCGATCGATCTGCTCTATCAGCATGAGTCCGCCCCAAAGTCGGTTGGGATGATAGCTCTCCCTCTGATCGAAAGTGAAACCGAATCAGCGTGAAGAGAGCTTGGGGAAAATACGGGGAGCAGAATAAAAAGAGCCAGGTACGAATTCCTTGTACCTGGCATAGGGGAATTGGCTCTTTGCAGAGCCGTGCGCTAACTGGTCACAGATAAAATAAAGCGTAGCCAAGGGCGATGGCTTTGCAAGATCTGGAAAAATTTTCAACCAGTGTGTGGGTTTTTAAGACTCAAACAGGTTAGCATCACGAACCAAGTCCCGGGGCAGGGCATTTTTGATACGGCTACCGACCCACTTGCCCAAACCGAGGGCATAGCCCTGATACCTCAGGATCACCTCACCCTGGCCACTCTCGCCTTGTGGATGCAGGTCCCGGCCCATCATAAACTCCCGCGCCTGTTCACTGTCGAGTTCGACCCAGCCCTTGCTGGCCAGATGCCCCTGGGCCAGGGCCCATTCGTGAGTCAGCCTGTATCCCTTCTTATGAGTCTGTGCCAGCTTGAGACCAATGCGATCCAGTCTGATCTTGTTCATCAGCCGGGGGGCGAAGGGCAGGGGGAACAGCCATATCTCGTCATCGCGAACGAACAGACTCCCTTGCGGGACAAGACCATAATCGCGGTCCAGTTCGGCGATCAATGCCTCCGCATCCCGACTGTCCATGGGTGTGAACGGGAACTTGCCCAGGCGGCCCGGCTTGAACATGGGATTGGCAACCGAGTGATGCTTGCGTAATCTTGCAACGAAAAAGCCTTCGCTATCATATATTTGTGGCCAGACATGTAGATATCCCTCGGCAGTGGTGGCTTGCTCTGCGCCAGGAAAAAGATCCGCCAGTGATTCAAAACTCAGGGCATTGCCAAAGCGCTCACTCATGAACCGACAGATATTCTGGTTCTCTTCATGGCTAAGGGTGCAGGTGGAGTAGACGATGACACCACCTGGTTTGAGGGCATGGAAGGCGCTCTCGAGCAGAGTCCGCTGTACCTCGGCTATCTCGTTGAGGCTGGCCAGACTCCAGTTGCGAAATGCATGCTCATCCTTGCGCACAGTACCTTCACCCGAGCAGGGAGCATCGAGCAAGATGGCATCGAAGGTTTCCGGCAACCATTGACCGAATACCTTGGCATCGAAGTGACTGAGCCCTATGTTGCTCACCCCGCAGCGTTGAACATTGGCGGCCAGCACCTTGACCCGGCTGCTGGAAAACTCATTGGCCACCAACATGCCCCGATTTTCCATCAGCGCCGATATCTGGGTGCTCTTGGAACCAGGCGCCGCCGCCGCATCGAGCAACAATTCAGCCTCATGCACGCCAGCGGCCGCAAAGAGTGCGGTCACCGGCAACATGGAGCTCGCTTCCTGAATGTAGAAGAGTCCGAGCAAGTGTTCGGCCGTGTTGCCCAGGGGTACCTGGTCTTCATCGGGGCGAGTCAGCCAGAAACCTGTCTCACACCAGGGCACGGGATCCAGCTGCCAACCACGGCCTTGCATGCGGGTAAGGAAGGCTTCGACCGTGATCTTGAGGGTATTGACCCGAATGCTGCGCCGCAGTGGCCGGCGGCAGCTCGCCACGAACTCATCCATGGAGAGATGTTCGGGCATGATGGCGGCAATATGAGTCAAAAACGCGTCAGGAAGTAGGATATTGTCGTGCACTTGGCATCTCGCTGGCCCAAAACAGGGGCGACATCTTAGCACAAGTTGTTGATGCAACCGAATGACGCAGCCATCGCGGTGATACCTTCCAGTAGAGATTCTCTTCAGGCCACAACCATGCAATAAAAAGCCCGGCACGGGGCCGGGCTTGAAGCTTGATACCAGATCAGGGTACGAGGCGAGGACTCCAACCGAGCCACTCTTCATCGGCCTTTTCATAGAGAGGGAAGCTCTGGCCGCTACGCACGCGAGCCCCCACGTTCTGTTCGGGGGTCGTGAAGGCAATACCGCCCGCCACCAGGCTCTGCAGGGTCTCGACCTGTATGGTGCCACCGGTCAGCCCTATGTCTGCCTTGACCCCGGACACATTCCAGAAACGGCTGTTCTCCCGCACCAGATAGGCATACTCCTGTTCGACCTGCACCTTGACCCTGACCTCGCCGCCATCGGGAGCCAAGGCGACTTGGCTTACGCTGCCGACCACCATCTTGCGAAATAGCAGCGGGCTGCCGACAGCCAAGCCATTGAGGGCGGGGCTCTTGAGGGTCAGCATCAGACCGGATTGCTGTGACTCGCTCAAGGGGAAGCTATGCTTGCTCGCCCCCTGGCCCGGCGCCGCCTCGATAAAGGATCCCTTCACCAGGGTATCGAGATTGGCCACGCCACCAAAGCCCAACTTGGCCTGCACCAGGGTAAAGCTGGCCCCGGATTGCAGGAAACGCTCGGCATATTGCGCCTCGAGCTGAGCCTGGAAGATCACCTTGCCCAGGGCTGGGTCCAGTTTGACCGAGGCAATCTTGCCAATGTTGACCCCGCGATAACGGATAACGGAGCCAGCCCCGAGCCCGGGATTGCGATCTGCGATAAGGGCAAGGGGACGCACCAGCGCCTGGGCCTGCTCCCTGTCTTCAAACAGTTTGCCATTGCCATGACTGGTGGGGGAGTTGGCAAACTCGATGCCGCCACGCAGCAGGGTAGCCAAATTGCCCGCCTTGATGCGCACCCCGTCCAGACCGATATGAGTATCGATGGCCGCCTTCTTCCAGAACTGGGTCTGATTGCCGATGAGGGGGGCATAGATGGCATCTATCTCAAGGCCGATCCGCACCTCGCCCTGACCTACCCTGAGCTGGCTCACCTTGCCCGCTTGCAGCCCGAGATAGAGCACTGGTGTGCCAAGCGAGATGCCGTCGGCCTGGCTTGCCGTCAGCCACCAGGTCTTGGGCTTGGCCTTGGGCGAGCCAAGCAGTGCCAGTTGTTCATCGGGATAGAGCAGGTCGATACGCGGCCCCTGACGGGCCTGTACCAGCTTGATACCGCCCGCGAGCCAGCTGGCGGCCGGGCTGGTTTCCACCTTGATGCCACTGAGATCGGCCTGGATCTGCAAAGGGGCGGCGCGATAGAAACGGGCACGATTGAGCAGCCCCTTGTATTGATCTTCAATGGTCAGCTTGATCTGGGCATTACCGCTGGCATCCAGGGAAAGGGTGCGAATGCTGCCCACCGTCAACCCCTTGTACCAGACGGGAGCCCCTTCGCTCAAACCGGACAGATCCTCGGTGTTGAGCGTCAGTGCCTGGCCGGTTGCTGCCTTTTCGGCGCTCAATAGCAAGGTTTTGGCTCTGACGCCAGGCACATAATCGAGACGGATGGCCGGGCCGGCCAGCAGGCGATCGCCATGTTCAAGCCCGGTCAGCGACAAGTTGACACTCTCCCATATCAGCCGGCTTGGCTGAGTGATGCGAAACGCCTGCTCTGGGCTTATCAGGGCGCTGACCTCCCGCCCATGGTCGGTCAGGCGAATGGGATCGACTCGGCCTATTTCAATGCCTTCATAGAGGATGGGCATCCCCTCTTTGACCGGCAGATCGCCCACCTTCAAACTGATGCGCTCGCCCCGGGCCGCCTCGGCCAATCCCTTGTAGAGACTGAATGTCTGACCGCGCTCGGCCTGGGGGGAGTCCGGGGGAGAGTCGAAGGCGATGCCACCACTCAGGATGGAGGAGAGACTGCCCGTCTCGACACTGACGCCAGCCAGGCTGAAATTGCCCTTGATGCCGCTGATGTTCCAGAAGCGGGTGTCGGCCTTGATCAGGTGCTCGAAGCGCTGCTCTATGACCACATCCAGGACAACCTGCTTGTCTCCCTCATCGAGGCGGGTATTGATGACGCTGCCCACTTCCAGACCGCGGAAATAGAGTTTAGCCCCAATACCGACCGATCCGAGCGAGTCGGCGCTCAGATGCAGGGTCCGCCCCTGAGCCTGATAGCCCGGGGGAGGGCCGTCGAGGGCATCGAACTCGTCATCGGGAGGATTGCTCTCCTTGCCCGGCATGACATTGATGTAGTTGCCCGATACCAGAGTATCGAGTCCCGAGATCTCGGTCAGCGACGCCTTGGGGCTCACCAGCCAGAAGCCGGTGCCTTTGCGCATCAGTTCCCGTGCCCGGCTGTCGATTTTGGCAAGTACCGTTATCTTGCGGCCATCCTCGGCCAGGGCCAGCTCTTGCACCACGCCGATGGCCACCCCTTGGTAACGCAGCTGAGTCTTGCCCGGCAAGATACCGTTGCCCTGCTCAAAGTTGATGCGAACCAGCTGGCCGGTGCTCTGATACTGCTGATAGAGAAACCCCACCGCCAGCAAGAGCGCGATGCAGGGCAGCAACCAGACCGGCGATAGCCAGCGATGTTTCTTGATGACGGGTTCAGCCCCGATCATACCGACTCCTTATGGGCCGCGCGGGCGACCAGACAACGAAAAAGTGACCCATTTAGCGTGCCGCCTTGTCCCACAACAACCGGGTATCCAGCATGCGGGCCGACAACATGGTGAGCAAGACGACACAGGCAAAGGCACTAGCCCCCGGGCCTGCACGCACATTGAGCAGCACGCCGCGGTCAACCAGGGCAACCATGAGCGAGATGACAAACAGGTCCAACATGGACCAGCGACCAATGAAATCTATGATGCGATACATCACCAACTGACGACGGCGGCGCACCGGCTTCTTGCGTTGCAGTTGCCAGCAGATCCAGCCTAATCCCAGGATCTTCATGATGGGCACGACGATACTGGCGGTCAGCACTATGGTGGCAATGCCTGACATCTTACTGCGATAGAGGGCCATGATACCGCTAAAAATGGTATCCGATTGCAACAACCCTTTGTTGTAGAAGTGGGTAATGGGCAGGAGGTTGGCCGGCAACAGCATGAAGGTCGCCAGCGCCAGTAACCCCCATGACCAGAGCAGGGAATTCGGGGTGCGTACATGCAAGGTACTGTGACAGCGGGGGCAGATATGGCCCGCCTCGAAACGCACCAAGAGCCCACAGTGGTGGCAGCGGCACATGCCAAGTTCACGGGCGCTGGTCATCTCGCCTCCTTTGGCAGCGCAGTGCTTGGCATCAGTTTGCGCCCGGGTTCAAGGCTGCGCGTCATGCTTGACCTCAGTGCGGGGCTGATCCAGTGCCACTTTTTCCCAATAAGGGGCGGGATTGAACAAGATCAGCAGTGTCATGTTAAGCAGCATCAGAATAAACAGGCTCAGCAGGCCCCCGCCCAACCGGATATCCGCGATGTCGATAAGCTTGAACAGCGCAACCAGCAGGCTGACCAGATAGACCTCCAACATCGCCCAGTGGCGAAACACCTCCACCGCCTTGAGGATGGGGGAGATGAGGCCAAGCCGGGTCGCCAGGCCAGAGGCGAGGGCAAAGATGCCAACCAGCAGCCCCGTCGGCGCCAAGACTGCACACCAGAATACCAGGAGTGCGACCAGGTATTCATTGGCTTGCCAGAGCATGTGGATACCGCGCAACAGGGTCGCCTGTGAGCTTTCACCAGCCAGTCGCAAGTAGAGCAGGGGTTCGAAAAATGCCGAGGGCAGCAGCAGCAAGCCGGTGATGGTGAGCGCCATCAACTGGGAAGGACGGAACGCATAGCGGCCATATAGATGCTGATGACAACGGGGACAGTGGGCGTGACGGCGCAGAGGCAATAACTTACGTTCGATCAGCAAGTCACAGGCCGGACAGACGATCAGGTTATTGGGATCCGACATACGTTTTAACCTGTTGAAGGAGTTGGTGAAATTTACCCTAAAACCGAGGTGCTGTCTTGCCTGTCACAACAGTGCCACGAAAGTATAATTGACGTTAACGTAAAGGTAATGATTAGATAGTCTGACCCGACAAATGAAAGGAGTCATGATGTCCAGCCCCATCCCTTCGGCCGGTCGCCGCTTTCGCGACGCCCTCATTCAGGAAGCCCCCCTGCAGATAGTGGGGACCATCAATGCCTATATGGCGCTCATGGCAGAACGCAGTGGTTTTCGTGCCATCTACCTGTCAGGCGCCGGGGTGGCCAATGCCTCCTACGGCCTGCCGGATCTTGGCATGACCTCGATGAATGATGTGTTGATCGATGCCGAGCGCATCACGGCTGCCACGCAAGTACCGCTGCTGGTAGACATAGATACTGGCTGGGGCGGTGCGTTCAACATAGCCCGCACCGTGCGCGCCTTCGAGCGAGCCGGGGTCGCGGCCGTCCACATGGAGGATCAGGTTGCCCAAAAACGCTGTGGCCACCGACCCAACAAGGCGGTGGTGAGCCAGAGTGAGATGGTGGACAGGATCAAGGCTGCCGTTGATGCAAGACAGGATGATGACTTCGTCATCATGGCCCGTACCGATGCCCTGGCCGTCGAGGGAATAGGACAAGCCCTGGAGCGGGTGGCGGCCTATGTGGCTGCTGGCGCCGACATGATCTTCGCCGAAGCGGTCACGGACTTGGGCCAATACGACCTGTTCGCCAAGGCGGCAGGCGTTCCCATTCTCGCCAACATGACCGAGTTTGGTAAAACCGAACTGTTTGACAAGCAGGCGCTGGCTGACCATGGGGTCGCCATGGTGCTCTATCCGCTTAGCGCCAGTCGCGCGGCCAATCAGGCGGCGCTCAATGTTTATCAGCAGCTGCGCACGGACGGTCACCAGCGCGCCGTCATTGACACAATGCAGACGAGGGAGGCGCTCTATGACTTCCTCGGTTACCACCATTACGAGCAGACCCTGGATCGTCTGTTCACATCCAAGGATTAGGAGGCCTGTCATGGGACAAGTAGCAAAAGATCACGGGGAGAACAAACCCCTGGGCGGCGCTGGCCTGCGGGGTCAGAGCGCGGGGGAAACCAGCATCTGCACCGTCGGCAAGAGTGGCACCGGGCTCACCTACCGCGGTTATGACATTCAGGCGCTGGCCCGGGGGGCCGAGTTCGAGGAGGTGGCCCATCTGCTGCTCAAAGGCTCACTGCCCAATAGCGCCGAACTCGAGGCCTACAAGGCACAGCTGCGCGCCATGCGCACCTTGCCGCACGCCCTGCTTGAGGTGCTGGAGCTGATACCCGCCGATGCTCACCCCATGGATGTGTTGCGCACCGGCTGCTCCATGCTAGGCGATCTCGAGCCAGAAGATGGCTTCGAGCACGAGCACCACGTTGCCGATCGGCTGCTGGCCGCCTTTCCGGGAATATTGCTCTATTGGTACAAGTTCAGCCACGAGGGGCTGCGCATCGACACAGAGACCAAAGAGGCTTGCCTGGGCGGGCATTTCCTCGCCCTGTTGCATCAAGAGACGCCAAGCGAGCTGGCACGCCGGGTCATGCATGTCTCCCTCATTCTCTACGCCGAGCATGAGTTCAATGCCTCGACTTTCGCCGCCAGGGTCTGTGCCTCGACCCTGTCTGACATGTTCTCCTGTGTCACCGCCGCCATCGGCACCTTGCGCGGTCCGCTGCACGGGGGCGCCAACGAGGCCGCCATGGCCATGATTGACCCCTGGCAAGACGAGGCGCAGGCCCGTCAAGCGCTGCTGGCCAAACTGGCCGCCAAGGAGAAGATCATGGGCTTTGGCCACGCCGTCTATCGCACCTCGGATCCTCGCAACGTCATCATCAAGGAGTGGGCGGCCAAGCTGGCCGAGGAGGCGGGGGACGACCGGCTCTATCGCGTCTCCTGTGAAGTGGAGCGGATCATGTGGGATGAGAAGGCACTCTTTGCCAACGCCGATTTCTTCCACGCCAGCGCCTATCACGACCTGGGGATCCCGACCAAGCTGTTCACTCCCATCTTCGTCTGCTCCCGGGTCAGCGGTTGGTGTGCCCACATCATGGAGCAGCGTGAGCACAATCGCATCATACGCCCGAGTGCCGACTACATTGGTCCGGCCCCTCGGCACTTTGTCTCAATCCAGCAGCGATAAGCGCGCTGCGGCTGCCAACATAGACCACGGAGGCACCGCTATTCAGCCGCCCTCTGCTTTGCGCCATGTTGCCGGCTCGTTCACCGTCACCTCGTCTCGTTCACAACAACGATAAGGAAATCAAGATGTCTGCCAACGTCGACCTCAACCACAGACCCGAACCGGATCCCATCCTGGTCGAGATTGCCGATTACG
>NZ_AQGQ01000154.1 GCF_000388115.1 Aeromonas molluscorum 848
GGGTGATGATGAAGAAGGGGTTCAGGGACTGGAACCAGGCCGTTGGTACCTCGAAGCTACCGATCATGCGGTCGGTATACTCCTGGGTGTAGAGATTCATCAGGCCGCCAGCTTGCTCGAAGCCCGCCCAGAAAATGATGGTGAACAGACCCAGAATGAGGATGACTTTGATGCGATCCACTTCCTGTTTGGTCAGGGGAGCCTTCTGGTTCTTGGCGCGCTTGGCTGCCGCCAGTTTGGCCGCAGGGACCCGCCCGATGTCACCGAGGAAATTCTGCGCCATGGTCGCTTGCAGTACCAGGGAGAGCAGCATGCCGATGCCGGCTCCGATGAAGGCTGCCTGCCAGCCATAGGCTGTGGCGGCAGCGCCACAGATAACCCCGGCCAGCAGGGAACCCAGGTTGATGCCCATATAGAAGATGGTGAAGGCGCCATCGCGACGATGATCCCCTTCCTGATAGAGGTCACCTACCATGGTGGAGATGTTCGGCTTGAACAGGCCGTTGCCCACAATCAGCAGGGCGAGGCCCGCATAGAAGACGCTGTTGACCATGTCCGGGAACATGGCGTGGGGCAGTGCCAGGGTGAATTGGCCAGCAGCCATCAAGATGGCGCCGATCAGAATGGAGCGACGTTGTCCGAGCACGGTATCGGCCAGCCAGCCACCGATGAGCGGTGTGATATAGACCAGACCGGTATAGATACCGTAGAGCTTGAGGGCATCGGCCTGACTCCAGCCCATGCCACCATTGGCTGTCAAGTCGGTGAGGTAGAGCACCAGCACGGCACGCATGCCGTAATAGGAGAACCGCTCCCACAGTTCGGTACTAAAGAGCAAAAAGAGCCCTTTAGGGTGACCTAAAAAGGTCTCTTTTGACGAGTTATTCATGGAACTTCCACCTGTATCTTTTATTTTTTTAGGAATTTTATGCAAGGGCTCGGAACAAGCCTTAAACCTTATAAAACAAGCGTGATTGAATTACAAGGTCATGATTTGATGGTTGATTGTTTACTCAAAGCTGAATATTTGTTTAAAAAATGAAAACGGGGCATCAAATGATGCCCCGTTTAATATTCTGTGAAATGGTGAAAAAATCAGCGTTTACAACTGTTTGACAAATTGAGCCAGCCACTGACGAAATTCGGCGCCGAGCTCGCCATGACGGGCCGCGTACTCGACATTGGCCTTCATATAACCGAGCTTGCTGCCGCAATCATGGCTTCTGCCCTTCATGGAGTAAGCGTTGACTTGCTCGCGCTCCATCAGCATGGCGATGGCATCGGTCAGCTGGATCTCGTCGCCAGCACCGGCGGGAGTCTTCTCAAGCAGTGGCCAGATGTTGGCCGACAGCACATAACGACCCACCACCGCCAGATTGGAGGGCGCTTCATCCCGGGGCGGCTTCTCGACGATGGCCTGCATCGGCAGGGACATGCCGGCAGTCAGCGCCTCACCTTTGACGTCGGCGATGCCGTACTTGTCGACTTCGCTCTCGGGCACTGTCTCGACCATGATCTGGCTGATCTGGTCTGCCTCGAACAGATGTACCATCTCGGCCAGGTTATCTTGCTTGAGATCGCTGGCTATTTCGTCGATCAGTACGTCCGGCAGCAGCACGGCAAAGGGGTTGTCACCGATCAGCGGACGGGCGCAGAGCACCGCATGGCCCAGCCCTTTGGCTTCCCCCTGGCGGACATGCATGATGGTCACGTCCTTGGGGCAGATGTGTTGTACCTCTTCCAGCAGCTGACGCTTGACCCGCTTTTCCAGGGTCGCTTCCAGCTCGAAACTCTTGTCGAAATGGTTCTCGATGGAGTTTTTGCTGGAGTGGGTGACCAGGATGATCTCCTTGATACCTGCGGCGATGGCTTCACGTACCACATACTGGATCAGGGGTTTGTCGACCACGGGCAACATCTCTTTCGGGATGGCCTTGGTGGCGGGCAACATGCGGGTACCCAAGCCAGCTACGGGTAGCACGGCCTTGCGAACAACGAGCGGTGTCTTTTTCATGGAGAGCAATCCGGTGAGACAAAGTGGCATCATGATACCCGAAGTAAAATGGGGCAGCCACCGGCCGCCCCAGAAGATGACTTCTCCTGTGCATCTCATTTGACAATGATCATGTCCCGGTTGGCCTCCAGGGTGGCCGGGCCTATGCCGCTCACATCGGCCAGTTGATCCACAGAGCTGAATTTCCCCTGTTTCTCCCGATAGTCGATGATGGACTGGGCCTTCTTCTCGCCGATCCCCTTGAGGGCGGTCAGCTCGTCCATGCTGGCCGTATTGAGGTTGATTTTACCCGTTTTGCTGACGGCGCTGCTGGTGACGGTTTGGGTTGCTACCTTCTCTGCCGCCAGGACGGGCTACCCAAGTAATGGCAGGGCGGCCAATAGCACGGCATAGGCTAACGTGAGACGTTTCATACACTCTCTTCCTTGAGCAAGGACGCGGGTTGCGCCGCATTGATATTTAGCTCATCAGTGGCAGTTTTTGTCTGTCATTTCTGACAAGGAATAACTCATGAGAAACGGCTATAAGCTGGCAGTTCTGATTCGGGTAGAATGAGCTATCTTTTTGACTTGGAAGCTATTTTATGTCCCTTCCCCCCATTGCCAAGATCGAGGCCATCGCCCGCGCCGCAGGTGATGCCATATTGGCCATCTACCAGCAAGCCTTCACCGTGGAGTACAAAGCTGACGAGAGTCCGTTGACGGCGGCGGACAAGGGGGCCCATGACGTGATAGTTGCCGGTTTGGCGAGTTTGACACCCGATATACCCGTGTTGTCCGAAGAGTCGGGGGAAGAGGTATTGCAGGCCAGGCTTGGCTGGCAACGTTACTGGCTGGTGGATCCCCTGGATGGCACCAAGGAGTTTGTCTCCCGTAACGGTGAATTTACCGTCAACATTGCACTTGTCGAGGGAGGCCGCCCGGTCTGGGGCATGGTCTATGCTCCCGTGCTGGACAAGCTCTGGTATGGCGGCAAGAGACTGGGGGCATTTTGCAGCGAGGGGGGGGTCAGCAGACCCATCCAGACAAGGCCTCATCAGGAGGGAACCCCCTGGCGAGTGGTGGGCAGTCGCAATCACCTCTCCCAGGAGACGCTAGACTTTCTGGCCCCCCTTGGGGAGATTGATCTGGTCTCCATGGGCAGTTCCCTCAAGTTCTGCATCATCGCCGAGGGTGGGGCCGAGCTCTACCCCAGATTGGCCCCCACGTGCGAATGGGACACGGGGGCGGCCCAGGCTGTCCTGGAAGGGGCGGGGGGCAGTGTCACCCGGCTCGATGGCTCGCCACTCGAATATAACAAGCCAGATATCCTCAACCCCTGGTTTGTGGCACGGGCCTGAGGCATCGATCTGTAAACTCTCCAACGTGTTGGCGATATCGAGTGCTCGCAATCCGCTCAAAACAAACAGGCCGGACAATGTCCGGCCTGTTTGTTTGCATTGATTGGTGCGCGTCTGCTTAGAACACCTTCTTGAATGGCTTGATGGTGACCTTGGCATAGACACCAGCAGCGACATAGGGGTCTGCATTTGCCCATGCCTGGGCATCGGCCTGGCTATTGAACTCGGCGATGACGGTCGAGCCGCTGAAGCCAGCATCGGCTGGATCCTCGGCATCTATGGCCGGATTGGGCCCCGCCGTCAGCAGACGTCCCTCATCTTGCAGCGCTTGTAGCCGTGCGAGGTGGGCGGGGCGAGCCTGTTTGCGCAAAGCCAGACTCGCGGCCACATCTTCGGAGTAGATCAGATACCACATGAGACAATCCTTTTCGTGTTGCGGTTATTTTTTCCGTTCGAGCTTCTGGGCCTCTTTCTGCTCCGCCGGCATGTGTCGGTAGAGATAGATGCCGGACAGCAGGGTGAAGACCAGCGTCAGGCCGAGCAGGCCGAACACCTTGAAGTTGACCCAGACCTCCTGAGGCAGATTGAACGCGACATAGAGGTTAAGCAGGCCGCAGAGGGCGAAGAAGCCAGCCCAGGCCAGGTTGACCCTGTCCCAGATGGGATCTGGTGCCTGCAACTCCTTGCCAAGCATCTGCTTGATCAGGTTCTTGCTAAAGCCGTAGCGGGCAATGAGCAGGGCGAGGGCAAACAGGGCATTGATCACCGTCACCTTCCACTTGATGAAGGCGTCATCGTGGAAGAAGACCGTCAGCCCGCCAAAGAAGCCAACCAGGATAAAGGTGAACAGCTGCATCTTCTCGACTTTGCGATAGCGAAGCCAGCTGTAGAGCAGTTGCAGACCCGTGACCACCACCAGAGCGCCGGTTGCGGCATAGATGTCCACCATCTTGTAGACGGCAAAGAAAACGATAAGCGGAATAAATTCAAAAAATTGCTTCATGCTGGCTCATTCACCTCGAAATTTCATCCAGTCTACCTGTCCGACAGACAACGGCAAATGAATAAGACCCGCCTCGGGGGCCTGAGTTCCCTTCCTTACTCATCGGTAAACAGCTCGGCGGCGACACTCAACCCTAATCGGGTCTGGTCTGCCAGCAAGTCGCGGATATCCGACTCCTCAATCTGGGGGTTGAGCAGCACGGCGCGCAGCAGTACCAGAGGCTGATCGCCGTAGCGATGCAGGGGGCGCTGGGTGCGGGAGACGAAGCTGTGCCCTTCGGCGCGCTGGGCTTTTTGCAATGCAACGTTGAAGAGATTGATCTGTTCGTTGGCCGCCTTGTTCAATGTTTTTCCCTGCAGATGCGGGGGGATGCAGCGATAGGAGAGCAGGTTCATCACCGGGGCCGACATCAGCTCGAAGGCGGGATCCGCGTCGATCAGCGCTGCCATGCAACGAGCCTTGGCATAGTTGGCCTCGATGAGGGTGCGATAACCCGTCTCGCCGAGCAGCTGGAAAGCGCCATCCAGGTAGAGGGCATTGGCGGGTCTGGTGCCTTCCAGGGTAAAGCGACCCTGATCGAAGGAGCTGGCGCGAATGGCGTAAGGGGCCTCGCGCTTGACCGCCATCACCAGATCCGGGCGTTTGCAGAGCAGCATGCCGGTGCCAAGGGGGACGAGCAGCTGCTTGTGGCCATCCAGAGTGACGGTATCAGCCTGTTCTATGCCAGCCAGCAGTGACTGGTAACGGGGAGAGAACAGCGTCGGGCCCCCCCAGGCGGCATCCACGTGGAAATGGACATTTTCCCGGCGGGCGATGTCAGCGAGTTCGGCCAGGGGATCGACTGAGCCAAAGTCGGTACTGCCAGCGACGCCTATGATGGCAAGCACCTTGAGACGCAAGGCCTTGCACTCGAGCAAGGCTGCCTCCAGGGCGGGCAGGCTGAGGCGATTGTCGGCATCCGTCTCCAGCCGACGGACATTGACGGCGCCCATACCCAGCAAGTCCATCCCCTTGTCGAAGGAGTAGTGCATCAGACGCGAGCCCAGAATGACGGCGCCGCGGTAACCTTGCTCTACCAGATGGAACAGATTATCGCCCACTGCATGGTTGCGGGCGAGCCAGAGGGCGGTGACATTGGCGATGGTGCCACCGCTGGTCATGACACCGAGCGCCGCATCCTTGGCATGCATCTGGTGGTGGTAGAAGTCGTCAGTGCCTCGATAGACGAGGCGGTGCAGCTTGGCCAAGACTTCCCGCTCCAGGAAGCTCAGCAAACGGGAAGACTCCATCTTCATCGGATTCTGGTTGAGCATCACCAGCAGACGGGCCAGTTCGCCGGTGAAGGCGGGCAGGGGGGCCGTCATGTGGCCCATGTAGTGACGGGAAGCGAGATGGGAGGCGCCAGGCACCAACTGCTCGAGCCGTGCCAGATAGGCCTGGGTATCCATGCCCTCACCGGGCATATTGGCATCATCGAGTTGTTGGCAAAACTGCTCGCGTCGATAGGGCGCCTCGCTGTCGTCGGCGCGGTGAAAGCGTTCCAACAGGCGAGTCACGGCTGCGGCTAGGGCAGGATCCGGTTTGGCAAAGAGTTCGGTCAACGTCATCGGGGTCTCCAGACCAGGCCGGCGGACCACGCCATCCGGGCGCATGGGCCAAGGGGTCGCGGCGGCATCAATACGGGTAATCGCCAGGGCCCACTCAGGGGCAATGCGCTGGCGGCAGAGGATACACCAAAGGGGCACGGCTGGCAGCCACTCCCTTTTTTCAGCTAACACTTGTACTCTTAAATCTGCTTGAGCTAGAGTGACGCCTCTAATTATTGCTATCGAGAGTGGGTGCGATGAACTATTCCCCCCGTGAAGAGTGGGCGAATCGCTGGAGTCATGGCCTGGGGCTGGGGTTGGGTGTACTGGGCGGGATCTGCCTGTTGCTAAAGGGCTGGGATCAAGGGCCCCTGGCCCGGTTCAGTTACGGCCTCTACAGCGCCAGCCTGATACTGCTATTTCTTGCTTCCACCCTTTATCACAGCATGGGCGAGGGACCACATCGACACAGGTGCAAGATCTTTGATCACTGCGCCATCTATCTGTTGATCGCCGGTACTTATACCCCTTTTCTGCTGGTTGCGCTCGATAGCCCCTTTACCGATTGGTTGATGGCGGTGATCTGGTTGCTGGCGCTGTCCGGGGTGGTGTTCAAGCTAATTTTTATCAATCGCTTCAAGCGATTATCACTTCTCACCTATCTGGTCCTGGGCTGGCTCTCCCTGCTGGCGGTCTATCAGCTTTACCTCAATCTGGCGGTCGGTGGTCTGGTGTTGCTGGCGCTGGGGGGCCTTATCTACAGTCTGGGAGTCATCTTCTACGCCAACAAGCGCATTCCCTACAACCATGCCATCTGGCATCTGTTTGTACTGGGGGGAAGCGCTTGCCACTTCTGGGCCATTTACGGCTACGTGGCTTCTTTGCCCTGAAGGCGATAGCGGCAGTTCCATCGCCCTGGGAATTTCATCTATCCCTTAATTGGTAATTTTTGCTCCAAATAAAGCTAGAATCGTGCGCCGCCACACAGTCATTCTCTTTCTTTGCTGACAAGCTGGGCCGAGTCGAATTTGAAACAAGGATGGCGAAGATGAGTGAGATCGCGCTTTCTATCAGCATGTTATCGCTGGTGGCAGTGCTCGGGCTCTGGCTGGGCAATTGGAAGATCCACGGGGTGGGATTAGGGATAGGGGGGGTGCTGTTTGGGGGCATCTTGGTTGGTCACTTCGCCGGTCTTTTTGAGGTGAGCTTCGATGACCACACCCTGCATTTCATCCAGGAGTTCGGTCTGATCCTGTTCGTCTACACCATAGGCATTCAGGTCGGTCCCGGGTTCTTCTCTTCCCTGCGCAGCTCCGGACTCAAGCTCAATGGCTTTGCCGCTTTGCTGGTGGTACTGGGCTGCGTGGTCGCGCTGGGGCTGCATAAGCTGTTTTCCGTGCCGCTGCCGGTGATCCTCGGCGTCTTCTCCGGCGCCGTGACCAATACCCCCTCCCTGGGGGCGGGTCAGCAGATCCTTGCCGAACTGGGCGCAGCGCCCGGCTCAACGGCCTTGATGGGGATGGGTTATGCGGTCGCTTATCCATTCGGGATCTGCGGTATATTGCTGACCATGTGGTTGGTTCGCGTGTTTTTTAACATCAAGATCGAAGATGAAGCCGCCCGTTTCGAACAAGAATCCGGCACAGTCCGTGAGAGCCTGCAGACCATCAACATCGCGGTACGTAACCCCAACATGCACGGACTCATGCTCAAGGAGATCCCCAGTCTGGATGAGACGGATGTGATCTGCTCGCGACTGAAGCGGGGTGACGAGCTGATGGTGCCGCGTCCTGATACCCGCATCGAGACCGGGGATTTACTGCATCTGGTTGGAGAGCGTCATGCGCTGCACAAGGTCTTGCTGGTATTGGGGGAGGAGGTCGACACCTCTCTCTCGACCCGGGGCACCGAACTGCGAGTCGAGCGGGTGGTGGTGACCAACGAGCAGGTGCTCGGCAAGAAGATCCGCGATCTCGAGATCAAGCAGCGCTATGACGTGGTGATCTCGCGCCTCAACCGGGCAGGGATCGAGCTGGTACCAACCAGCCAGACCAGCCTGCAATTTGGTGACATCCTCAATCTGGTCGGCCGCCTCGATGCCATAGAGGCGGTGACTAGCGTGGTGGGCAACGTACAGCAAAAGCTGCAACAAGTGCAGATGCTGCCAGTATTTATCGGCATAGGGCTTGGGGTGCTGCTTGGCTCAATTCCCTTCTATTTGCCCGGTTTTCCGGCAGCGCTCAAGCTGGGTCTGGCTGGTGGCCCTCTGGTGGTGGCGCTGATCCTCGCCCGGATCGGCAGTATAGGTAAGCTCTATTGGTTCATGCCCCCCAGTGCCAACCTGGCGCTGCGGGAGATAGGCATAGTGCTGTTCCTGGCTGTGGTCGGGTTCAAATCCGGGGCGGGTTTTGTTGATACTCTGCTTCACGGGGATGGTCCCGCCTGGGTGCTCTATGGCATGGCGCTGACCCTGATCCCTTTGCTGGTTGTCGGGGTACTGGCGCGCCACTATGGCAAGCTGAACTACTTAACCTTGTGCGGTCTGTTGGCGGGTTCGATGACAGATCCCCCGGCCCTGGCATTTGCCAACGCCATGCACAGCAGTAGTGGTGCCAGTGCATTGGCCTATGCGACTGTTTACCCTCTAGTGATGTTCCTGCGGATCATATCACCGCAACTGTTGGCCATCCTGCTCTGGGCCGGTATCTGACGTGTTGGCGGGCGTTACCTGGTGACGCCTGCTAGTGGATTTCAAATGTTTGAAATAAATAGTTTTTTATCAGTAAGCACAACAAGTGCCAACCCTCCAGCTTCTGCGTCTGTTTCCCCTCAAAAAGCCTCCGTTCGTTCTAAATTTCGCACTAGTTACTAGCGACTCATTCGAATAAAGTGAACGCTGAAAAAATTGTACGCCCGTTATCGGGAGCTACTCATCAGGAGAGAACATGAGCGCCAACATCATCACCCTGGAACAGGACATAGTTGTGACCCATCTGACCCAGCCGGTATACCTGGTCGGTGAGGACGGCAGCCTGCGTCAGCTTGCCGAGGGGGATGCAATAGCCAAAGGTGCTCAGGTGACCTCCCCTGCTGGGGGCTCGATTGGCGCAGGCGCGTTACAGATCCCGTTGCCTGTCGCCGACATCAATCCTGATCAGTTGGCCTCTGCCGAGGAAGGCCAGCAGCTGGCGCTTAATCAACAACCAGCCCCGGGGGGCATCAGCGACGAAATTGCCGCCTTGCAGTCCGCCATTCTGGATGGCGTTGATCCGACCAAGGCATTTGAAGCGTCGGCGGCTGGCGGGGCTCCTGCTGCGGGTGGTGGCGTCGCTGGTGGCAGTGGCAATGGCGGTTTCATCGTCGTCGATCGCAACGCAGATTCTACCCTGGCGCAGAGTGGTTTCGACACGAACGAGCCCGCCACAAGGGCACTGTTGCGGGAGGCCTTACCGGGTGCCGAGGATACGCGACCGCAGGATGTGATAGCGCCACAGATCTCTGTCTCGGCTCCCGATAATACCAATGACACGACCCCGACCCTGACCGGCTCCACTGACGCCCCTGTGGGCAGTACAGTGACCCTGATAGTCACTGATGCCAATGGCAATCAACAGACCCTGACCACGACCGTCAATCCGGACGGTACCTTCAGCGTAGATGTCACCACCCCGCTGGCTGATGGCCCATATACTGTCGCCGCCAATGTCACAGATCCTGCTGGCAACACGGGCACGGCCACCGATGATGGCAGCGTGGACAGCACTGCTCCGGACCTGGCTATTGCGCTTGATGCCAACATCACCGCCGACGACGTCATCAACGCCGCCGAAGCGGGTCAGCAGATCCCGGTCAGCGGCACCGTGACTGGCGAGTTCAACGAGGGTGAT
>NZ_AQGQ01000155.1 GCF_000388115.1 Aeromonas molluscorum 848
AGACCCAGATAGACGGGCAGCACGGGAATATAGGCACTGGCCTTGGTCACCAAGGCCTTGCATACACTGACCCAGGCGTGGCCACCAATATCGGCAAGCTGCAGGTTGATCGCCTCGGCGGTGCTATGCAGGTGCTCCTTGGCATAGCCTATGGTGCCGTCTCGATAGAGGGGATAGGTGGACTGCGGACCTATGTAGGAGTAGGCCACCGTCTGAACCCCGGGGGCCAGGCAGTCTGCGGCCTGCAACGCCTGCAACCAGAGCTGCCAATCTTCTCCCCCCATGACGGTAACCGTATCGCGGATCTCCTCGGCACTAGCCACCGGCAGTGTCTGTTCTTCGAGGGCATAGCGCTCCAGGTTCAGTCCCAGGCCGGTGAAGGGTTGGCCCGTGCTCTTGAGTACCGAGCGCACCTGACGGCCATCGGCCATTACCCGCAAGCCGCTTGCCAATGAGTAGATGACCAGATCCACCTGCCCCCACTGCTGGCGGATAGTCTCGATGGCTTGCTGGCGCATGGCGTCCGAGAAGGCATCACCGATAAGATTGACGGCCAGTCGCCCCTCCTGTTCAGCCGCCTGCTTGAACCAGATGTTGTTGTACCAGCCAGCGCTGCCGATCCCCTTGTCGGAGGGGCCTCGCTCGAAAGAGATGCCCAGGGTATCGGCCCCGGCACCGAAGGTGAGTACGATGCGCGACGCCAGCCCGAAGCCGGAAGAGGCGCCAAGGATCAACACTCGCTTGGGACCATTGAACTGGCCCGCGGCGCGGATTTCGTCTATCTGTTGTTCCACTGCGGCGCGGCAGCCGATGGGGTGGCAGTTGCGGGCGACACAGCCCTGGATCTGGGGACGGATGATCATGGCACTTCTCCAAAGGAACTGGCTTGAGCATAGCCAGCGGGGGAGGAGATGGCCTTGATATGGCGCAGCGCCCAACCAAGAAAAGGCGATAAAAAAACAAAGGGAGCCATAGGCTCCCAAAGCGGTATTCAGATGCTTCTTGTTATGTTGTGGTCCTTGCGAAACACCGGCTCATCCTATGCCCGGCGAGGAGAAGGGGCAAGTTGCCCGCTGTGACCCGCCTCATGTTTCCGCTCATTTTATCGGCGCACAATGACGGTAAAGGGGCCTGACTCACAAATGCAGAATCGCGGGATGCCCCAGGAACATAAAGCTGTGATGAGAATGACATTTTAGTTTCAAAAGAGATTGGTATAGTGACAAGAATATCTGTGAGGAGAATCCCATGAGTGGAACCCATTACAAGCATGTGCTGGTCGCGATCGACCTGTCGGAAGACAACCGCAAGGTGATCGAGAAGGCGGTCGACAGGGCCATCTCCAACGGCGCCAAGCTGTCGGTGATCCACGTTGATGTCGACCTCAAGGATCTCTACACCGAGATGATAGATATCGACATCGACAATGTGCAGGATCAGGTGATCGCCGAGGCCAAGGAGAAGCTGGAAGCCTTCCTGGCCCCCCTCAACTTCCCCATCGAGAAGAAGCTGGTGATCTGCGGCGATCTCAGCGAACGGGTCAATCAGGCGGTGCACGACTATGACATAGACCTGCTGGTCTGCGGCCATCGCCAGAGTTTCTGGAGCCTGCTGACCTCCAGCGCCCGTCAGCTGATGAACACAGTCCCTTGCGACCTGCTGGTCGTGCCCTTGCAGAAGTGATTGAACAGGCGTAGCTTGGTTGGCCATGAACATGACCATTTTCAATCACGATTTCTGGTGGTGCTGCTCCTAAACAGGCGGCGCTGCTTTTCTATGTAAAATTTTCCGAAGAAAACACCGTGACCGCCGAGAGGCGGTCATTGTTTTTTTCCTTTGTCGCCTCCCGGCTCACCCCAACTGGAGAGAGTGACATGCAAACCCCCATCATACTCACGGGCGATCGCCCCACCGGCAAACTGCACATTGGCCACTACGTCGGCTCCCTGCGCCAACGGGTGCTGGCGCAACAGACTCACCGCCAGTTCGTGATGATTGCCGACCTGCAGGCGTTGACCGACAACGGCCAGGACCCGGCCAAGGTCACGGGCAACGTGCTTGAAGTCATGGCCGACTACCTGGCCGCCGGACTGGACCCCGCCAAGACCACCTTCTGTCTGCAGAGCGCCCTGCCCGCCCTCCCCGAGCTCACCTGCTACTACCTCAATCTGGTCAGCGTCGCCCGGCTGGAGCGCAACCCCACCGTCAAGGCGGAGATCCAGCAAAAAGGATTCGAGCGCAGTCTGCCAGCGGGCTTCCTGGTCTACCCGATCAGCCAGGCTGCCGACATCACGGCCTTTCGCGCCACCCATGTCCCGGTCGGGGAGGATCAGCTCCCCATGCTGGAGCAGGCCAACGAGATTGTGCGTCGATTCAATGGATTGGTGGGGCAGGAGGTGCTGACCGAGTGCCAACCCATACTGAGCGATACTGGCCGCCTGCCCGGTATCGACGGCAAAGCCAAGATGTCCAAGTCCCTCGGCAACACCATAGAACTCGGCATGTCCGAGGCGGAGATCAAACAAGCGGTCCATGCCATGTATACGGACCCTAATCACCTCAAGCTGAGCGATCCGGGCCAGGTGGAGGGCAATGCCGTCTTCACCTATCTGGATGCCTTCCATCCGGACAAGGCATTGGTGGCCGAGATGAAGGCTCACTACCGACGTGGCGGCCTGGGGGACATGCGCTGCAAGCAGGTGCTGAACGACTGCCTGCAAAACCTGCTCGCCCCCATGCGGGAGCGGCGGCAACAGGCAATGAGCGAACGAGGCGAACTGCTCAATTTGCTGCGCCAGGGCACTGAACAGGCGCGTGGCGTCACGGACAGCCTGCTGGGCGAGGTGAAGCGGGCCATGGGCCTCAATTACTTCGGCTGAACACCCGTAGCTCCCCGATGGCCGGCTGCATAAGGGGGAGCAAGGCACTTGGCCAAGGTCAAGCCAGCGGGCTATCCGCCAAGGGGGGTCAGGCCATAATGCGCCAGCGCCAGGGCATGCAGCTCCCCCTTGAACCAGCGGATCGCCTCGTCATGGGCACTCAAGGGGTGCCCCGCCATCAGGTAGACGATGGGAATGGCTGGCTCGAGTTGATGGAGTTGCAGCGGATAATCGCGACTAAAGTCACGACCTATCATCTCGGGCACCACCACCAGATAGCGCCTGGTCGCCATCAATTGGGGCACCGCCATGAAGCTTGGCAATCTCACCCCCAGCTCCCGCTCCACCCCAAAACGCGCCAACCAGAGATCCACCATGGCCTGGCTGTGGCCCCAGCTCGAGGTGTGGATATGGGGCTTGCTCACCAGTTCCCTGGGTCCGAGTCGCTCGGGCAGGCCGCTGTCCATGGGAGAGAGGCAGACCAGGGGGTTGCTGAACCAGTCTTCCCGCCACAAGCGGGGGGATAGATGGTCCGCCCCGGCAAAGCCCACTACCAGATCCAGCTCCCCCTTCTCCAGCTCCCGCTCGTAGTCGCTGGCGGCCAGCTCGCACACCTCCAGGCGGCAATGGGGCGCCAGCCGATGGAGCAGCTCGACCATGGCGGGTACCAGGCCGTGTTCCACCGACCCCGGCAGGGCCATGCGAAACACCCGGCGGGCACTGGCAGGGTCGAACCCCTTGGCCTGGCGCAACCCCTGCTCCAGCATGGCCAGCGCCTGGCGTACCGGCCCGGCCAGGGCCTTGGCACGCTCGGTCGGCATCATCTCGCGCCTGCTCATCACGAACAGGGGATCGTCCAGCGCCTGACGCAGTCGACCCAGGGCATGACTGACGGTGGATTGGGAGAGATGCAGCCGTTCGGCGGCCCGGGTGACGTTGCGCTCCTGCATCAGGACATCGAACAGGGTGAGCAGGTTGAGATCGAGGCGGGCGAGGGAGAGTTCCATCGATATTGACCATAGGCTAATGCCAACAATTCATTTTTTACATAGTAACAGAGTCCCTAGAATGCCCCCATTCATTGCATCATCGACAACGAGAAAGACATGCGTAGTTATCTGTTACTGCTGGCCATCGGCCTGCTGTGGGGCTCCCAGTTCATCTTCATGCATCAGGCCGTGGCCGAAATGCCTCCTATCCTGGTCGCCGCCGGGCGGGCCCTGTGCGGCAGCCTGACCCTGGGCCTGCTCTGCCTGTTCATGCGCCTCAAGAGCGAGCATACCCCCTGGCGCACCTACATGCTGATCGCCCTGCTCGATGCCACCATCCCCTTCATCATGGTGGCCTGGGGTCAGCAATATGTGGACAGTGCCATCGCCGCCGTGGTGATGGGCTGCATCCCCTTCGTCACCATCTTGATGGCCCCCCTGTTTATCTCCGGTGAGAAGATCACCAAGAGCGGCCTGCTCTCCGTGGTTGTCGGTTTCATCGGCGTGCTGGTGCTGTTCTGGCCCAAGCTGTCCGGTGGCATGAATGCCGGTCTGATCGGCGCCGTGGCCATACTGCTCGGGGCCAGCTGCTTCGCCATCGGTCTGCTGATGATCAAGCGCTTCGCCAAGGACCACCCCGTGGTGGTGGCACGCAACATCCTCATCTCCTCGGCTATACAGCTGCTGATTGCAGCCCCCTTCCTGATCGATCTCGACAGCCTGACCCTGCCGAGCCAACAGGCCACCATCGCCGTGGTGGTGCTGGGCATCTTCTGTACCGGTCTGGTCTACTTCCTCTACATGGCCTTGATCCAGAAGGCTGGCCCGACCTTCGCCTCCTTCAGCAACTATCTGGTGCCGCTGTTTGGGGTGGTACTCGGTGCCCTCTTCCTCGGTGAGCAGATCCACTCCACCACCGGGGTCGCGCTGATTTTGATCCTGGGCTCTGTCGCCATGAATCAGTGGGCCCAGCAGCGTCGCAATCGTCGGGAAAGCCTGTGTCAGGCATCCTGACCTCCCTCTGTGGCGGCCTGGTGCTGATTGCCGGCTGGCAGTATCGCCACAAGCTGGCAGGGCTGATAGGCCTCTTGATGGTCCTGCTTCCCTGGCTGTTTGACCGTCGGCTGCAAGCCATCCTGAGTCAGGTCATCAATGCCTGATCTCTCTGGCTCGACGCCCGGTCGGCTCAGCCATGCGCCAAAAAATTTGTCCTCCAACCGGCGCTTGCGCCGGTTTTTTTATGGTGGCGATGCGGCATCCATCAAGCTGTAGCGGTACTCGAGACGCTCGTTCTTGCGGGGCCCCTGGATCTGCCACTTCAGCCGAAAGCCGGATGCCTCCTCCACCAGCTCGGCACTGTAGTGATCCTGGCCGCACAGGTGAGGCTCATGGGTCTGCCAGCGGCCCGCCACCGAACGCAGCTCGAACAGCAGCACCGGACTCTGATAGCGCAGATGAGAGAGGCTGACGCCCGCCGGAGTTCGTTGCCACCAGAAGCGGTTCGTCATGGCCAGCACCTTGCCGTGAGGCGTCTGATAGTGACCCTGCTCGTCAAACAGCCACCCCTCCTGATGGCAGGTCACCTGCACCCTGCCCTCGCCCCGCCCCGTCCAGTCGGTGGCCGAGCCCGCCCCATTTTTCCCTTCGAACTCAAATGCGCCTATCTGTGGCAGCAGCTGCCATAAACGCTGGATCACAGCTTCCATCTCGGCCATCATAGCGCCCTCAAAATTGACAACTGACGATAAATCAAACACATGAACTACTTGATAGGGGTCACCCTGCTCTGGTCCTTCTCCTTCAGCCTGATCGGTGTCTACCTCGCAGGCCAGGTCGATGCCTACTTCTCGGTGCTGACCCGCATCCTGCTTGCCAGTCTGGTGTTTCTGCCCTTCCTGCGAAAGCGCTGGCTGCACCCGGCCCTGGCTCTCAAGCTGATGGCCCTCGGCGCCATCCAGCTCGGCCTGATGTACCTCTTCTACTACCACTCCTTCCTGCTGCTGACGGTGCCTGAGGTACTGGTATTTACTATCTTTACCCCCCTCTATGTCACCCTGATCCACGATCTGCTGGAGCGGCGCTTCAAACCTGTCTATCTGGGGGCTGCCGCCCTGGCGGTGCTGGGCGCGGCCGTCATCCGCTTCGATGGTCTGACCGAACGCTACCTGCTGGGCTTTCTGGTGGTACAGGGGGCCAATATCTGTTTCGCCCTGGGGCAGGTGGGTTACAAGGTGCTGATGGCCCGTGAGCCAGAGCAGCCACCACAGCATGCGGTGTTTGGCTGCTTCTATCTGGGAGCCCTGGCTGTCGCCCTGCCCGCCTGGTGGCTGCTCGGCAAGCCACAATATCCCAGCACCGGCTTGCAGTGGGGCATCTTGTTCTGGCTGGGAGTGGGTGCATCCGGGCTGGGTTACTTCCTGTGGAACAAAGGCGCCACCCTGGTCAGCAGCGGCGTGCTGGCCATCATGAACAACGCCCTGATCCCGGCGGGCCTATTGGTCAACTTGCTGCTGTGGGGACGCGACACCGATCTGCTGCGCCTCACCCTTGGCGGCCTGCTGATGCTGGCCTCGCTCTGGCTGTGCAGACCCGGGCGGCCGGTTCACGCCTGACCACGGCGCTCTTCATGGCAGGCCTTCCTAGCCCGCGGGGAGCGCGCTAGCCGATGACCTGATTGTGCTCCTGACGGGCCTGACCGTGGCAGGAGGCGAGCCGGGCCAGCAGATGATCGATCTGTTCTCCCGGTTGATGCTGCACCAATCCGATGCTGACGGTGACTGGCCGCTCCGGCAGCAGGCTGGCATCGGCAATTTCGAGCCGTAACCGCTCGGCGATCTCCAGGGCATCCAGGCGCTCTATCCCCGGCAGCATCAGGATGAAGGTATCGTCATCCCAGCGGGCGAAGGGATCATCCTTGCGCAGTTCGTGACGCACGATACGCGCCAGTTTGGCTAGCATGGTGTCGCAATCGGCTTCGCCAAACAGCTGCAATATCTTGGCTCTGTGATCCACGGTCAGTTGCAGCAGGCAGAAGGCGTTCTCTTGGCCGAGGCGCTCATTGAGCCTCTGTTCGAAATAACCACGGCTCTCGAGCCCGGTCAGCGGATCCGTGCCCTGTTGCTCCGCCACCGGGGAATGGGAATGGCGACAGCGACGCACCACCCCAAGCAGCGAGCCGTCCGGCTGGCGCTGAGCTCGCTCATCGAGACGGATATAGTGGCCATCATGATGCAGGATGCGATAGTCCAGACGCAGTGAGTCCCGACCATGCAGACAAGCGGCAAATGCTTCGAGCACCCGAGCCATGTCATCCGGGTGTATCCGTGCCAGCCAGCTCATCTCATCGAGGGTATCTTGCGTGAGACCGAGCAACGCCAGACAGGATGGATCCCGCTCCATGGCCTGCGGCTGAGACCAGCGCCAGACGCAGGCATTCATCAATTGCATGGCCTCCGCCATCAGGGAACTATCCAGCCGAGTCACCGTGTCCGCTAGCGGAGCCTTCAGTACATCCATCAAACGCCTCTAAACCATGAAACTTGTGTGAACCCCAATAAGTAGCATCGAGGCAAGGGATCGGCAATCCGCACCAAGGAGTTTGTGATGAAAAAACTCGCCAGAGTCAGGATGGCGAGTGATTCGCCACCTGACGCTGCCGTTCATGCCTCACCGAGGTTAACCCCGGTAACCCTGCATCAGGGTCTGCCAGTTCTCCGGCACGAAGTGGAAGCTGGTGTGCAGCTGGGCTTCTTTATTGAAAGAGCGCAGCAATCGCTCCAGATTGGCCTGCTGCCAACTGCCGGGAGCGCGGATGGCCCCTTTATCAAAATCGATCACCCACACCTTGTCCGCCTTATCGAGCAGCAGGTTGTGGCTGTTCAGATCCGCGTGATAGACGCCGGCATCGTGCAGTCGGCGTATTGCCTGACCCACCCCTAACCAGATCTCTGCCGCGACAGGACCCCGTTTGAGCAGGGCCACCAGATCCTTGGCACCGCGAATGCGCTCGATCAGAATATCGGCCCGGTAGAAGGGGCCCTGCTTGACCATGCGTGCTCCGAACGGCCTGGGCACCGGCAACCCCTGACGGCTCAGGGTATCCAGCAGGCTGAACTCCGCCATGGCACGGCTCGATTCCACCCCCTCGAACCAGAAGCGATCACGTACCACCCGACCCACCATGCCGCCGCGATAATAGTGGCGCAGCACCAGGTGGCATGACTCCTCCTTCACGAACCAGGTCACACCACGGCCGATGGCCGAGCCCACGACCTTGCCCTGGTTCTGCCACCAGACGGGGTCGAATAGTCTGGGCGAGGGATTGTTGAAGAGTTCATCGGCAAACCAGCATACCTGGTTCTTGTCGGTTTGAATTTGCATCTGGTGGGTTCCGGGCAGTCATTGGCCGCAATTTTACAATCCATGGTGGAGTTTGCATAATGCCATTCATCGATTTCCCATCTATTGCGCCACATCATGCTGCCGTTCCAAACGCCACCCTCTTCAATCTGTATATTGCGGCTCTCCGCCATTGGTGATTGCTGCCACGCACTGGCGCTGGTGCGGGTCATTCAGCGGGAGTGGCCGAACACCCGTATCACCTGGATAACCGGCAA
Organism: Aeromonas molluscorum 848; assembly: GCF_000388115.1. GTDB lineage: Bacteria > Pseudomonadota > Gammaproteobacteria > Enterobacterales > Aeromonadaceae > Aeromonas > Aeromonas molluscorum. The sequence continues at coordinate 8,485 of NZ_AQGQ01000155.1, forward strand.
GCTGGAAGCAGGGCTCTTTGCCGATCTGCCCGGTGTCGAGGTGATCCCCTTCGACAAGAGCCAGGGCTGGCGTGGCTATCGCGCGCTGTGGCTGCAGCTCAAAGGCCGTAAGTTCGATGCCCTGCTTCATCTGCAGGCAGCCCTGCGTGCCAGCATCGCCACCCTCGGCATCCGGGCCGGAGTCAAGTTAGGTTTCGATCGGGAGCGGGCCAACGATGGTCAATGGCTGTTCACCAATCACAAGGTGCCCTCGCCAGACTCCCCTCATGTGCTGGACGGCTTCCTCGCCTTCGCCCGCGAGCTGGGCATTAAGGATCTGACCCCCGATTGGCAACTGCCCATTCCCGCCGAGCAGCAAGCCTGGGCCAAAGCGCAGATTGCCGGTCAACCGACCCTGCTCATCTGCGCTGCCGCAAGCAAGCCGTTCAAGAACTGGACCGCAGCCGGCTACGCCGCCTTGGCGGATCATGCCAACCGCAAGGGCATGCGGGTGCTGCTGTGCGGCGGCCCGGCCCAGCTGGAACGGGATCTTGCCGGAGAGATACAGCGCCTGAGCCACAGTCAGCCTGTCGACCTGGTCGGTCAGACCAATCTCAAGCAGTTGCTGGCGCTGATCAAGGAGGCGAGCCTGGTACTGGCTCCGGATACCGGCCCCACCCACATGGCAACCCTGGTCGGCACCCCCGTCATCGGCCTCTATGCCCATCACAATCCGGCTCGCACCGGCCCTTATCTGGCCCGGGATCGCGTCGTCAGCGTCTACCAGGAGCTTATCGAAGCCGAAACCGGCAAGCCCCTTGATGCGCTGAGCTGGCGTACCCGGCTCAAGGATCCCGATGCCATGGCCAAATTGCCGGTCGAACGGGTGATTGCCCGCTTCGACGAATGGTGGCAACACAGGTTCAAAGACGACAATCCATCGAAAATCCCGAGCAGTCAGCGAGAGATAACCTGATAGTCCCCCGAGTATTTCCTCGCCAGAATAGCCGCTGCGTAGAGGCAACTCGCGCAGCAAGCTACGAATCCTTTGATCGGCTGGAATATTATTCCGGCCGTTTTTTTATCTGCGGCCATCTGCTACCATCTGCCGCCTTTACATCCCCCTGCTGCTTAATTTTCTGTGTTTTGTGCTTGGCTGTCGCCCCGAGGGGCAGGAGACGGCGCTCTCTGCTACAACCAAAACACGGCGAACGTTTAAAGGTACTGACATGGCGCAACAAGGCACCCTCTACATCATCTCCTCCCCAAGCGGAGCGGGTAAGTCCAGTCTGATCAATGCCCTGCTCAAGCAGCCGGAGGCCGCTGGCCGTATGCAGCTCTCCGT
>NZ_AQGQ01000156.1 GCF_000388115.1 Aeromonas molluscorum 848
CATGCTTGGCCACATCAAGATACCAAGCAGACCCAGGGTGGTATTGAGGGTGAAGCGTCCCAGGTTGGTCCCTGCGCCAGGCAGATCACCGCTGATCAGGTGGTTGACCATGCTGCTTGGCTCGTCGAAGTTGTTGACGAAGTTGTCTATCCCCTCCTTGACGCTGTCCGGCACATAGTCGGCATAGCTGTGGATCACCGGGCGAGCAACATAAGGCTCGAGCACATCAAAGTTGACCGCCCACATGGCGCGGTTGGCGCCCTGAAAGGGATCCTTGGGATCGTTGGCGGTACTGGTTGCCCCGGGGGCATTGTGATTGCTGAGCCCCACATCCAGGCTCGCGGGTCCCGATTTGGGTGGGCCGCCAGCACAGCCACCGAGCAGCAGTGCCAGTACCCATGCACCTAAACGCACTTGCATACTGATTTACCTTGAGAAAGTCACTTGAACTGTTTGATTATTATAAACGGCTCGGCCCCAAAGGGGCCGAGTAAAGATGCTATTAGAGGGCGCGATCGATACGGATGTCAATCGGCACTGTCGGAATTGTCGCTGTTGATACCGTTATCGATACCCCTTCGAAGGCCCCCTCCTTGTTCATGACGTTGCCGCCCGCGGAGAGCCTGGCCTTGAACTGCAGCTCGGGGTTCACTTCAAGTTTGCTGCCTTCGATCATGGCATCTCCATCTCCGAGAGAGAGCGTGATAGGCAGTTTGGGATCCCTGATCCGCTTGACTGCAATCGGCATGGGCGGGCCATTGGGCACCACGGCAAACACGAAGAGGTGAGGATCACTTGGCATCTGGATGCCGGGTGCCAGGGTGATGTGGATGGGGAATTCACCCGCCTTCACCTCCAGGCTCGCTCCCGTCGGCTCATTGCCACTCGCCGTCATCGGGGCTATCTGACCGCCCCGCTTGGCCAACTGCTGCTGAGCATACTCGATGGAGCGCTCTATCATCTGATAGCGGCTCGACCCCTTCTCCATCAATGGCAGCATCGCCTGCCAACGGGCGAGGGCCGTCTTGAAGTCCTCTTTTTGCAGTGCAATGAAGGCATAGGTGGAACGCGCTTCAAGATCCTGGGGATCGCTGGCAATGGCCTGCTGCAGCAGCCCATCGGCTTTAACTTCATCGCCGTTCATCATCAACGCCTGGGCATAGGGTACCGTCACCAGACGTCTGTCCGGCGCCATCTTGTAGGCCCGCTCCAGGGAGCTGAGCGCCGTATCCGGATCGTTGCCATCCAGCGCCAGACGTCCGAGTAGCAGCCAGCCACGGTAATCGTCCGGCTCCTCTGCCAAGCGGGTACGCAGCCCCAGCATGAAGTCCTGCAGATCCTGCTCTGTTACATTGCTGTCACGCTCGACCAGGATTTTATTGCTCAGTTCGGACAAGCGAGCATTGACCGATTGCCAATGCATCACCTCTTGCCAGGAACCCAGCTTGGCGTAAAGCCCCAAACTCACCACCACCAATACCAGGACACCGGGGATCCAGACCAGGCTGCGACCTGAACTGGCGGTCTGTTCGACATCGGGGATATCGTCCAGCAGGCTGCGTTGCAGCTCCACAAGAGACTCATGCTCCTCGGCCAAGATCCCCTGATCTCGCTCCTCCCCTATCTCCACTACCCGTTGGCGATAGAGCTGTTTGTTGAGCGCCGAGCGACTGATGGTTTGGCGGCTCTCACCCCGCAGCAGCGGCCGGGCCAGGGTCAGGCTCACCAGCGCCAGTAAGGCGACGATGACAATCCAGAATGCGATCATTGTTTCTCTTCCTCTTTGAGCAGGGCAGCCAGACGGCGACTCTCCTCATCGTTCAATCCCGGCTGGAGTGCAGTCTCACTCTCGGGCCGCTTGCGGGCGCGGGCCGCCACCACACAGAAACCAATCACTATCACCCCGAATGGCCCCAGCCAGAGGATCAAGGTGGAGGCCATCATCGGCGGGTCATAGAGAATGAAGTTGCCGTAACGCGCCACCATGTAGTCGATGATCTCCTGCTTATCCTTGCCCTGATGTACCATCAGGTAGGTCTTGTCACGCAAGTCCTTGGCAAGGCCAGCATTGGAGTCGGCGATGTCCTGGTTCTGGCACTTGGGGCAGCGCAGCTCCTTGGTCAACTCGCGAAAGGTCTGCTCCTGGGCATCGCTGTCGAAGCTGTAGACGTCAATGGCAGCCCGGGCCGACCAGGAGGTAGCCAAGGCCAGGGTCAGCAAGAGCGCGAAGAAACCGGAGCGCATCATTTCATCCCCTCGTAGATGGGCTTGAGGGTGGATGCCCACACCTGGGCATTGACATCCCCCACGTGGCGATAGCGGATGATGCCCTGGGAGTCGATGAAGAAGGTCTCAGGGGCGCCGTAGACGCCGAGATCCAGGCCCAGCATACCATCCGGATCGTAGAGACTGACCTTGTAGGGGTCTCCCAGCTCGTCCAGCCACTTGAGGGCCTTGTCGCGCTCATCCTTGTAGTTCATGCCGACTATGGTCACCCCCTGCCCTGCCAGCTCCTTGAGGTAGGTGTGCTCGGCGTAACAGGTGGGGCACCAGGTGGCCCACACGTTGAGCAACATGGGCCGCCCCTTGAACAGGCTGCTGTCGTGCTGCTTGTTGAGATCGTGCAAGTCTTGCAGGGTGAACAGGGGCACCTCCTTGCCGACCATCACGGATTCGAGCTTGCGCGGATCGGAATAGAGCCCCTTGAACAGGAACACGGCCCCCAGCATGAAAATGACGAAGGGGATCAGAAACAGCCAGGTCTTCTTGCTCATGGCTTGATCTCCTCTTCTTCACGCCGACCAAACCGATAACGCTTGTCCAGCATGGCGAGCACGCCACCGATGGCCATGAAGACGCCACCAAACCAGATCCAGCGCACGAACGGCTTGTAATAGATACGCACGGCCCAGGCGCCATTATCAAGCGGCTCACCCAGCGCCGCATAGAGATCCCGGGTGAAACCGGCATCGATGGCCGCTTCCGTCATCGGCATGCGGCTGACGAGGTAGTTGCGCTTCTCCGGCTTGAGCAGGGCAACCTGCTTGCCATCACGGTGCACCTCAAGCACGCCCTTGAAACCTTCGTAGTTGGGACCGTTCTTCTCCTTGATACCGGTGAAGACAAACTCGTAGTCGGCGAAATGCACCCTGTCCCCGGCCTGCATACGCAGGTCCTTCTCGATGCTGTAGTTCTGGGTACAGGCGATGCCTATGATGCTGACCGCCAGACCCACGTGGCCGAAGATCATGGCCCAGTGGCTGTTGCCGAGTCGGCGAACACCCACTGCGAAGCTGTGCTTGTGGGTGGCGCGCACCCAGGTCTCCTGAATGCTGGTAATGATGATCCAGGCGCCCAGGCCTATGCCAAGCGCGGCCCAGGGTTTGAATGCCTCGGCAAAGAACCAGGGCAGCAGCAGGGCGGCGGCCAGACTCAATACTAGGGCGAGGATGACCTTGCCCTTGAGCTCGCCTACCGCCTGACGGCGCCAGCGGAACAGCGGGCCAACCCCCAGCAGGGCGGCGAAGGGGATGATGAGCCAGCTGTAGATATGGTTGAAGAAGGGGGTACCGATGGAGATGCTCCCCAGACCCAGCTCCTTGTGCACCAAGGGCAACAGGGTACCGAGCAGCACGGTCAGCAGCCCGGCCATCAGCAGTATGTTGTTGCCAAGCAGCAGGGTCTCGCGACTCCAGAACTCATGCTTGCCATGGCTCTTCACCTGGGACCCCTTGAAGGCAAACAGCAGCAGGGAGCTGCCGATCACCGCCAGCAGGAAACCGAGAATGAAGAGGCCTCGGGTCGGATCCGAAGCAAACGCATGCACCGAGACCAGCACGCCGGAGCGCACCAGGAAGGTACCCAGCAGACTCAGGGAGAAGGCCGACAGCGCCAGCAGCACTGTCCAGGCCTTGAAGGTGGCCCGCTTCTCGCTGACGGCCAGAGAGTGCAGCAGGGCAGTGCCCGCCAGCCAGGGCATGAAGGAGGCATTTTCCACCGGGTCCCAGAACCACCAGCCACCCCAGCCGAGCTCGTAATAGGCCCACCAGGAGCCAAGCACTATGCCCAAGGTCAGGAAGACCCAGGCCGCCATGGTCCAGGGACGGGACCAGCGCGCCCAGGTGGCGTCGAGACGCCCGGTCATCAGGGATGCGATGGCAAAGGCAAAGGCAACCGAGAAGCCTACATAACCCATGTAGAGCATGGGCGGATGGAAGATGAGGCCCGGATCCTGCAACAGGGGGTTGAGATCGCGACCATCGACCGGGAAGAACGGCAGGGTGCGGGTGAAGGGATCCGACGTGAAGAGCACGAAGGCGGTGAAACCAACTGCAATCAGGCCCAGCACCCCCAGCACCCGTGCCACCGCATCCAGCGGCAGGCTGCGACTGAACAGCGCCACGGCCGCCGTCCAGCCTCCCAAGGTCAGTACCCAGAGCAGCAAGGAGCCCTCATGAGCCCCCCACACCGCCGAGATCCGGTACTGCAGCGGCAACAGGCTGTTGGAGTTGGTCGCCACATATTGCACGGTGAAGTCATTGTCGACAAAGGCCCAGGTCAGGCACAGAAACGACAACAGCAACAGCAGGAACTGGGCATAGGCGAGCGGGCGGGCGGCTTGCATCATGCCAATCCGCCCCCACTTGGCGCCGAGCAGCGGGTAGCTGCCGAGCAGCAAGGAGGTGGCGAAAGCCAGGATCAGGGCAAACTGGCCAAGTTCCGGGATCATAATGGGCATCCTTTCAGAATCGAAGAGCGGGCGGCAAGGGGCGAGAGATCACTCAGGCGGCGCATCATGGCTTGCCACCCTGAAGCTGCGCCTCGGTGTAATCCGGTTTGTAGTGCTTCATCCCCTTGAGGGCATCGGCCACTTCCGGCGGCATGTAGTTCTCATCATGCTTGGCGAGCACCTCGAAGGCGGTCACGGTCCGGGCATCCTTGAGGTTGCCCTGGGCCACTATGCCCTGCCCCTCGCGAAACAGATCCGGCAGTATGCCGTCATAGGTGACGGTGACCCGCTCGCCGCTGGCATCGATCAGATCGAAGGCCACCAACAGGCTGTGGCTGTCACGCTTTACCGAACCCGGCACCACCATGCCGCCGATGCGAAGGCGTTGCCCCTCCTCGGGCTTGATCTTGTCCGGCCCCTTGCCCAGCACCAGCTCACCCGGGGTGTAAAAAAGATCGATATTCTGGCTGAGGGCATAGAGCACCAGGCCAATCACGGCGGCAACCCCCGTGCTGATGGCCAAGATGATGGTCAGACGCTTCTTGCGGCGCGGGTTCATAACAGAGTCTCCATCGAGAGAGTGCCGGATGAGGGGGGGATCACAGGGTGTTCTCCATCTGCTGGGCCGCCAGGCGACGCGACTCGCGAGCCTGCTTGTTGCGCAGATCGCTAAGCAGAGTACGGTGTTTGATGCGGGTGGTCACTATGATGCCGACCAGACAGAGCCAGGAGAGACCAAAGGACAGCCACACATAAAAGCCGTAGCCTCCCATGGCCAAAAATTCGCTCAAAGACGAAAAGTGCATGTTATTTCTCCTGCTCGACCAGGGCCTTGACCCAGGGCCTGTGCCACTCGCGCATGATCAGCTCATTGCGAAAACGCATCAGGGTAAGGGCGCCGAGGAAGGTGGCAAAGGCCACTATCATCACCAGCAGCGGCCACAGCATGCTGGGGGCAATGGAAGGCTTGGCAAACTTGGTGATGCTGGCGCCCTGATGCAGGGTGTTCCACCACTCCACCGAGTAGTGGATGATCGGCAGGTTGATGACGCCGACCAAGGCCAGGATACCGGCGGCGCGACCGGCTACCACCTTGTCGCTGAAGGCGTTGTAGAGGGCTATCACCCCGAGATAGAGGAACAATAGAATAAGCTCTGAGGTGAGGCGGGCATCCCATACCCACCAGGCGCCCCACATGGGCTTGCCCCAGGCTGCGCCGGTAAAGAGGGCAATAAAGGTGAACACGGCGCCGACCGGGGCGATGGCGGCCACCGTCATGTCGGCCATGCGCAGTTGCCACACCATGCCGATGAAGGCGGCGATGGCCATGGTGGAGTAAGCCCCCCATGGAGAGAATGGCGGCGGGCACGTGGAGATAAATGATCCGGAAGGAGTCACCCTGCTGATAGTCGGCGGGCGCGAAGGCCAGCCCCCAGACGGTGCCTATGATGAAGGCGAGCAGACTTATCACCGCAAACCAGGGCAATAAGCGACCGGCCAGCCGATAGGCTTGCTCCGGTTTGGCATAGGGATGCAACCATTTCCACATAGCTCACAAAACCTTTCTGTTATTAATATCGTTGGCGCCGCCTACCTTACTCACTGCCTTCGGCGTGCAAATACCCCGAAAGAAATAAGCGGCGCTCTCCTTGATCCATCGCAACCTAATTGGCCAACAAATGACGACTGCGAGCCAAACGAGCGGGCGCATTATGCCCAGCCAATGCTAACCCAGAGTGAACGAAGTCAGCAGCGGAGTAATTATTCAATGAAACCCGTCAGTTTACACTCACCCTCAGGGAAGCGGAGACGGCGAACGGCGTCATGATCAGGGCGCCCACCAGCATGGCGCCCAGAATGGCGAGCTGGCCGCTGTAAGGCAGCCCCAGACCGGCCGCATCAATGGCCGAGGTGGCGAAGATCAGTACCGGGATATAGAGCGGCAGAATAAGCAGGCTGAGCAACACCCCCCCCTTGCGCAGGGCTACCGTCAGCGCGACCCCGACGGCGCCAAGCAGACTGAGGATGGGGGTGCCCAGGGCCAGGGTCGCCGCCATGGCGAGCCAGGTATTGACGTCCAGAGAGAGCAGCACGGCAATGAGCGGCGAGACAAGCAATAGCGGCAAGCCGGTCAGCAACCAGTGCGCAGTCACCTTGGCCAGGGCCAGCAGCCCGAGAGGATGAGGCATCAGCATCATCTGCTCCAGCGCGCCATCGGCAAAGTCATCCCGAAACAGTCGCTCCAGAGAGAGCATGGCCGCCAGCAGCGCCGCCACCCAGATGATACCGGGTGCTATGCGAGCCAGCAGCTGGGGTTCCGGGCCTATGCCCAGGGGAAAGAGGGTGATCACTATCAGGAAAAACCAGAGCGGATTGAGAATGTCGGCCCGCTGGCGAAACGCCATCAACAACTCGCGATGGATCAGGGTCAACACGGCACTCAGCATGGGGCCTCCATACGACCAGGGGTGAGGGAAAGCGTCTTGAGCCGGCCCTGCATCAGGCTCATGTCCTGATGGGTGGTGAGTATCACAATGCCACCCCGTTCCCCATGGCGCAGCATCAACCGCTCCAGCACCTTGACCCCCTGCTTGTCGATGGCCGTAAAGGGCTCATCAAGCACCCACAATGCCGGTGTATCGCAGAGCCAGAGCCGGGCCAGGGCGACCCGCCGCTGCTGTCCGGCCGAGAGCTGGGCACTGGGGTAGTCCTCGAAACCGGCCAGGCCAACCTGGGCCAGGATCTGCCACAGATCGGCTTCTACGGCGCCGTTTTGATGCAGTTTTTGATAGAAGCTGAGGTTCTCGAGGGGAGTCAGCCCCCCCTTGACCCCGGGCTGATGGCCCAGATAGAGCAGGTTGGCATGATACTCATCGCGGCAGTGACGGATGTTTTCACCCCGCCAGCGTACCTCACCAGCAAAGGGTTGGGAGAGCCCGGTGATCAGGCGCAGCAAGCTGGTCTTGCCCACCCCGTTCGGGCCTTCAATCTGGAGCAGATCGCCGGGAGAAACGGAGAAAGAGAGGTGCTCAAACAGGGTGCGATCTTCACGCACGCAGCTCAGATTGTGAACGTCAAGCAGCATGGGGATGGGTTCAGATGAAAAGTAGCGGTCTGCATGTTAACACAGTATTGGAATGGGTCTTTTCAAAGATAGAAACCGGGCACCGGTTTTGTGGGGGAGATCCCGCCGACGCCTGCCCGGCAAGCAGATGAGGTGCAAAGGGAGACTAACGGGAGAAGAGGCAACGGGAAGGCGACTGCCTTCCCGTGGATTATGAGCGACCCTTGCGCAATGAGATCAACAACTCGGCTTCCGCCTTGGGCAACTCACATTCGTTCATCACCTCGTCCAGATCCGCCCCCAGCTCCACCATCTTGGCGGCACGGCTGTAGAGCCGGCGATCCGGATCCTGCAGGGTCAGCTCCTGCTGGCGATCCCCAAGCTGCTGGGCGTGAGCCTCAACCCCTTGCAGGCGCTGACCCATGCCGATGGCACCGGTGTGCAGCTCCATCATCTGCTTGCGCAGGCTATCGAGCTGGCCTTTCAGAGCCATCGCCTTCGCCTCGGACTCCTGTCCGGCGCGCCGAGCCTGGCGCCATCCGGCCAGGGCAACAGCCAACGCCAGCAGGGACAACCCCAAGGCAATCGCTTCAAGTATCAATTCATCATCCTCATCTGCTCACGCCGGGCCTGCTGCCAAAGAGCGGCAACAACCGGCATCATCCATTGGCCTCAGCCTTAGAGAGAGCCGATATCGTCCCACTCTTCGTCTGACAGCAACTTGTTGAGATCGACCAGGATCAGCAGTTGGCCATCGCGATTGCTGACCCCCTGAATGAACTTGGCGCTCTCCTCGGTTCCCACGGCAGGTGCCGCGTCTATCTCGGAGGAACGAAGGTAAACCACCTCGGCCACGCTGTCGACCATGATGCCGATCACCTGCTTCTCCGCCTCTATGATGACGATGCGGGAATTCTCGCTCACTTCACCACCGGGCAGACCGAACCGGGAGCGGGTGTCGATAACGGTCACCACGTTGCCGCGCAGGTTGATGATACCGAGCACATAGTCAGGGGCACCGGGCACCGGGGCAATCTCGGTGTAGCGCAACACCTCCTGCACCTGCATCACATTGATGCCATAAGTCTCGTTTTCGAGCTGGAAGGTGACCCATTGCAGCACTTCGTCTTCCGCCAGATTCTGGGCAATATTGCGCTTTTGTGTCATGTCTTGTTCCTTGTATGAAAACATCTCGTTCCGGCAACACGGCCGGGTGGCGATCAGTACCCTGTAATATTGACGCCCCGCGCCAGCAGGACCAGCAACTCCCTGACGTGAAGCAGGGCGCACATCTTCTCTTTGACCATGCCGGCGAGCCAGGGGCGTTTGCCCTCCTGATGACGCCACTTGACCTGATCCCGATGCAGCAGCTCGGTCCCCTTCAAGTGATGGCAAGCAAGTCCCCAATTGGACTCACCCAACATGATCAAGTAATTGTAATCAGCGACCTCGAGGTCTTTCTCCGGCATTACCCAGAGTGCGGTATCGACCACACTCATCTGTTGCTCACGCTGGGTCATGATGCCACGGTACCACTTGGGTTGGCCGAACAATGCACTCACCTCCCCCAACTGATGGATGCCACCCAGCTCCATCAGCGGCACGGCGAAGGTCACGCCGGCCACTTCGAAGAAGAGGGCCTGGAACTCATTGCCCATCTCGATATTCTGCCAAGGCGCGGCGTCTGGCAGCAGACTCTCGGCAAGTTCGGCGGCCGTCTCGCTCTGCAGCGTCTCTACCGGCAACGCGACAGGAACAGGCTCGTACTGGGGTTCAGGCTCGGCCAGCAATGCCTCGGTGACGACAGCCAGCGTCTCCACGTCCGGGGAGGCCTCAACCTCCAATGACTCGCCAGAGCGAAGGGTTCAACCGTCGCCTCCTGGCT
>NZ_AQGQ01000157.1 GCF_000388115.1 Aeromonas molluscorum 848
CCGGCCCTGGAGGTGACCCTCAACCTCACCAACCAGCTGTTGGATCTGGTGCATGACGGGTACGATCTGGCGATCCGGCTTGGTCACCTCAAGGATTCCAGCCTGGTGGCGCGGCGCCTGGCGGGGCGGGTGCCTTATGTGTGCGCCTCCCCGGCCTATACGGCGCACCGGGGCATGCCCAACAGCCTCTCCGAGCTGGCTCGCCATACCTGCCTGCTGGGCAATGGCGACGAGTGGCACTTCACCCTGGATGCTCGCCCCTACAGCGTGCGGGTGCGTGGCCTGCTCAAGTGCAACAGCGGCCACGCCCTGGTGGACGCGGCCCTCAAGGGCATAGGCATAGTGCAGTTGCCCGATTACTACGTCAGCGATCATCTGGCCACCGGTCGCCTCATCGAGCTGCTCCCCGAGCTGCGTGCTCCCGAGGAGGGGATCTGGGCACTCTATCCACAAAATCGCCACCTCTCCCCCAAGGTGCGGCTTTTGGTGGACTATCTGGCCGAGCGGCTCGGCGAACCCGGTCAGGTCTCACTGGCGCCGCCCATCGGCTAAATCGCAGACAAGAAAAAGGGCCCATGGGGCCCTTTTTTGCAGCTGTCGGTCGCGCTTATTCGCGCTCCTTCACATAAGGTGTGCCGAGTGCCTTGGGTGCCACCGCCTTGCCGATGAAACCGGCCAGCAGGAACACGGTCAGCACATAGGGCAGCGCCTCTATGGCCTGCACCGGGATGGGGAAGTCACCGATGCTGACCCCTTGCAGGCGGATGGCGACCGCATCGAGGAAGCCGAACAGCAGGCAGGCCGCCATGGCGCTCCAGGGGCGCCACTTGCCGAACACCAGAGCCGCCAGCGCCATGAAGCCCTTGCCCGCGCTCATGTTGGGGATGAACTGGGCGGTCTGGGCCACCGCCAGATAGGTGCCCCCTATCCCGGCCAGCAAGCCCCCTATGATGAGCGCCGTATAGCGCATTCGCACCACGGAAATACCAGCGGTATCGACCGCCGCCGGTGCCTCGCCCACGGCGCGCAGGCGCAGGCCGAAGCGGGTACGAAACAGCACCCACCAGGCCAGGGGAACCACGGCAAAGGCGGCATACTCCAGCAGGGAGTGACCGCTCAGCAGCTCGCTGTAGAGCTGGCCGATGACGGGCACGTCATGGAGCTCCCTGGCATAGGGCAGATCGATGGGGGCGAAGCGAGCGGCGCCGGAGAGCGCCGGGGTCTGGCCGCCCTGATCGAACCAGTAACGACCGAGGGTGACGGTCAGGCCCGCCGCCAATATGTTGATGGCCATGCCGCTCACCACCTGATCGCCCCTGTGGGTGATGGTGGCAAAGCCATGAAGCAGGGCGAACAGGATGGAGACGCCCACCCCGGCGCCCAGGCCAACCCAGGCGGAGCCGGAGACGGCGGCCGCCGCGCCGCTGGCAAAGGCAGCGGCCAGCAGCTTGCCCTCCAGGGCGATGTTGACCACGCCGGAGCGTTCGCAAAACATGCCTGCCATGGCCGCCAGAATAAGCGGCGGCGCGGTACGCACCGTGGCATCCAGCATCAGTATCAGAGTTTCGAACATGATCAGACTCCTTTGACTTGCGTAGCCGGGCGATGGGCAAGCGCCAGATAGATCTGCTCGATGCGCGGACGCAGCATGTGCTCCAGGGCGCCGCAGAACAGGATCACCAGCCCTTGCAATACCACCACTATGTTGCGATCCACCCCGAACTCGAAGCTGAGCTCGGCGCCGCCCTGATAGAGGAAGCCGAACAGCAGGCTGGCGATGATGACGCCGACCGGGTGGTTGCGCCCCATCAGGGCGACCGCGATGCCGGTGAAGCCGAAGCCCTCCACGAAGTTGAGCTTGATCTGGTGCAGCTCACCCTGCAGCACGTTGAGGGCGAAGAAACCCGCCAGCATGCCGGAGATCACCATGGCCAGGATCACCACCTTGGGATAGGAGATGCCCGCATAGGCCGAGGCCGAGGCGCTGGCGCCCACGGCGCGGATCTCGTAGCCCCAGCGGCTATGCCAGATGAAGACCCATACCAGGGCCGCGCAGATCAGCGCCCAGAAGAAGCTGATATTGAGCGGGCTGTTGGGGATGCTCATGCCCAGCCCTGCTGCCAGTTCGCTCATCTTCGGCAGCCAGCTGTTCACCGCAAACACCTTGCTCTCGGTGGCCATGGAGCCTGCAGGCTTGAAGACATCGACCAGCAAGTAGGCCATCAGGGAGGCGGCGATGAAGTTGAACATGATGGTGGTGATGACGATGTGGCTGCCACGCTTGGCTTGCAACCAGGCCGGGATGAAGGCCCAGGCCGCGCCAAACAGGCCACCGGCGATGATGGCGAGCGGCACCAGCAGCAGGGGCGGCAGCAGGTCGCCAAGCAGCAGGCAAACCAGTCCCACTCCCAGACCGCCGATATAGGCCTGACCCTCACCGCCAATGTTGAACAGACCGGCGTGGAAGGCGACCGCCACCGCCAGACCGGTGAAGATGAAGCCGGTGGCGTAGTAGAGGGTGAAACCTATCCCTTCACCCGTGCCAAAGGCGCCGTACCACATGATCTCGGCGGCCTCGAGGGGGTTGATGTCCAGGTAGTAGAACAGGATGGCGGAGACCAGGAAGGCCAGCCCAATGTTCATGACAGAGAGGACGCCGACCGATACCCAGGCCGGAACGCGTGGTTGACTCATTGCTGGGACTCCTTGCCACTCCCCTGAACGGGGATCTCATCGGGGACTATGTTCGCCATCATCAGGCCTATGGTGCGCTCGTCCGCCGTGGCGGCATCCAGCTCACCGACCAGGCGGCCATCGCTGATCACCAGAATGCGATCAGAGAGGGAGAGGATCTCGTCCAGCTCCACCGACACCAGCAGCACGGCCTTGCCCTGATCGCGCATGGCGATGATCTGCTGGTGGATATATTCGATGGCGCCTATGTCCACGCCCCGGGTCGGCTGGCCTATCAGCAGCACGTCCGGATCCTGTTCCACCTCCCGGGCTATCACCAACTTTTGCTGATTGCCGCCGGAGAAGTTGGCCGTCCTGTTGTCAGGGCTCGGCGGGCGTACGTCCCACTTGTCCATCTTGGCCTGGCAGTCCTGGCGGATGGCGCCTTTGTCCTGCAGCCAGCCGCTGTTGTACATGGGGCGCTTGTGGTAGCCGAGGATGAAGGCCTCCTGGGCCTCGAAGCGGTTGATGAGGCCCATCTTGTGTCTGTCTTCCGGCACATGGCCGAGACCGTAGTCGCGCACCTGCTCCGGGCTGGCCGGATGCTGGCCATCGATGCGATGCACGCTGCCCTTGCCGTGCAGGGTGAAGCCGCCATGGCTTGGTTTGAGAATGCCGCCGAGCAGGCTGAGCAGCTCGGACTGGCCGTTGCCAGAGACGCCGGCCACGCCGACCACTTCCCCGGCCCGCACCGCAAAGCTGACCGACTTGAGCCGCTCGACCCCGTCGTCATCGCGATAGCTGAGGCTGTCTACCTGCAACTTGGGGGGGCCGGGCTGGGCCGGGCCCTTGTCGACCTTGAGTCGCACCTTGCGGCCCACCATGAGTTCGGCCAGCTGCTCCTTGTCGGTATCCTGGGTGGCGACGTGGGCCACCATCTCGCCCCGACGCATGATGGAGACCCTGTCCGTGATGGCCAGGATCTCGCGCAGCTTGTGGGTGATGAGCATGATGGTCGTGCCCTGATCCCGCAGCTTTTTCAGCACCTCGAACAGGTGATCCGCCTCTTGCGGGGTCAGCACTCCGGTCGGTTCGTCGAGGATCAGAATGCGGGCGCCGCGATAGAGCGCCTTGAGGATCTCGACCCGCTGCTGCAGGCCGACCGGCAAGTTCTCGATCTTCTCGTGCAGCGGTACGTCCAGACCATAGTCCCGGGCCAGCTCGCCGAGTAGCCTCTCGGCGGCGGCCAGGCTCTTGCCAAGGTGCCAACCGTTCTCGGCGCCGAGAATGACGTTTTCCAGCACGGTAAAATTGTTCACCAGCATGAAGTGCTGATGCACCATGCCCACGCCTGCGGCGATCGCATCTTGTGAGCCATGGGGTCTGAAGGGGTTACCGTCGATGAACATCTCACCGCGATCGGCATGATAAAAACCGTAGATGATGCTCATGAGCGTCGATTTGCCGGCGCCATTTTCGCCGACGATGCCATGAATGCTGCCTTTTTGAACCTGCAGGTCGATCTGCTTGTTGGCGTAAACCTCGCCGAACCGCTTATCGATACCGCGCAATTCGATGGCGTAGCGATCTGTCTGGTCCATGATGCAGTCCTTGCTAATCATGAAGTGTCTCCGCCCGCGCCCGGCAGTGCGGCTATCCGTAGCCAGCCTGTGCCAGGGGGGGGGAGACTCAAAAACCGGCCCGCGAACGGGCCGGTGGTGGGGTGTCGAGTAGCGAGGAACTATCAGTAGTTACAGGTGCTGTCGCTCATGTAGTCATGCACCTTGACCTTGCCGGCGATGATGTCGGCCTTGATGGCATCCGCCTTGGCTTTCATCTCGGGGGTGATCAGCGCCTCGTTGTCTTTATCCAGCGCCCAATCCACACCGCCCTCGGCCAGACCCAGGGATTGAATACCCGGCTGCCAGGTGCCCTTGGCGCCATCTTCCCAGGTCTTGTAGGCGGCCAGGCCGACGGACTTGACCATGGAGGTCAGCATGGTGCCCGGCTGCAAGTGGTTCTGGTTGGAATCCACACCGATGGCCAGCTTGCCTTCATCCTTGGCGGCCTGGTAGACACCGATGCCGGTACCGCCGGCGGCGGCATACACCACGTCGGCGCCCTTGGCGAACTGGGACTTGGCGAGCTCGGCACCTTTGGCCGGGTCGGCAAAGGCCGACGGGGTGGAGCCGGTCATGTTCTGGAAGACATCGATCTTCGGATTGACGTACTTGGCGCCCTGCTCATAACCGCACTGGAACTTGCGGATCAGCGGGATATCCATGCCGCCCACGAAGCCGACCTTGCCGGTTTTGGAGGCCATGGCTGCCAGGGCGCCGACCAGGAAGGAACCCTCATGCTCCTTGAAGACGATGGATTGCACGTTCGGCTTGTCGACCACCATGTCGATGATGGTGAACTGCACCTTTGGGAACTCGGTGGCGACCTTCTCGACCGCCGAGCCCATGTTGAAGCCGACGGCGACGATCGGGCTGTTGCCACGGCTGGCCAGGCGACGCAGACCCTGCTCGCGCTGGGCTTCGTTCTGGGGTTCGAACTCCTTGACCTTGACCCCTTTGTCCTTGTTGTAGACTTCGACGCCGTTGCGGAACACGGCCTCGTTGAACGACTTGTCGAATTTGCCTGCGGTGTCATAGATGACGGCGGGTTGGGAAGCTGCTTGGGCCGAGAGAGCGGCCAGGGTGAAGGCGGCCACGCTGGCCAGTTTGAGTACCTTAGTCACGATCTTATCCTTGATTGTTATTGAGGGTCCATGGCCTGCTGGTGCAGGCGCCAGTGCACGCAGGCTAACTGTAAGTGAGTGAGCATGGGGGTCAAGGCGTGCGTGACAGAAAAACGTTTGCGCTAACGAATTGAAACATAAGCAAACGGCTTTATAAGTGGTTGTTTATAAGCATTTTTATGGTTTTTTGTGCTGTAAAAGCCAAGCTCCAAATGACATTTTGATTACAAATCATAGGGTTGTGCGCAAGCGTTTTCCTCTGTTGGGCCGATAGCCGGTTTCTATTGATTCCCATTTGACCGATTTACGGTGTGTGAGGCTGCTTGGCCATCTTCTTCTCCCCGTGGCGCAAGCCAGTCGGCAAGAGAGGTCGCCGCTGAAGGGCAGGGGGGCAGGGTGCGCCCCGGAAGAGGCGCTGAGGACATGGCCGGGGATCTTCTCTTTGGGCATAAACGCCGATTTGGCCTGAGCCCACTCTGCCCGTATAATCCCTGCCTGTATAAATAAACAGGAGTGGTGATGGACGTTTCAACCCTGCTCGACGGGCTCAATGACAAGCAAAGAGATGCCGTTGCGGCGCCCCGTAGCAATCTGCTGGTACTGGCTGGCGCCGGCTCGGGCAAGACCCGGGTGCTGGTGCACCGTATCGCCTGGCTGATGCAGGTGGAGCGTTGTTCACCCTTCTCCATCATTGCGGTGACCTTCACCAACAAGGCGGCGGCCGAGATGCGTGGCCGGGTGGAAAAGGTGCTGGGCGCGAGCCAGCGCGGCATGTGGATAGGCACCTTCCACGGCATCGCTCACCGCCTGCTGCGGGCCCACCATCTGGATGCGGGTCTGCCCCAGGATTTCCAGATCCTCGACTCAGACGATCAGTACCGGTTGATCCGCCGGGTCATCAAGGCGCTCAACCTCGACGAGAAGCACTGGGCCCCGCGCGCCGTGATGGGCTACATCAACGGCAAGAAGGACGAGGGCTTGCGCCCCGGTGACATCGATCTCTACGGCGATCCCGTCACCCGCACCTATCAGCAGATCTACAAGACCTACCAGGAGACCTGCGATCGCTCCGGGCTGGTGGATTTTGCCGAGCTGCTGCTGCGCGCTCACGAGCTCTGGCTCAATCGCCCCCACGTGCTCGAACACTACCGGGATCGCTTCCAGAATATCCTGGTGGACGAGTTCCAGGATACCAACGGCATCCAGTATGCCTGGCTGCGGATGCTGGCAGGCGACACCGGGCGGGTGATGATCGTCGGCGACGATGACCAGTCCATCTACGGCTGGCGCGGCGCCAAGATAGAGAACATCCAGCGTTTTCTCACCGACTATCAGGGGGCCGAAACCATTCGCCTCGAGCAGAACTACCGCTCCACCGCCAATATTCTGAAAGCGGCCAACAGCGTCATCGCCAACAACGCCGAGCGGCTCGGTAAGGAGCTGTGGACCGAGGGGGCCGATGGCGAGCCCATCTCCCTCTATGGCGCCTTCAACGAAGTGGACGAGGCCCGCTTCGTGGTCGGCCGCCTCAAGGACTGGAAGGAGAAGGGCGGCCTGCTCGCCGACTGCGCCATTCTGTATCGCTCCAACGCCCAGTCGCGGGTGCTGGAAGAGGCGCTGATGCAGGACGCCATGCCCTACCGCATCTATGGCGGCCTGCGCTTCTTCGAGCGCCAGGAAATCAAAGACGCCATGGCCTACCTGCGCCTTATCAACAACAGAGGCGACGACGCCAGCTTCGAGCGGGTGGTCAACACCCCGACCCGTGGCATCGGTGATCGCACCCTCGAGATCCTGCGCACCAACGCCCGGGATCAGGGCCAGAACCTCTGGCAGTCGGCCAAGACCCTGCTCAATGACAAGGTGCTGACCGGCCGCGCCGGTAACGCGGTGCGCGGCTTTGTGGATCTGATCGACGCGCTGGAGAGCCAAGTCGGCATGCTGCCCCTGCACCAGCAGGCGGATATCGCCATTCAAAATTCCGGCCTCAAGGCCATGTATCTGGCGGAAAAAGGCGAGAAGTCCCAGGCACGGGTAGAGAACCTGGACGAACTGGTCACTGCCTGTCGTCAATACCAGCGCCCGGATGAGCTGGAAGAGATGAGCGATCTCTCCGCCTTCCTCGCCCATGCTGCGCTGGAGTCCGGCGAGAATCAGGCGGACGAATATGCCGATGCTGTGCAGCTGATGACGCTGCACAGCGCCAAGGGGCTGGAGTTCCCGCTGGTGCTGCTGGTGGGGGTGGAGGAGGGCATGTTCCCGAGCCAACAATCGACCGAGGAGTCGGGGCGGCTCGAGGAGGAGCGCCGCCTTTGTTATGTGGGCATGACCCGCGCCATGGAGAAGCTCTACATCTGTTATGCCGAGAGCCGCCGCATCTATGGCCGCGAGATGTTCCACAAGCCGAGCCGCTTTATCCGCGAGATGCCCGCCGAGTGTCTGGAAGAGATCCGGCTGCGCACTCAGGTCAGCAGACCCACCCAGTACGGCCGCTTCAGCCAGAACGAGGTGCAGCAGAGCTTCGATGCCAGCGGCATCACGCTCGGCCAGCGGGTGCTCCATCCGAAATTCGGGGAAGGGATAGTGCTCAACTTTGAAGGAGTCGGCCAGCAGAGCCGGGTGCAGATCCAGTTCGACGACGTCGGCGCCAAGTGGCTGGTGACGGCGTATGCACGGCTTGAGGCGCTGTAAGGCGCAGCGTACCCGCCCGTGATGTGAAAAGGAGCCGATGGCTCCTTTTTTGTCAGGACTGTAGGTTCGATTAGCGAAGCGTAATCGGACGTTCGCGTCATGGGTATATGGTGTGCCCGGCTGTTGGCAGTACAGCTGCCGCCGTGCAGGACGCGAGGGCATGGCCCTCGACAGGGTTTAGCCCGCCCTTCGGGCTTGGGCGAGTGACTTTGGAAAGACCCGCTTTTTTCAAAAAATGCACCAAAGGTCTTCTCCCCCGCCAATCCGCTGGCTTCGCCAGTGCCCTCGGTCCAGAGTCAACGTCGGACGGGCCGCCGCAGACGGCACATCCCTGTCCGCTGCGGCTACGCCATCATCCCTGATGGCGTCCCTGACGTTGGCTCTGACCCTCGGCGGATTGGAGGGGGATCAATATAGTGCCCACCTGTGGCTTTGGGGCATCCCGCACAGCACGGCAGATTTAGTAGTAAGAACGAGGTACAGCAGACTGTTGACGCTAGCGGTATCAAGGTCGGCCAGCAGAGCTGGGAATATCTCCAGTTCGACGAGGTTGGAGCAAAGTTGCTGGTGACGGCATGCGCCAGATTGGTGGCTCTTTGATTCTGCTCAATCAACCCGGTTTTGCTCAGGTTGCCTTAGTGTTGATATTCACTATCCATTTCTGTGAACTATCTGCTCACTATATGGATTTTATAGCTTCATATAGAGCTTGTTTATGAGTAAACTTAGTTCCCAATAAAGGTGCGTTCCTAGCTTGAGGTTCAGTTAACGATGGGCGAAATGATTAGTATTGAAGATGCTGATTTTGACATGATAAAGCAAAAGGTAGTCTCATTGCTTAATGATATTTCATGTCGAGTACCTTGGAGCATTTTTTCAAAACTATTGCTTGACGATGCTATGATTAAGGCTAGAAGTTTTGAACGGCTTTCTAGAAAACTGCTGGATTTAAATAGCAGCTTAGTTAATAGAATCTTGCTGGGACGATTTTTAACATTATCTAGTGCACTAGTTGAACATTATCTCTCTGGAGAAAAATCACTCAGATTATTCAAAATTAACGATCATTTAGATACATTGAATTTTAGGAATGCCTTAGACTCAATAAAACCGGAGTCTAAGTACAGAGATATATTATCAATTAATAAAGAAGATTTTATTGCTAGCCCTACTCTTGTATATAAAAAAGTGGATGGTCTGGGGTACTATTTTGGGTTTGCATCAAATCGTCGCGTGAAGTTAAAACAGAACATCCCATCTGATGCTCTTACAGAAGAGTACTCAAGGGGTGTTCCTTATGGTTCTGAAATGTATATTATCAAAATGGAAAATAAGTTCTGTTTTGATGTGATCTTCGTACCATTAGAGATGGATAGAATTGAGTTTAGAATCGATACAACCGAGGGGTTAACTCCAGAATACAGGTCTCTGGCATACTCTCAATTAAGCTCACTATTTTTTGCTGAATGCAGAACACACGGTTGTGCAATAAATGGTACCCTGTTGGATTTCTATCCAGCCATCAGAAAGGTTCTAGGG
>NZ_AQGQ01000158.1 GCF_000388115.1 Aeromonas molluscorum 848
GCTGCAGGTCAGCCAGGAAACTTGCCAATACACGGGGTTGCTCGGTGAGAGAAACCGGTCCTGCCTGGCAGCGCCAGAAACAGCGACGCTTAGGGTCCACACAGATTTCATCTATCGGCTGGCTCATGGTGCGCCAGTCCTCGGCATTGGTGAGTGAGAGCAGTTGCCACTGCACGCCAGACCAACGCAGATGCAGTGTGACGGTGCGGGCGTTTGGACTATCAGGGGTTAGGTGCAGCAACCAGCGCTCGCTCTGGCGAGTTGGTTGTAGTTTGGCCTTGGCCGCGACCAGTCCCAGCCACTGACGTGAGTAATGGGAGAGCGGCTGTTCGTTAGTCATCACACACCTCCTATTATTCCCCACTGACCGTGACGGTGAAATACCCCAACTGGGCGTAGCTAATGAAATTGCGCTGCCACAGGGCGAACAGTTCGCGTGCTTCCACGCCGGGCAGTGGTCCCCAGCCCTGCAGATAGTGCTCGTCGCAAGAGAGGTTGAAGTCGAGCTCCTTGCAGAGCTCGACATCCTGGCCCACCCCCTGATAACTGAAGTCGGTGATGTAATCGAATACCCAGCCGTGTAGTCCCCGAATAAGCCGCAGCTCTACCGGATGAACGCCACCCGTTTCAGCACTGTAGCCGGGGCTGCGAAAGTTGAAGGTCAGGGTCGAGACGTGGGTGAGGTCGAGCTGTTGTTCTCGCACGACTTTGCGCAGCAAGTCAGGTAGCTCGGGTGAAATCGGCAGGGCCATCCCTGCCAGGTGAAATGGCATGGTCATCATGGTGTGTCCTTTTCGTATCGAATGTGAGAACCGTTAATTCCTGAACCAGCGCCAGGCGCGGTAGAGGCCATAGGTGGCAGCCAAGGGGGCCGCCAGCGAGGTGGCCGAGCTCCCAAGCAGCGCACAGACTGCGGCGGTCACAGCGGTAGTTGCTGATGGGTTCAGTGCCGAGCTGGTGGCCATGCCAGGCAGGGCCGCAAGGGTAGGCTGCCGAGCCACTGTGCGAAGCGCCTGATGTGCGATACACCCCGTGGCAATCAGCTGGTTAATCTGCTTGCTGTAGTGAAAGCCCTCGATACACCAGAGCACGAAGTGCTCGCAGTTGTTAAAGAGCGTGCTGTAGTGCGCCTCTCCAAGACGGGAGTAAGCACGGTCGATACTCTCCTCCCGGTTGAAAGCTCGTGCACTATGGTGCTGGATGCGATAGCCCCGCCCTTGGCTAAACTCGGCAAGCGTGGTGATAGCTATCTGACCGGAATCTATACCGGCACTGCCCCCCTGGTAGTGGATGACCTGATGGTCCCCCAGATAGAGACCGTGGTGCTGGTAACCGGTGCGGGGGGAAACGAGGTGGTCCCCCGGTTGTGGTAATGGCATGAACAGTTCCTTAAATAAAATGCGGCACAAAACAGAGGGCACCCGAAGGTGCCCTGATGGTGGTGAATGTGTGGTAGCTGGTGGTCAGGACTGCTTGCGCAGCGTCAAGCTGTTGGCATCCAATACCCAGCGCTGACGAGGATTGCCGGGCAGGTCGAGGGTGAAACCGTTGGGGTCGGGGGTCAGCTTGCCTTCGTCGCTACAGGTACCAAAGGGCTGTGAAAGCATGGTCAGCGCCCCCGTCTGAGCGACCGCCAACTGATAGAGCACCGGGCATGCCACACCACCACTGTGGAGCTCAAACAAGACCGCCTGCCCGTTGGCCAGCGGCAATCGGTGTGTGAGCTTGATGGCGTCATATTCATCGGTGCGCAGCAGCGTTTCATCCCCATACCGAATGACGATACTGTCATCATCATTTTTCACGATGGTAAATGATGCGGTACTTGATGCAGCTGACGCTGGTGTAAAGGAGGGCTCGAAGTAACGGCTGCCATCTGAATAGGTCAGCATAAAACCGTTCAGTGAAACCGGCTGGCTGACACTGGGAATGAGCGTTGGCTCATCTTCATCCAGCGGCATCAGCATGATGCGATCTCCTTTCGAAGTCTCTATCCAAAACTGCATGCTGGCGAAATTGAGGGTGCCTTCAACGTTGGCCGGTACCCGTTTAGTGACCGTTGGCACAGTGAATTGAGGCGCAGCCCAGGTAGGTAAGGCAAACAGCGATAACCATGTGCACCACAGGGCCAGTTTGATGTTTTCTGTCATGTCACTCTCCAGACGACTTATTCAATGGTGTAAGAGGCATTGCCCAGATTGGTGAAGAGGGTGACCTCCCTCAATCGGCACGGCTCGGTCATGACCAGCCGCCAGCGTTCGGTGTAATTGAGCTTGAGTGGGAAATAGGTTCCTCCCACCGACCCCATCAAGTCACTGCGCAGCATCACCCGGCATTTACTCTTGCCGCCATTGATCAGCACTTTCTGAATGGTGACTTGATCGTTGAGCGAGGTGACGACGATCTGAGGTCGCCCGATAGCGGTGTATTCCACTTCCAGAGTGAATTCTGGGCCATTAGCGGATGCTGTATCGCAAGCGCTCAGTGATAGGCCACAGGCCACAGGCCAGCAGTAAGGGATAAAGCAGTGTGCGATTCATGATCTCTCCTTAATAAAAATGGCAAAAGGATGCCTGACCGACAAGGCAAGCCTCTCGGATAAGCGGGGTAATACAGGTAACGTCAGCGAGCGTGCTGGCAGTTAGCCAAGCGCAACTGAAGAAAGTGGGCTGGAATTTACGTCGTGTAGAAAGCACTCCTTTCAAATATCAATCTATATATTCAAACAACATCAACCCAATTGGTTGAGCATCAACCATTTTCGCCCTTAATGTCAACGAGTCCATGGTCAAGCATACGTGCGGACTGGAGGACTTATGACAGACGTCAACTTTGAAGAACTGGCCAAGAGCGTAGGTAAAGCGATTGGACGGCAACGCCAACAAGTGGGGCTGACCCAGGAGCAAGTCGCAGAGCACCTGGATATCGGGATGGAAGCGGTCTCCCGGATGGAGCGGGGAAAAGTGGTGCCGACCGTAGTGCGCCTGGCACAGTTGGCCCAGCTGTTTGGCTGTGAGCTTGCAGACCTCCTGCGTGAGACCAGCAACCGCCCTACAGAACAAAGCATTGTACTCAGCCAGCAGTTGGCCAAGCTCAATGCTGCCGACAGAGAAATGGTGCTGGAGGTGGTTGATAAGCTGGTGGCACGACTGGCGCCTTAACAGCCCGCTGTGCGCATCTGTGACTGATTGACACCCGATGCCAGGGTCAATAACTTGGGAGGCCGCAATGGCGCTCCCAAGCAGCTTCACAGCGATATGTGTTTACTCTCCCTTGATAATATCTATCTGAGTTATCTTTCAATCAGACCGACAGAGCAATAACCGAGGTCTGCCAAGGCGAGATTGGGGCGATGGTCTCTCCATGCGCCCGAAGGTCCGACGACCGGCTGGCAATACCGCCAATATCTGCGTATCCAGCTTGGTCAGATAACTCAGCGCATTAATCAGGTTTATGCGCTTGGTTGTATCGCTGTAGTGCACCATCCCAATCCCATCAGTACCCCATTCCCGATATTTCTCCCGCCTGATCTGACAGTTGTAATAGCTCCCGTTATTATCGGACATATCTTCCCACACCTCTCCCAGCGCAATACCCAGCGAGATATCTCGTTGGTGTACAGCACCATTAAAAATGAACGTAATGTGGGTATGCAAACGCCTATCAACACCGTACTCCAGTTTCCAGATATAGCCTACCAATGCAGGATATTTGTTCTGTACTCGACGAAGGTAACAATTCCGGTCATTCGTCACGAGGTCTAACGTAAGCTGGTCGTAGTAGTCTTCGCGATAGCCAATATCCAATCGAATGACTAATAGCTTGGCATGCTGGTCGAATAGGCTATTAACATATGTCGCTATGCTGCGCTGATTGCGGCCCTCAACGCGTTCAAGGTTCTTGAGGCGCTTACGGTGCGCCTGACTCTTGAACTCTCTTAGAAACGCATACAGCGCGTTATTGATATCCCTGGCTAATTCGTCACCGACATCATTATCGAGATATCGCTCATGGATGAGGTGCAATCCATAAACCTCTCGCATATGCGTTAGGAATAGCTCTACCGTTGGATGCGCTGACGATACTTCCTCATGACAATAAAAATAATCACACACGGTGCCCAACGCATTAAAGAGTTTGGTTGATAGCCTACGACCAATGCAAGTGATGCGTGACTTACCAGGGACTGAATAAACAGCCCTGACAATAGGAAGCGTTGTATGTTTGAGCCGGTCTGTTAAGGTTAGGATATCTAATAGCCTGACTGAATTAAACATGATGGCCTCGCTTAGGCAAGAGTAACCCTACGCTGTGTGATAGGCACACGCGTATATAGGGGCGATTGGTGGAGTGGTATTGGCTAACTATGCTGGTGGTAGCATGACCACCACATGGGAGTGGTGTAATGGTACTCGATAGTGGTAATGGTTATTGGTTGTATATGGGTGGCTGTACACAGCGTAGGAATAGTATTGAACAGAAGTGATATTAAATAATAAATAAACCTAAACACGATATGCCTACACCACCTACGTAAATACCAAAAAACATATATAAGAAGGAATGGCTATTTCCCTAACCCATTAGCCTATCAAGGCATGAGTTATAACGTAGGAAGTTATGGAGCTCACGAGGGATGAAAAAAATGTATTCACGGCTGGCTTTTACGAATAAGCCAGCTATCAACATCGTGCTCAAACCAACCAATAGAGGACTGACCTATCTTGAAGGGTTTGGGGAATGTCTCGTCATAACGAGGAGACTTGGGATTAAGCCAGTCATAGATAGTAGACCTGGCCATGCCAATCTTGTTGATGAGGTCTTTGATGCGCAGGACTTTGATGGTGTTGTTCATGGTGTACTCCTGATGATGTAGTGGGTTGTTTCATCAGAAGAGCGGGACAGTTAAAAAACACATGATTAACTCGAGCGGGTGAGAGCACAATGAAGGCGTTACGTTAGTAGCCAGCCCCTCATTTGCATTGTATGGAGGTCTGAACTCACCGTTTAAGGTAGGCCAGGGGCATGTCAGAAATTTTTCACGTACCACACCCGTGGGTTTTGAGTGGGTTTATGAGGGCCGTTTTGCGACATGGACGTTGGAAAACAAAGGGTCTACACAGCAAGCCAACTGCAACCACATTATATCAAAAGATACCTCTAGGCCTGATTTGTGACTTGAATTGCAATAATGCAAAATAAACGTAACTCACCTTAATGTAATGCGCTACTCTGTACTTTAAGTGATTTGACATTGTCTGTTTAGAATTGCGGTGAAGATGATATGGCTAAAAAAGTAAAAAGTAAGTTGGCTCGCGAAATTGGAGACGTAGTAAAAAACCAAAGAAGAGTTGTAGTTAGAGAAATCGAGAGTGAAGATGGCAAAGTTGCATCAAGTGAATTATCCTCCGCCAGCCACTTATCTAATGAGGATAAAGTGGCATCGCCCGAAGCGCACTTAAAACCATCGCGCAGAAGAACCTCCCAAAAAAAGAATGAAGAAAAAATCGCAACCAATATAGCGAGGCCCTATGCAATATATGATTGCAATGAGGCGTGGGTCGTCGCAGCTAAGCGAACAAGGACAAACATACATGGTGCATTTTCACGAGAGGGATTAGGTGAGAAAGGATTAAGTGCAGGTAAAAATGCCGAGATAGATATATTTATTGCGGAAAATAAATCGTCTGACGCAGTGTACAGTAACAAAAAAATTCTGACAGATGACTTTGATACCTTCCTTTGTATATATAAGATCCTGCATTTTATCTCATATATCAGAGAGTTTAATTTTCACACACACCCTCGGATCGGTCGCCGACTCGAGACATACAACAGCTTGGAAGATTTGAATTCAGATATTCAAAGTAACGTGCAGATAGAAAATTTAAATCAACGGCGCGCATTCACCAAGGTACAAAAAAGAAATATAAAGGAGAGAATAAGGCATTTGTTGAAAATGAATGTGAGCGCCATTTTAGGACATGATGATTTTTTGCGACACCTCAATGTGCATCCTGCGGTGTCGCTTTTCATCAACACCGTTAATGCAAACAAAATAGACATAACAAATAGAGGTGATTTTGAACGTTACTTTTCGATGAATTTGATTACCGCCTTCGTTAATCGATTCAATTTGATATTCAATCAGCCAGCCTATAAAAAAGCAACCAGTAAAAGGCTGTTCAATGTGCAAGAAAACGTGGCTTCAGTGATGGAACATGCCAATGCCATCATGAAAAGTGGCAGCACTCATGCCATACGATTTTGCCTAGGGTTCAATTTCAAGCTTGATGATGAGTATGATGTTGAGTTTGAAAAGGCGTTGAAATTGAGATTGAAAACCCCCTCTCAGGTAAATGACTACAGGCTAATGACGCTACGTGCCGGCAGAAATGCAGTGTTTAGAAATGGTGCTAAGAACCCCATAATGAAATATATTGATGGTTATATATGGAAGATGGATTACTGCTCTGTTAGGGGGTATTACCTGCATGTGATTTTATTTTTAAAAGAGAACTGGAACAAACATTTTAATATCATGGAGTCAATCGGTGAGATGTGGCGGGAAAAGGTTAAAAATGGAGATGTGTTTTCGTATCGAGGTACACGAAGCCGCATTAACCTTCAAACGGCTACGAATCAAAAAAAAATGCTTAATGATATTCACGACTTGTTTATTCAGGATGTACTTGCGTATGCAGATACTACACTATCAAGTGGCAAAAAAATTCGCACCTTTGGTAAAGGAGCACAAAACGGGTGGGTTCTCAACTCGACGCAACAGGGTAAAACTAAGCCGACAGCACATGAGCAAAAGCTGGCTAAGTTCCAAACGCTGATGGACAAGGCTGGAATTGATCCAGCTGAACTACTTGCTGCAATCGACAAAAAAGCTAAACGAGCCCCTCGTCCCCCGAAATACCGTTACGTCGAGAATGGGGTGGAGCATACCTGGACCGGTCAGGGCCGTACGCCCAAGTTCCTGGCTGAACAACTCGAACAAGGTCGTCAGCTGGATGAGTTCCTCATCTAAATAAGGCCATGCCAATAGAGTGTGGTCTTTCTGTTTTTTACAGGCTCCAGCTCTGCAACTGCAGCTAACATGGCCAGCATGGCTGTACAGGCTGGGTAAAAAAATGGAGGGTACACTCGATGTAACCTCCATAGACACAGTCTACAAATCGAACAGAAGAAAAGGGCTGTTGCTCTCCCCTACCCCACTTGCAGATGCACAATATTGTCTGCCGGTTTTTCTGATGGTTTCAAAATCCCTCCCCACAACTCCAGAGCCATTTTTTGCTCCGGTAACCGAACCGTATGAACATAGTGAGCCATTACACCTGGTAAAGCATGACCTAAAATTTGCTCCACGACATGAGGGGCAATCCCAGCCTCGTTTAGGCGGGTCGCCAAACTCCTTCGGAGATCGTGCCATGTCCAAGGGGCGCTATGCCCGAGCCGTTTCCAAATCCCCCTTCCCCACTGACTTACCGCTTCTGGTCGCTTGAGTTCCCCTAGCAAGTATGGGGATGACTGTGCTGCGGCTGCTTTCAGCAAGGCGTCTATCGTCGGCCGAATAAAATCAGGTATTGGTCTCACGATTTTATTACCTGTTTTTGAGTTAGACGCTGGTACTGTCCATGTACCTTCGGCTAGATTCCATTCTTCGGGTGCTGATAGCCGAACTTCTTGAGTCCTTGCACCAAACGCCAACAGAATCTTTGCCAAATTTCCGTAGTAGCAATATGGACCTAGCTTCTCAGACCAATCCCATAGTGTTCGCAGTTCTTCTAGCGTCAGAACCCTATCTCGCTTACTCGCTTTTTGCCCAACATCAGCGACGGTCAAGTCATCCAACGCATTACTCACTGCAAACTGTCTGACCCGGCAAAACTTCAGAGCATGCTTACAGTTTTGGAAGCAATAACCACTAGCCACAGGTGCCAACTTCGAGTACTCGTCAAAGACACTCAACCAGTGACGAGTATCACAATCTGACAGCGGAAGATCCCCGATACGGGGATAGACCCACTTCGCAAATTGCTGGCGATGCTTCTCACTGTTTGACCTTTTCTTATCGGCGTGATGGCAGAGCCAATACTCGAGTGCATCTTTAACCGTGACAGGCTTAAGCCTTTCATCTTTCCCGATCCGCGTCATCAAGGCTGGATCATTGCCCTCTTCCAACCAAGCTCGACATTGCGCCGCCTTTTTCCTTGCTTCGGAAAGCGATAGTCCCCCCTCTTGACCGGTATAGGATCCCAGAGTCAGGTTTTTTGCCTTGCCTAAAATTCGATAGCGGTACACGAAGCTAACTTTTCCGCTATTCCTCCACAGAACAGATAGCCCATCCCTGTCCGCAACCTTTCTGGGCGTATCATCATCGTGACCACGCAGCATTGCTTTGAGTTTTGAATCTGAAATTGCCATTTTGAACCCACAATTGAACCCACACTTGTCTTATATCCCCTAAGATAACTTTAGACAACAATGGAAAGTTAAACAATATAAATCAACCACATACACCAAGCCGATAGACAACACCAAACAGAATTAGACATGTGGTGTGATAATACGGCATGAACTGATCTTTCGAGTCTGTGCAGGACAAGGCGCATTCCAGCAGTGGAATGCGCCTTTTCTATTGCGGCGTGTTCATTCGGCAGCGAGCTCAGGCAAAACGTCTGCACTGGCCGTTGCGCAACTCGTTGATGATAGTCTCTGCTATTCAGTAGCCAGTCGTATCCCCAGCACGACGAAGAGTCCCCCCATTACGCGATTGAGCCAGCGACTCAACTTGGCCGAGACCTTCAGCTTGCTGCTGGCAAATGCGGTCGACAGCGCCAGTAGATGGCACCAGATCATGCCGTTCAGGTTGAATATGCAACCGAGCAGGATGAAAGCCAGCGCCTTCTGGGGAGCATCCGGCGCAATGAATTGCGGCACGAATGCCAGAAAAAACAGCGCCACCTTAGGATTGAGCATATTGGTTAGAAATCCTTGCCAGAAGAGACGGCCATAGGGCAGAGGCGCCAGCTTGATTTCCCTTTTATCCAAGGGGGTACCAGATCGCGTTCTCAGCAAGCCAACCCCCAGATAAATGAGGTAAAGCGCCCCCAGCAACTTGATGATGCTGAACAGGCTGGCAGAGGCGCTCAGCAATGCCGATAATCCTAATGCAGCCGCAAGTACATGCACCATGGTGCCAGTGCCTATACCAAGCGCAGCCATCGAGCCCGCTCGCCATCCCTGAGAGCCACTGCGTAGCATGATGAGCAAAGAGTCAGGCCCTGGCATCATATTAAGCAGCAGGCCGGATACGATAAACAACGCTAGATCATGGATCCCTAGCATGGCACTTACCTCCCGAATAAAAGAACAGTCTAAGGGGTCCAAGGCGATTGTCATCCCTCATCCAGGCTATAGCCACTATCAACGCCTGTGATAACTAGCCAGCTACCGGATCGGAGAACTGGTATTACCCTGGGCCACTCAGCAACCTTCTCGCTCAATTCATCTCTTTCAACAGAGAATAAAATGCGCCCAATATTTGACACGTGGTGGTCTCAACGCTGCGCACTGCATTATCTAGGGAAATAGAAACTGCGAGAAGGTCACCTTGTTGCATTGTCGATTAAG
>NZ_AQGQ01000159.1 GCF_000388115.1 Aeromonas molluscorum 848
TCGATGTCGTTCACCGCCGTCGGCACGTCGTCACGGATCATCGCATCCAGACTGGCAGAAGTGGAATCTCCATCCTTGTCTGTGAGCGTGACCTGGAAACTCTCTGTCAGCTGGGTATCATTAGCCGGTTTAACGTGGTTCTCGTTGTCTTGCAGGGTATAGCTATAGGTGACGCTACCTGCACCAGTCACGGGATTAAAGCTGATCACTGTGATTTGCAGGCTATTGCCCAGAGGAGTGACAAGCGACTGGGGAAGGCTCATAACAGCCCCATTTGTAACCAATTGCAGGCCAGCGATGCTGAGTGTCTGCACGCCATCTGGTGCATTAAAGCTAAAAATACCGCCCTGAGTCAGGGCACCCGGATTAGGAGTACTGCCATCAGGCAGACTGGCATCGCTGACCACTATTTCAGCGCCGACCACATTCAGTCCAGTCAAGCTAACCCCTTCGTCAACGGGGGCAATGGTAATGGTCAACGTAGAATTTACGACATCGGTACCATCGGTCACGCTGTAATTTACAGGCGGAACAGGACCGTTGTAGTTCAATGCGGGGGTAAAGCTGTAATCACCGTTACCGCTCACCGTGAGAGTACCCACCCCCGAGATGGTAACCGTTGAGCCCGCAGGAACATTATTGCTGCTACCCCAACTGAACAGCGTCACGCTGGCGGCATTGGGGCCATCCGAGTTGCTGGTATTATCGAGGAGATTACCATTGACCTGAA
Source organism: Aeromonas molluscorum 848 (assembly GCF_000388115.1). Classification (GTDB taxonomy): domain Bacteria; phylum Pseudomonadota; class Gammaproteobacteria; order Enterobacterales; family Aeromonadaceae; genus Aeromonas; species Aeromonas molluscorum. Next base: position 731 of record NZ_AQGQ01000159.1, read on the forward strand.
CGTCCTCCGGCACACTCACCTGCTCATTTTCATCACTCAACTCATTTTCAAGATCTGGCAGATCTTCTTGCAGACGATCAATGACGGGTCTTGCACTGTGATCAGTATCGAACCCGGCCTGGGCTATGGTGGCATCTCCCGTGCGGGATATGGTCACGAAACCGCCATTACCACTGGCACCGGCAACCCCCCCTATTCCGCCGCCACCTCCGGCCGCTGGAGCGCCCCCTGCGGCAGAAGCTTCAAAATTCTTGGTCGGATCGATCCCCTCCAAGATTGATTGTTGCAATGCGGCTATATCATTGGGATCGAGGGGCTTGTCGGTACCATCAGGCTTGGCCTCATCGGCCACTTTGTCCGCAACATCTGCAGGAATGCTGGCCTCGGGCGCCGCCGATGACCCCTGGGCCAAGGCAGCAGCCTCTTCCGGTGTGAGCAGCGCCAACTTGGCATCGTCGGCCAGTGTCAGCTTGGTACCGGGTGAGAGCGTCTCACCCGCTTGCAATGGGCGCGTACTGCCATCGGCATTAACGACCAGAATGTCCCCTTCCATTGAGGCGACGACGACAGCCTTATCGATCATTTGGGTACGCATAGCCTTGACTCCAACACTGAGGGTTTCGATGTATAAACCCTATGAGCGAAGTGCAGTAACGTCCGTTGCAAAAATGTACCGGATCCACATTGGAAGCGGGGGAACCATGAAACAAATCGAAAGCTGGCTACTTATCTTATTAAAACAACACATTAGATTATGCCTCAAAAGAGGCCTTATCATTACATGAGCTAATGTTAAGCAACGGTTACATCAAAAAGTGATAAAAAAAGGCGCCACCTGGGCGCCCTTTTTCAATTACTACTGGTTCAAATAAGAAACGCTGGGTGTACAAAACCCTGATAACCATCGATATGCAAGCCAGACAGCAGTTCAACCTGCTGCTCATTTTCCACCCGGGTAGCTATGGTCAAGACACCGGCATTGTGCGCAGCACGGCATACTGCAGCCAGGAAGGAAGTATCCGCTCCCGGCTCCATGACCTGACTGGTATAACCATGGTCAACCTTGACATAACTTGGAGCCATCTGCTCCAGATAGCCAAGGGATTGGAAGTGGCGACCATAGTGATCCACGCCCCACTGATAGGCGTGCTCACGCAGCACCGCCACCAGCGCTTCAACCTGAGCTTGATGCTTCAAAATGGCGCCTTCCGGGATCTCGAACAGCAATCTGTCCTTTAGCTCAAGGTTGCGGCCCAAGAAGTCACCGAGCCAGAGCAAGAACTCTTCTGAGCAGATGGCCCCGGAGGTGATGTTCACGGCAAGTACCAACTCGGCATCTTGCTGTAGCAGAGGGACTGTGGCCGTGAGGATCGCCTGATCAAACTCGCTACCGAGTTTGAACTGCTCGATAGCCGGCAGGAACTGACCTGCAAAATAGTCATTACCGTCACGATGAATGGCGGCAAACAGTTCGGCATGAAGCCTGAGGCCATTGTCAAAGCGACAGGCTGGCTGCGCCTTGAAGCGCCAGAGTTGACGGGCGATGGCATCTTCCACCAGATCCCGCCAGGCCAGACGCCCCATCATGCCTTGGCTATGGCCACCTTCCATGACCACGGCACCACGGCGCTCGTTGCGCGCCCGGCCCAGGGCATTATCCGCCTTGGTCAGCAGGCTGGAGAGATCGTCCTGGCTATCTCGCCCGGCGATACCGATCACCGACAATGCATCAGCCTCACCCATAGGGTTGACCACCAGATCGGCGATGCGGTTGTTGATCCGCTCGGCCAGCTCCTGCAAGGTATCAAGATCATTGGTCGGACAGAGCAATGCGTACTCGGTCGCCGAGATGCGGGCAATGGCGGCGCCATCCCATCCGCTCAGTTCATCATTCAGACTCTGAGCAATGGACTTGACCATGTTGTCCCGCGCGGCAAAACCTTCATCCCGATAGATATCATCGAGCATGTCGACAGCCACCAGCATGACGCCACCCTGCCCCGCTTCAGCGATCCAGGCATTGACCTGGCCGACGAAATAGGCGCGGTTGCCCAAACCGGAAACGGCATCCAGGTAGACTCTCTCACGCAGATTCTCAGCTTCCTGTGCCTGCTCCTTGAACTGGGCGGCCAACTTGCCAGAAAGGGTATTGATGGCTTGCACCACCTGCTTGAGCTCCACAGTTCGCGGCTCTGGGATCTCGTGACCAAAATGGTGCTGCTCTATCTCCAGTGCCTGTTCACGGATCTGGTCCAGTGGCTTGAGGAGATAACTGAGGGCTCGCATCAGCAACAGCGTGGTAATGAGAAAACCGACCACAAACCAGCTTGCCAGATTGGTCATCCCTTGCCAGAGCTCGTAATAGGCCTGACCGCTATGGCCGACTACCTTGAGCTTGCCAAGCTGCAACCAGCCTGACGTCAGGATTGACTCATTGGAGATCTCAGGAAACAGATCCAGCCCCATGAACCATGCGGGAACCCCGGCAACATGGTTAGTATTCTCCTGCTCAATCACATCATGGGAGGCCAAGAGATCGAGCCGCACCAAGCGATAGTAGCCACCATCAAACACCGCCTTGATGACTGACTCGGCACTCACCTTGTCGCCATTCTCAAGATAGGGGGTCAATGCCAATCCGAGCGCCGTTGCGGTGTTAATCACAGTCGTCTCTTGCTGCTGTGCAAGGTAGGTGCGGGTCGAATTGAACTGAACCCAATAGGTTACGGCAAACAGAGCCCCGAACAACAACAACATGGTGGCCAGTAATTGTCGATATAGCGTCATAGGTTAATCATCCAAATTCACCACAGGTCGAGCCAATCGCCCTGAAGTCATGCGATTGCGTAAATCATTCCATAATCCCAAACGTGAAGACTGACCGGCCAGTTCTCCCTGGCCACGCGCCTTCATCAACCACAAGTGGCGACCATTGAAGCTGTAGATAGGCAGCAGATCCTTACGGGCAGTTGCCGGACGCAGCTCCCCAATCAGGTTGTCGAGAATGAGGGGGACGGATGAAGGGGTTTCATAGTAGGCCACAACCATATGAAACTGGTTGTAGTCCAAGGCTTTGACATACACCATCCGCATCTTCTCATCGTCGATGCCAAGTTCGAGCAGGGTAAAATACTTGGCAATGCTGAAGTCCTCGCAATCTCCCCCTGCCGCTCCCAGAAACTCGAGAGGGCTGGCCCAGTAATCCTTCCTGCGCCACAACTTGCTGTCGTCTATAAAATGCAGCTGATTGAAAAAGCTGTTTACTCTCTCTAGCTTCTGCCGCTCTGACCAGCCTGCGGCCTGCGCCTGCAAGGTGAGCAACCGCCAGCTCGCAGTACGTTTACCTGCCCGCTCACCATAGGTGTCCTTCGCCCGCTTTATCATGGCCAGATCGGCATCCGTCAGCGGCTGGCTCGCCGCCAGCAGGAGGGGAAGCAGTGCCAGCCCACACCAGAGCAAGTGTCGCCCCCGGCGGTGGAACGGGTCGAGCCACCGCCCGATACGCCACAATGTCACATCTTTTCCCTACTCAACGGAGCCAACAAATCATGAGATGCAAGATACAGGATACGAGGGCAACATACTTCACCCCCTGATGCTGGGTGTGACGACAATGTTGTTGTCGTCACACCCAAGCCAGCAGCACTAGTTTTTGGCTTGCCATTCAGCAGGTTGTTGCACCTGCATGGCACTGAGCAAGCTGCCAGTGGCATTGAGGATGCGGTAATCAGCCAGCAGGGAATCATACTCCGCGTTGATGTAGCTGCGGCGGGCTTCAAACAGTTCGTTTTCGGTGTTCAACACGTCTAACAAAGTACGCTGACCCAAGCCGAACTGCTTCTTGTACGCTTGAACAGTGTCATAACTCGCATCAACGTGTTGTTGCAGGTAGATCTTTTGCTGATCCAGAGACTGCTTGGCGTTCCAGGCCAGACGGGTCCCCTCTTCAACCTGACGGAATGCATTCAGATGAATGTCTTTCGCCTGGGAGTAGAGCGCAGAGGTCGCCTTGCTTTCGGCCAGATCGGAACCACCACGGAACAGGTTGTAGCGCATCCGGACCATGGCGGTCAGGTCGTCGTTACGTCCCTTGACAGCGTCTATGTCTTCATTCCAGTTCTGATCCACCTCGATGGCGACATTGGGATAGAAGCCAGATTTGGCACCTTCATTCTGGTATTTGGCCGCTTCAATGTCTTGCAAGGAGGAGAGCAGCGTCGGGTGCACCTCGGTGGCCGTCTTGAGCGCCGTTTCGATTGACGCAGGCATCAGACTGGCATCCGGTACTGGTTGCACCAGATCCTTGGGCATCTCATTGACTACCCGAACATACTCACTCTCGGCATCCCGATAGTTGTTCTCCGCCGCCGCCTGGTTTGAATAGGCACGCGCGACCCGGCCCTCGATCTGGGTCTGGTCTGCCGTGGAGCCCAGTCCTGAATCAGTCCGCTTGCTGATGTCACTGCGGATCTGCTCATGGGTCGCCAGGTTGTCTTTAGACAACTCCAGTATCTCCTGCTGGCGCAGCATATTGAGGTACACCTCGGCAGTGCGCAGCGCCGTGTTTTCGGCTTCAGAGATCATGGCCAGTCGCTGGGCACTGGCCTCTGCTTTGGTTCGTGCCACATTGCTGCTGACATCGAAGCCATCAAACAGCATCTGGCGCAGGCTAAGGCCAGCCTCTTTGCGGGTCATCGAGTCATCGACACCAGGGCCTCCCAGACGGGTAGCGGGACTGTCGGTATTCTCATACCCCACCCCGGCTCTCAGATCGATGGTGGGGTAATAGCCGCCTTTGGCACCATCATGCTGATACATGCGGGCCTGATAAAGATCAAATGCCTCCTTGATCTTGGGATGAGTCGCCAACGCTTGAGCAACGGATTGCTCCAGCGTTTCGGCCTGAACCAGGCCAGGAAGTAATACAGCGCCACTTACAAGCATGGCAACAATCGTCTTTTTCATAGTATCTCCAGTCATATGCTTTTATTGATTGTTGGCTTATCGTTCCCTCAGTGCCGACTGTTTGGCCCGCAATATCGGTTTTAACAAATAGTCTAGAACACTCTTTTTACCAGTGATGATATCTGCACTGGCTAACATACCGGGGATGATGGGTAATGCATTAGTTTCATCGCCCAGAAAACTTTTATCTGTCCTGACTCGCACCATATAGAAGGAATTACCGTCCTCATCTTGAATAGAGTCAGCACTTATCTGTTCTACCTTGCCATGCAAGCCCCCATAGATAGTGAAATCATAGGCAGTGAATTTCACCACGGCTTCCAGCCCTGGTCGCAAAAAAGCAATGTCCTTGGGCGATACCTTGGCTTCAACTAACAGCGTATCTTCAAGTGGCACTATCTCCATCAAATCCATACCCGGCTGGACCACTCCACCCAACGTATTGATCTTCAACTTTTTGATGGTGCCTTTGAGTGGAGCAACCACGCTGGTTCTATCGACGCGATCTCGCAGCCCCACTTGGCCTGCGGAGAGTTGGCCCAATTTGCCTTGACGCTCGTTCAATTCGGTCTGGGCATCGGCTCGGAATTTCAACGCGATGTCATTACGCTTGGAAATCGCCTCACGCAATCCGGAATTCAACTTGGGAATGACCAGACGATTGCTCTCCAGTTCTCCCTGCATTTCGTTTACCTGGCGTTCGAGTTTGATTAATTCAACCTGAGGAACGATCCCCTCTTTCGCCAATGGTCGACTGATATTCAGCTCTTGACGGGCAAGATCCACACTGCGACCCACGGTACGTATTTTCGAGTTGAGCTCGATTAATTCCTGCTCTTTCTGCTCTATCTGTTGCCCCAGAATATAGAGCTGATTCTGAAGATTGTTGAGTCGGTCATTTTGCACCGACACCTCACGGGCTGCATATTCGGCAAAGACGCTCTCATAACCTTCCGGGAAAACGATGGCTTGTTTGTTAATCGCCACCTGCTCACGCCAGCTGACATTCGGCTCGCTTTTGACGACCACACTACGGATCTCGGCTCGTAAGCGCGCTATGTCCCCCTTGAGGGTGACCAGCTCCTGCTCGCGCTCGCGAAAGTCTGAGCGAAAACGGGTGTCATCGATACGCAGCAAGGTCTGGCCCTTCTCGACGATATCGCCCTCCTTGACGAAAATTTCTTTGACGATCCCCCCCTCCAGATTCTGGATCACCTGCAGTTGGCGGGACGGGATCACCTTGCCCTGACCCACGGTCACTTCGTCGAGCTTGGCCCAGGCGGCCCAGATCAGTGCACTCATGAAAAAGAGAAAACAACACCAGAGCAGCACGCGGGCCCGGGTTGGCGTACTGAGCAACACGGCGGCAGCACCATCGTCCACGAAAGCCAGATGTTCCTGGGCGGGCAACACATCTTTTTTATGCATTAGATGCCTCCTGAACCCGTACCTTGCCTTCTTTAAGTTGTTGCAGCACCTGAACTTTGGGACCGTCTGCCACTATTTTGCCTTGTTCGATAACGATCACTCGATTCACCACGTCCAGCATCAGAGTCTTGTGGGTAATGACAATCAAGGTCGTCTCAGGACCGAGCCGGGCCAGCTCCTGCTTGACCTGCTGCTCGGACTGGTTGTCCATGTTGGACGTCGGCTCATCCATCACCAATATGGGCGGATCATTGAGCAACGCCCGAGCCAGCAATATGGCCTGGCGTTGACCACCGGATAGTTGGCGCCCCCCCTCACCTATCTGACGATCCAGACCATTGGGGTCCCGGTTGGTGAAGTTGGTCACTCCGGCCCGTTTGGCCGCGCGCAGCACCCTGGCATCATCAACCAGGGGGTTGCCCAGCATGATGTTGTCCCGCACCGAGCCAAAGAAGAGAGTGACATCCTGGGGTACGCAGCCAATGTTACGGCGCACTGCCGCAGGCGCCAGCTGATCGAGATCGAAACCATCAAGACGCACTGAGCCATCGGTCGGACGATAGAGCCCCATGAGCAATTTCTCCAGGGTCGTCTTGCCCGCACCAATCCGGCCGATGATCGCCACCTTCTCGCCCGGCTCAATCTTGAGACTGATGTCGTGCAAGGTGCTGGTCTCCATGCCCGGGTATTTGAAGGTGACATTCTCGAACTCGATACGTCCCTCCACCACAGGGTGGTGAATATACTGCCGACCCTCTTCTTGCTCACCCGGGGTGCTCATTATCCCCTCGAGAATGGTCAGCGCAGAGCGGGCCTGGTTATAGCGGGTGGCAAGCACCGACAGTTGCACCATGGGCGCGATGGCACGACTCGACAGCATGACGGCGGCTATCATGCCGCCCATGGTGACCAAGCCATCCGAGATCTGGTAAACACCGACAATCACCAGCCCGACCGTCACCACCTGCTGGATGTAGCTCGCAAGTGAAGACATCGAGTTGGTGATGCGCCGGGTCTGCACCCCCCAGGTGGAGATGTGGGAAACAGCTTGTTCCCAGCGATGCTGGAACATGCTTTCGGCGCCGAAGATCTTGACGGTCTCAAGACCCGCGATACTTTCCACCAGGTTGGCGTTCTTCTGGGAGGCGAGTCGAGAGCCCTCCTCAATCGACTGCTTGAGAGAGCCCTGGATGTAGAAGCTGTAGCCCAGCAGGATCAGCATGGCGATGATGGGCACCACCACCATGACCCCGGCAAACATCCAGATCACGACCAGGAAGAAGACGGCAAATGGCAGGTCGATCAAGGTCGAAACCGTCGCCGATGTGAAGAACTCCCGCACCGACTCAAACTCCTGCAAGTGTTTGGCGAAGGCGCCGGTGGAGGCGGGCCTCGACTCCATCCGCATCCCCATCACCTTGGCAAAAATCTTGGCAGACAGCAGCACATCCGACTTCTTGCCGGCAATGTCGATGAAGTAGCTGCGCAGCTGACGCATCACAAAGTCGAAGGTAAACACCACGACGGCACCGACCGCCAACACCCAAAGGGAATCGAAGGCCAGGTTCGGCACTATCTTGTCATAGACGTTCATGGTGAACAGCGGACTGGCCACCGCAAACAGGTTGATCAAGATGGACGCGACCAGGACATCACGATAGATACCCCGCGATTCCAGCAGGGTGCTCCAGAACCAGTGACCGTCACGAGTCTCCAGCACCTTGGGGGAGCGCTCGTCGAAGCGAAACTGTTTTTTGACGAAAAACAGCCGCCCCAGATACTCATCACCGAGTTGGGCCGCCGTTACCCACTCAGCCGAATCGCCAGCCTGAGGGAAGATGACTTTGGCCTGACTGCGATCCTGATTCCACTCCATCAAAATACAGGCGCCACCATTACGGGTCTGCAAAATACAGGGCAACAGCAGAGAGGATATTTGCTCAATAGGTTGCAGCACCTCCCGGGCAGAGAGGCCAGCGCGTTCTGCGGCACGACTGAACAGCGCCGTGGTCAACCGACCGGACACCAGTGGCAGCCCTGTGGTCAGCGCATCCTTGCTATTGGGAACGCCATAGAAACGGGTCAGGAAGACCAGGCACTCCAACAGCTCATCGATATGGTCGGTTTCTGCTTGCATAAAATCCTGTTCGATAAATAGGCTGAGGGTCAACCTTGCTTATCCATTCTCAGCGCCAAGGCACCGGTTATATGAGGTTTCTGGTAGCCATGATAAGCAAAAAGATACCCATGTGATACCCAGATAATCTCTTGATGCCGAAAGGGAAGATCGCCATTGTACGCTGTGGTCGATGTCACCCTTATCACAATAAGGTACCAAACAGGTCACCTCAAGGTTCGATCTACATCAGC
>NZ_AQGQ01000160.1 GCF_000388115.1 Aeromonas molluscorum 848
GAGCAGCATCAGCAGGGATCCCACATAGATGATGCCGAGCCAGAGCAGGGGCGGCCCCAGCAGGATCGCCAGCAACAGGCCGGGTCGACCATAGAGCAGAGTAGATAGGCGCCGCAGCGGCCTGAAACGTGCAGATCCGGGCTGATGGTTCATGGCTAGACTCGCACTGTGAGGGATACTCATGGCTGCATTCCCTGATCCGCGGCGGTCAGGCGATGAATGGCCTGCTCCGGCCAGCTGAGGCTGACCTGGCTGCCACGGGTCAGACGGACCTGCCCCTCATTGGGGTGGTTGACGATGATCTCGATCTGCTCCCCCAAATCGACCCGATAACGGACGAAGGGGCCCAGATACTCCACTTCGCGGATCTCCCCCGACCAACCGGGACAGCCCGCCTCACTGAGCCGGATCCGCTCCGGGCGCACCATCATCTGGCGCTCGTCACCGCACAACCGTCTGGCCTGCTCTCCCTCGAACAGATTGACGGTGCCGACAAAGCGGGCCACAAACGGCGTCGCCGGAGCATCGTAGATGGTATCCGGCGCGGCGATCTGCTCGATCTTGCCCTGATTGAAGATGCAGATCCGATCGCTCATGGAGAGCGCCTCCTGCTGATCGTGGGTAACGAAGATGAAGGTGATACCAAGCTGGCGCTGCAACGCCTTGAGCTCAAGCTGCATCTGCTCGCGCAGCTTGAGATCGAGCGCGCCCAGCGGCTCATCCAGCAGCAGGATGCGCGGCTGGTTGATAAGAGCCCGGGCGATGGCGATACGCTGGCGCTGGCCACCGGAGAGCTGGCCGGGCTTGCGGTTGCCGACGCCGGGCAGGCGCACCAGCTCCAGCATCTCGTCCACCTTGCGATAACGCTCCGCCTTGGGCCCCCCCCTGATCATCAGCCCATAGCCGATGTTGTCGCGCACATCCATGTTGGGAAAGAGGGCATAATCCTGGAACACGGTATTGAGGTTGCGATCATAGGGCGGCACCCGGGAGCAGGGCTCGCCAAACAGGCGGATCTCCCCCTCGCTCGGGTACTCGAAGCCGGCGATCATCCGCAGGCAGGTGGTCTTGCCGGAACCGCTAGGGCCCAGCAGGGTGAAGAATTCCCCGGAGGGGATCTGGAAAGAGATGTCGTCGACCGCCTTCACCTCGCCATAATGGCGGCTGACCCGGTCAAATTGTACGGCGTTCATGGAGCGTCCTTGTCTGTGCAGGGATTGGCCGGACTCCTGTCCGACCCGCCAGATGTGATCTTCGCGGCCTGAGCGGCCATCCAGAGGATTGCAGTGTTATCGCAGACCAAGCGGTCGTGCAGAGGACGCGCGGATCCCCGGGCTCAACCAACCTCAGCGACCACCCAGAATGGCGATATAGTCAGAGACCCAGCGGTAATAAGGCACACAGGTTCCCTGGCTCTTGCACTGGGACACAGGGGTACGCCAGAAGTGAACCCTGTCGAAGTTGTCGATGCCGTTGGTTTTGCACCCTTGCGGGCCAAGCAGGGCATTGCCATCACAGGCGGCAGGCACCACTGGCACCGAGCCAAACCAGGAGGCGAGATCCCCCTGCAGCTTGTTGTTCAGGGAGTGCTCCAGCCACTTGTAGGCACAGGTGAGGTGCTTGGCATCGCTGTGCACCATGCTGGTATCTGCCCAACCGGTTACGCCTTCCTTGGGTACAGTGGTGGCGATGGGCTGTTTGTCGGCAATCAAGGTGTTGGCCTGGAACGGCCAGGAGCCGGACGCGACCACCCCTTCGTTCTTGAAGTCATCGATCTGAACAAAAGCGTCATGCCAGTAGCGCCCCACCAGCTGGCGCTGCTTACGCAACAGATCGAGAGAAGCCTTGTACTGCTCTTCGTTCAGCTCGTAAGGGTCTTTGATGCCGAGCGCGGGCTGATGGGTCATCAGATAGAGGGCGGCATCGGCGATGTGGATCGGGCCGTCAAAGGCCTGCACCCGCCCCTTGTTGGACTTGCCATCCGCCAGAGTCTGCTCCTCGAACACCACGCTCCAGGAGTCCGGCGCCTTGGGGAACACCTTGGTGTTGTACATCAGGATATTGCCGCCCCACTGGTAGGGTACACCGTAGTGTTTGCCGTCAACCGTGTGCCAGGGTGCGTTTTGCAGGCGAGGATCAATCTTGCTGTAACTCGGGATGAGCGCCAGGTTGAGCGGCTGCACCTTGCCCCCCGCGATGAGGCGCAGGCTGGCGTCGCCGGAGGCGGTCACCAGATCGAAGCCCCCCTCGTTCATCAGCGCCACCATCTCGTCCGAGGTGGCGGCCGTCTTGACGCTGACCTTGCAGCCGGTCTCCTGCTCGAAGCCGGTCACCCAGTCGTAGCTCTTGTCGGTCTCGCCACGCTCGATATAGCCAGCCCAGGCCACGATATTGAGCTGTCCTTCTCCTTTGCCGAGTTCGGTCGGGGCGGCCTGAAGCGGGCTTGCCAGCAAGGCTGGCAGCAGGGCCAGGGTAAGAGGGGTCAATTTCATCATGCACTCCTTGCATCGTGTTGACTTGCTTCAGCCGGCATCAGCTGAAGAGAACGCCGCAGTGGCGTTAACATCCTGTTAACCAGTAATGAGCTTAGGGGAGTGGCAGTACGATGAATATTTCAATTTTTGGTGGCTCAGGTATCAGCTAAATCGATATCGAATTCAGATGAATCTGAATTTTAGTAATCCCCCTCAAGAGATGGCTAGCGATGGAGTGCCTGACGGGCCCGTAACCGGCTCTGATCCCGCGCGATGTCGATAAATTCCCGGGCCGTCCAGTCCAACCGTGAACCACGACGCCACACCAGCCCGATGTCGATGGAGTGAATGGGCTCCTTGATGGTGCGCGCCTCGACCCGCTCCTGCTCCAGCGACCAGGGGCGATAGGCAAAATCGGGCAACAGGGCGACCCCGAGCTGGCTCGCCACCAGACTGCGTACCGCTTCCACCGAGGCGGTACGCAGCACGATGCGCGGCGCTATGCCGTAGCGGCGCAGGCCACCACCGATGATCTGATCCAGCTGATCAGCCGTCAGCGAGATCAGCGACTCCTCCCCCAGCGCCGTCAGCGAGAGGGTCGATTCGGCGCAGAGGGGGTGATTGGCGGCGAGCCAGAGTCGCAGCGGCGAGCGGGTCAGCAGCTCGGTATCGAACGCCTCCTGGCGGATGGTGCTGTTGGTCATCAGGATCCCCACATCCACCTCGCCGTTGACGATCTGGTGCTCAAGGAAGGGCTGTTCATCCTCCTTCACCTCGATCTGTACCGCCGGAAAGGCACGGCGAAAACGACCGAGCGCCTCCGACAAATAGTAGCCAGCCACCAGCGTAGTCACCCCTATGGTGAGCCGCCCCTGATCCTGCTGGGCCACCGCCTTGAGGGAGTGGCTCGCCTCGGTCATGGCGCCAAGGATCCGGCGGGCATGGAGCAAAAACTGATGGCCCTGGGTGGTGAGGGTGACGCCACGCGGGTTGCGCTCGAACAGGGGAGCGCCCAGCTCGGTCTCCAGCTCGCGAATGGCGCTGGTGACCGCCGACTGGGAGATGTGCAATTCGGCGGCGGCGCGACTCACAGAAAAACTGTCGGCCACGGCCACAAAATAACGGATCTGGCGAAAGGTAAAGTTCATCGGGCATCCTTGCCGATTATCACGATTTGATGCCAGCTTAACCGTAAACGGGCGCCTCACCAAAGGGGCACCATGATGCCGGCTAAATGGGCTGCCGATTAAAAACCATGCCCCTGTGGCTCATCAAGTACGACAGGGGCATGGGTCATATCAGCAAGGTACAGAGGGGGACTATCAGTGATCGGGGCTATCAGGGTTTGTTGAGATACCCCGCTATCTTGCGCACCAACCCCTTGCGCATCTCGGAGAGCCTGGGTTTTTCATCCGCGCACCAGGGCAGCGGGCGGCAGGCTTCCATGGTGCGCAGCCCGAGCCTTGCCGTCAGCAGACCCGCCCCCACCCCTTGCGCCGCGCGGGCCGAGAGCTTGGCCGTCAATTCAGCCCCCAGCAGATCCATGCCCACCTCGGTCACCAGCTCAGTCGCGCCGGCATAGAGCATGTTGCGAAACACCTGACGAATGAGGCGAATGCGACTCCAGTAACCGAGTTCGATGGCATAAACATCGGCAATATCTTCAATCATGCGCAAGTTGCGCCACAGCATCAGCATCATGTCGACCGTGGCCAAGGGGCTGAGTGCTACCAGCACCGCCGCCTCCCCCGACCACTTGGCCACCCGTGCCTGGGCCAGCTTGTCGCGCTCGGTCAGCACCAGCTGGCTATAGAGGGTCAGCACCTCGCGATCGCTGTGGCTCTCATCGAGCTGGGCGAGCCAACGCTGATAGCCCTCACGCCCCTTGTCGCCACTGCGCGCCGCCAGGGCCTCGCAAAAATCCTGCCCCTGCCCCACCCCCTGGTGGGCCAGCAGATCGTCGGCTTTGGAGCGCACATCCTGGCGCCGCTTGAGTTTGCGCAGCCGCAGCCACTCACGCCCGACCACGGTCGCGGTACCAACCAGCACCAGGCCGGAGGCGAGCAGCCAGGCCCCGCCCCAGAAAGGGGAGACCAGAAAGCTGTCATAGAGGAAGCGGGCAAACTGCCCCAGGGAGAGCAGGCCGACCGCCCCCAGTCCCCAGGCCAACAGCCGATGACGGCGACGGGGGCGCACCGTCAAGGCGGGTTCGACCTCGGTCAGTTCGTCCAGGGCCTCCTGTCGCTCGAAACTCTCATCCTCCAGCACCCGGGCTCTGGCCAGGGGGGCAGGTTCCGGGGGCGAGATTGGCTCTTCCAGCACGACTCTGCCCTGCAACCTGGGCTCCTGCTTTAGCTCATTCATGCAGTTCTCCTCTCTCCGGCCCCAGATATCGAGATCAGGGCCGACGCTATGTAATTGATCATCGGTTCAACATGGCAGCGGTACGGTTCTGAGCCCCATGAGTTCATTTTGCAGCTTGTCGCCCGGAAAACACGGCGAGGTGCTTGATTCGGTATGAGGCTGCGCCTGATCAACGTCGATGACGGCTATGTCAGCTTGTCGCCCAGCAAGAATTCCAGGGCGGCATCGAGACGGATGTGGGGCATGGCCTGATGGGGGCTCATGGGCAAGGGGCGAAAAGCCTGGAACTCAAACTGCTGACCCTGCCACCAGGCGGCAGACGGGATCTGGGCCGGCACTTCTCCCGGGAAAATGAGCAGCGGCTCACCGGTGAGGCTGGTGCCCTTGATGGCAGGAAACTCGCGACCCCCCCGCCATGCCCTTGCCCGCTTCGGTCGCCTTGATGGAGGCCAGCGCCAGACACTCGGTCGCTATGCCCTCGAAACGGGCCTGGCCACGGCCACGCTGCACCAAATGTTGCAGCAAGGAGACCAGGGGGCCATGTTGCTCCGGGGTGACGTGATCGGCCTTGCTCGCCACGAACAGCAGCTTGTCGATGCGTGGGGCAAACAGGCGTCGCCACCAACTGCTCTTGCCATAGGCAAAGCTCTCCATGATGCGGGCGATGGATTGCTGCATGTCGTCAAAACTCTCGGCCCCGGCGTTGAGGGGTTGCAGGCAGTCCACCAGCACGATCTGGCGATCGAAGCCGGCAAAATGCTGCTCATAAAACCCCTGCACCAGATGCTGCTTGTACTGCTCGAATCGGCGTTTGAGGGTGAGATACAAGCTATCATCCCCCAGTGTTCCCGTGGGGGGACCCCAAACCCAGGGCACAAATTGCAGCATGGGAGCGCCCTGATATTCGCCCGGCAGCACGAAGCGGCCAGGCTGGATAAGGTGCAAGCCAAGCTCACGCTTGCAGGCATGCAGGTAAGCGGTGTAACGCTCGGCGAGACGGGCGACCTCCCCTTCATCAAAAGCCCGATCCGGCTGCCAGGGCTCGCCCTGCTCGGTCAGCTGCCAGGGGGTGGCCAGGGCGTGCAAGGCGGGGCGTTTGAGCTGCTCGCGCACCTGTTCGCTCCACTGCTCGTAGCTCTGCTCAAGCAGAGGCAAGTCCAGCAACCACTCCCCCGGGTAATCCACCAAGTCCAGATAGAGGGTCGATACCTCCCCCAAGTGGCGACGCAGAGGGTGGCGGGTGCGATAACGCAGCTCGAGGCGTACCTCGGCCACGCCACGGGTCGCCTCCGGCCAGGCGGGAGGCTCGGCAAAGAGGCTGCCCAGCCCCCGCTCATAGGCAAAGGTCGGAATATGCAGATTCTGCTGGGGCACGCGGCGCGCCCCCAGCAGACGCCCCTGCCGGGCGGCATCCCAGAGGGGCAGGCGGCCATCGATGGCGGCATGCTCGAGCTGATGGACCAGGGCGGTGATGAAGGCGGTCTTGCCGCTGCGCGACAAGCCGGTCACCGCCAGACGCAGGTGCCTGTCACGGACCCGATTCACCGCGTCCTCGGCCTTGTGCTGCAAGGCCGAGAGCTTTCTCTCCAGAGTGCGTATCAAAGTTTGTTGAATTCTCGCTGCAGGGTGAACTCCTTGGAGGTCACCAGTTTCTCGATCTGCTGCACCCTGGGCTCCAGGGCGGCCAGCTCGCGGCTCACCTTGTCCAGGGCCTGCAGCGGCGTCATGCCAGCCTGCCAGCTATGGGCCTTCATCCGGCTCGTCGCAGGGATGGGCGAGTCGGGCGTCAACAGCACCGGCTTCTTGTCGAGCAGAAACCAGGCTGCGATATAGGCGGTGAAGGTGATGAAACCTGCGAAGATGAGGCCGCTGATGGCCAGCAGGCGCACTATCCAGGTCTCGACTCCGAAGTAATCGGCGAGACCGGCACAGATACCGGCGATCCGCCCCTTCTGGGGATCGCGATAGAGATTGCGGCGGCTCTCTTGTCCAAAGGATTCACTCATACCTTGTTCCTCCAGCCAGGTACCTCGGCGTCCAGAATGGACTCGAGGGCCCCGACCCGCTCTTGCATCTTGTCGGCTTTTTGCAGCAGGCCCTGCAACTGATCCCGTTCGTTATCGGCCAAACCGACTCCGATCCGCCCCTTGGCCCTGTAGTGCAGCACCAGCCAGATGGGGGCCACCACCACCATGAAGACCATGATGGGCGCCACGAATATGCCAAGAATGTCTTCCATTCATTACTCTCCCTGTTTGCCGTCGCTGGCCTGACCCATCTTCTGGCGCAGGGCATCCAGCTCGCGGCTGATTTGATCATCCACTTCCAGCTCGGCAAACTGGCTGGCCAGGGTCTTGTCGGACTGCCCCAGATCGGCGCGGGCCTCCATTTCATCGATGCGGCGTTCCATGCGCTCGAACTTGTCGACCACCCCTTGACTGCCGCCACGGGCGACCTGGCTCTGCACATTCAAGCGGCTGCTGGCCGCCTCGGTACGAATGACCATGGCCTTCTGACGGGCGCGCGCATCTTCGAGCTTGGCCTCGAGCTGGCGGATCTCATCGCCCAGCTTGTCGATACCGGCATCCACGGCCTGACGCTCGCGCTCCAGGTTTTCGCCAAGCTCTGCCTGCTTTTTCTTCTCGATGAGGGCGGCGCGAGCCAAATCTTCACGCCCCTTGGAGAGTGCCAGCTCGGCCTTGCCCTGCCACTCCTCGACCCGCTCCTGATGGCGGCTGACCTGGCGACCAATCTCTTTCTGATCGGCCAGGAAGCGGGCCAGATTGGAGCGCTCTTTGACCAACTCGTCCTCCATCTCCTGGATGATCAGGCGCACCATTTTTTGCGGATCTTCCGCTTTGTCCAGCAGGGCCGTCAGGTTGGAGTTGATGATGTCGGCTAACCGGGAAAAAATGCTCATGATGAGACTCCTTTGATTGTATACATGGTTTACCAATCGAATATTGCAACCACCATGCCAAAAATTTAATTGCCTCTAACTCCATGATTTATATAGAAATACTATGCCACGTGACTCGTATGAAGAACAGGTAGGTGATAAAAATAACCAACTCTTGGTAAGATTGACCAGCTTTTATCAACCACAGGGACCATCATGGCCACGGAAAGCCTGCTAGGGGCATCAAACGCCTTCCTCGAGATCATCGAACAGACCTCACGCCTGGCGCCACTGCGCAAACCCGTGCTCATCATCGGCGAGCGCGGCACCGGCAAGGAGCTGATCGCTCACCGCCTACATTATCTCTCGCCGCGTTGGGATCAAAGCTTTGTCACCATCAACTGCGCCACCTTGAGTGAGAGCCTGCTGGAAACCGAGCTGTTTGGCCATGAGGCGGGATCCTTCACCGGCGCCGCCAAGCGTCATCAGGGCCGTTTCGAACGCGCCGATGGGGGCACCCTTTTTCTCGACGAGCTGGCCACCACCAGCGCCCGGGTCCAGGAAAAATTGCTGCGGGTGATTGAATATGGTGAGTTCGAACGAGTGGGCGGCGCCAAGGCGCTCAGCGTGGATGTGCGGCTGGTGTGCGCCACCAATGAAGACCTGCCGGCCCTGGCCGATCGTGGCGGCTTTCGCCATGACCTGCTCGATCGGCTGGCATTTGATGTCATCACGCTGCCTCCCCTGCGGGAGCGGCGCGACGACATCATGTTGCTGGCGGAACATTTTGCCCATGGCATGACCCGGGAGCTGGGTTACGATCTCTTTGCCGGTTTCTCCCGGCAGGCGAAGGCGCTGTTGCACGACTATGACTGGCCCGGTAATGTGCGCGAACTCAAGAACGTGATCGAACGCAGCATCTATCGCCAGGCCAATCCCAGACTGGCCCTGGCCGAATTGGTGATCAATCCCTTCGACTCCCCCTGGCGTCCCGGCGCCCGTCGCACGGCGCCCGCCATCGGCATCGACACCGAACGAGGAGCAAGGGAGCAAGATATTGATACAAACGAGGCTGTTTCAGTCACCCTGCCGACGCTGCCTTGCGATCTGAAAACCCAGGTAGCGAGCGTCGAGATAGATTTACTCAAGCAAGCGATGCGACAATCCCAGTATAATCAGCGCAAAGCCGCCCAACTGCTGACCCTGAGTTACCATCAGTTTCGCGGTATGTTGCGCAAATATCAGCTGCTGGACGGGGAGAATGACCCCGTCTGAAAGGTGGAGCGCCCTGCGACAGGTCGCCACCATGGGGGCCATCGGCTTCGCCAACTTGCTAACGACATGGTTTCATAATGAGAATGCTCACACCACTGCTGCTCGCCAGTCTATTCCTACTCGGCGGCTGTCAGAAACAGACAGAGGCCTCCAAAACGGGGCTCATCTACTGCAGCGAAGGGGCGCCCCAAACCTTCAACCCCCAGTTGGCCAACTCGGGGGCAACCCTGGATGCCAGCGCCCGCCCCCTCTACGATCGCTTGCTAGAGTCTGATCCCTACACCCTGGCACTGCACGGCAGTCTGGCCCGCGACTGGCAGGTGAGCGAGGATGGGCTCATCTACACGCTGAACCTGCGCCAGGATGT
>NZ_AQGQ01000161.1 GCF_000388115.1 Aeromonas molluscorum 848
TGATCTATGCCGCGCCCGTGGCGGTGACGTGACCGCCTTCGACCGTGCGAGCGGCAAGGAGCTGTGGAGCGTGGATCTGGCGGACCTGCCGGTCAACGAAGACAAGCGCAGCGCCCGTCTCTCCGGCGGTCTGGTGTCTCGTTATGGCAAGCTGTTCCTTGGCTCCGAAAACGGCCAGGTCTATGCCCTGGACGAAAAAGACGGCGCCGTGCTCTGGCAGACCAATGTGCCGGGCGAAGTGGTTGCCAGCCCAGCGGTCGAGGATGGCCGGGTCGTGGTACTGACTACCTCGGGGCGTCTGGTCGCTCTGGATACCGATGAAGGCAAGCTGCAATGGACCCTGTCCGAAGAGCAGCCGCCGTTGACCCTTCGCAGTACAGGTTCCCCTGTCATTACCAATGGTGCCGTCTTGTACGGACGCGCCGATGGCAAGGTGGGCATCGCCCTGCTCAGCAACGGTCAACCGGTGCGCCAGTCCAAGGTTGCCGATCCGCGCGGCGCCACCGAACTGGATCGCATGGTGGATGTGGATGCCGCACCGCTGATTGCCGGTGATGAACTCTATGCCATCGCTTACAATGGTCAGTTGATGGCCCGCAAGCTGATGACTGGCGACGAGGTGTGGAAGCGCAAATATTCCGGCTATCGCGACATGGCGGTGAGCGGTGATGCCATCGTGCTGACCGACAGCCGCAGCCACCTGTTTGCCATTGACCGTCGCAACGGTCTGGAGCTGTGGTCCAACACTCAGCTGGAAAATCGCAGCGTCACAGCTCCCGTCGTCTTTGGTGACTACGTGGTGGTGGGCGATGTGGAAGGTTACCTGTATTGGCTGGATCGTACCGACGGTACCATCAAGGCGATGCAGCAGCTCGATAGCAGTGGTCTCTATGCCGCCCCTCTGGTGGATGAAGATGTACTGTATGTACAGAGCCGTGACGGCAAGTTGTACGCCCTTAAGCGTCCCTGATCGTCCGATAATATGATTATCCGGCTCCTGGTCTTCGGACCCGGAGCCTTTGTCGTCTTGAGAATGAGGCTTTTATGACTCCTGTAGTAGCCCTGGTGGGCCGCCCCAACGTGGGGAAATCCACCCTGTTCAACCGCCTGACCCGTACCCGGGATGCCCTGGTGGCAGATTTCCCCGGCCTGACCCGGGATCGTAAATACGGCCAGGCGAAGCTGGGCGAGCTGGAATTTATCGTGGTCGATACCGGTGGTATCGATGGCACCGAAGAGGGGATCGAGCTGAAGATGGCCGAGCAATCCTTGCAGGCCATCGAAGAAGCCGATGTGGTGCTCTTCATGGTCGATGCCCGTGCCGGTCTGACCGCCGCGGATCAGGCTATCGCCGAGCACCTGCGCAAGGCCCAGAAGAAGGTGTTCCTGGTCGCCAACAAGACCGACGGCATCGATGGCGATTCCGCCGTGTCCGAGTTCTATTCCCTGGCCCTGGGCGAGGTCTATCAGATAGCCGCCGCCCATGGTCGCGGTGTGCTGAGCTTGCTGGAGCTCTCTTTGGCCCCGCACCTGGAAACCTTGGTCGATGAGGACGATGCGCAAGAAGAGGAAGAAGAGGACTTCGATGAAGAAGCCCTGCTGCGCATGGTAGCCGCCGGTGATCTGGACACCAGGGAAGACACCAAGGAGACCCCCTTTGCCGACTTGCCGATCAAGTTCGCCATCGTCGGTCGCCCCAACGTCGGTAAATCCACCCTGACCAACCGCATGCTGGGTGAAGACAGGGTCATCGTCTATGACATGCCGGGCACCACCCGCGACTCCATCTATATCCCCATGGAGCGTGACGAGCAGAAGTACGTCATTATCGACACCGCCGGTGTGCGTCGTCGTGGCAAGGTGCACGAGACGGTGGAAAAGTTCTCTGTCATCAAGACCCTCAAGGCCATCGAAGATGCCAACGTCTGTCTGCTGGTGATCGATGCCCGCGAAACCATCACCGATCAGGATCTCAGCATCCTGGGCTTCGTGCTCAACACCGGTCGCTCAGTGGTACTGGTAGTGAACAAGTGGGATGGTCTGGACACCGAGGTCAAGACCACTGTCAAGAATGAGTTGGACCGTCGTCTGGGCTTCATCGATTTCGCTCGTGTGCACTTCATCTCTGCCCTGCACGGCAGCGGTGTCGGCCACTTGTTTGAATCCATCCAGGAGGCGTACCAGTCCGCCACGCGCCGTACCAGCACCGCCATGCTGACCCGCATCATGCAGATGGCCCAGGAAGATCACCAGCCGCCCATGGTGAACGGTCGCCGGGTCAAGCTGAAGTATGCCCACGCCGGTGGTTACAACCCGCCCCGTATCGTGATCCATGGCAACCAGCTCAACGATCTGCCCGATTCGTACAAGCGCTATCTGATCAACTATTTCCGCAAGTCTCTCAAGATCATGGGCACCCCGATCCGGGTCGAATTCCAGGAGTCGGTCAACCCGTTCGAGGGTCGGAAGAACACCATGACCCTGAGTCAGGAGCGTCAGCGCAAACGCCTGCTCAAGATGAAGAAGTAAGACCAAACGGCTGCCTCAGGGCAGCCGTTTTACTTTCATGCAGTGCAATTCCCGAGGTTGCTCCCCATGCTATCTTGACCCTGACAACCGGCAGCAGCCATGCTGACACGATAAGGATCTGGCCTGAGGCTGGCTCAAGCCAGACCTCATCTTATGAGGACCATCATCATGAATGAATACACCCCCTGTTGCCCGGTCTGTGCGGCCGAGCTCGATCCGCGCCATGACGAACAGCAATGCCCCGGTTGCCAGGCTGTGCTTCGGTTTGAGGCCAGCTGCCCCGATTGCGGCGCGCCCCTCGAGCAGTTGCAGGGGTGCGGTGCGGTCAACTATTTCTGCCAGGATTGCAGCAGCCTCATCTCCAAACACCGGATCGTATTTGCTATCCGGCAGGTCGGGGACGGCGAGTAGAGCGAAGGTCATGTCGCCGCCAGAGGTCAAACTCTTCAAGGAGATAGCCGGCAGGTGATGTGTCATAAGAAAGAGGCGCCCAGGGGGCGCCTCTTTTATTGGGTTTGACTCGGCCTCTTGCTGGGCCTCTGCGGTGTTGGCGTCAGGCCGGATTGACGGCGGCGGCCAGGCGTTTGCGTTTGAACTGGTAACCGATGGCAAGCACCAGTATCCAGACCGGGATGAGCAGCACTGAGATCTGGATCCCCGGGGTCAGGTACATGATGATCAGGATGCCAGCCATGAAGGCGAGGCAGAGGTAGTTACCAAAGGGGTGCCAGAATGCCTTGAACTTGGGCTCGACCCCCTGGGCCTGCTTGGCCTTGCGAAACTTCAGATGCGCCAGGCTTATCATGGCCCAGTTGATGACCAGGGCCGACACCACCAGCGCCATTAGCAGCTCGAATGCCTTGCCCGGGATAAGGTAGTTGATCAGCACGCACAGCAAGGTGGCGCCAGCCGAGATGGAGATAGCCGCCACGGGCACGCCGCTTTTGCTGGTTTTGAGCAGAGCCTTGGGACCATTACCCTGCTTGGCCAGGCCAAACAGCATGCGGCTGTTGCAGTAGACGCAGCTGTTGTAGACCGACAATGCGGCGGTCAGCACCACCATGTTGAGCACGGTTGCCACCAGGTTGCTGTCCAGGGCATGGAAGATCATCACGAAGGGACTGCCACCTTCCACGACCTTGCCCCAGGGATAGAGGGACATCAGCACGGCCAGGGCGCCGATATAGAAGATCAGGATGCGATAGATCACCTGATTGGTGGCCTTGGGAATGCTCTTTTCGGGGTCGTCCGCTTCTGCTGCCGTGATCCCGACCAGCTCCAGACCGCCGAACGAGAACATGATCACCGCCATGGCCATCACCAAACCGCTGATGCCGTTGGGGAAGAAGCCACCCTGATCCCAGAGGTTGCTGATGCTGGCATCCGGGCCGCCACTGCCACTGGCCAACAGGTAGCCGCCAAAACCTATCATGCCGACGATGGCGACCACCTTGATGATGGCGAACCAGAACTCCATCTCGCCAAAGGCTTTGACGTTGGTGAGGTTGATGGCATTGATCAGCACGAAGAAGACGGCTGCCGACATCCAGGTCGGGATCTCGGGCCACCAGTACTGGACATAGATGCCTACCGCTGTGAGCTCGGCCATGCTGACCAGCACGTACAGTACCCAGTAGTTCCAGCCGGAGGCGAAACCGGCAAAGTCACCCCAGTATTTGTAGGCGAAGTGACTGAATGAGCCAGCCACCGGCTCTTCCACCACCATCTCACCGAGCTGGCGCATGATGAGGAAGGCGATGAAGCCGCCGATGGCGTAGCCGAGCAGCACAGAGGGGCCCGCCATCTTGATGGTCTGGGCTATCCCGAGAAACAGGCCGGTGCCGATGGCGCCGCCCAGAGCGATGAGCTGAATGTGGCGGTTCTTGAGGCCGCGCTTGAGCTCATCTCCTTGTGGTTGAAGATCCATACTGAGTCCTTTTGATGCGTCTTTCCGTCGCCCTGGTCACTTCGTTGCCAAAAGCTGACGAAATCTGTACTTATTTCGTTACATGGTGCCATTATCTGTTTTTCATGTTGGCTACCAACCGCAGCAGAATAGTGATAAACGCCCCTTGTTGCACCTGTTTTTGCTATCATTCGCTGGTTTTTTCGTCTCCAGTTAGTCTTTTATTGAGGTTTTTCTCACTTTCTCTGGTCATTGCTCAATATACAGGCACCTGGTTTTCCCAGTATTGACCTTGGTTGTCATTCATGGTTAATGATGGTGGGGCTCATTTGGGGGTTATTTTGTTCACTCTTCCGTGGGATTCTCTTGTTTATCTTTGTTCGTAACAGGTGGGGGATGCAGTCAGTGACAAAATCCGTATGAAGAACTAAGGGAGGCGGAGTCTGGCATGATGAAGATAGTGGAATGGGTCATGGTGACCCTGTTGTGGGGTGCGCTGTGTCTGGCACCGCTGCTGCTGTTGTTGGCTCTGGGGGCTCTGTTGTGTCTTGGTCTTCTGGCTCAGGCTAGCTGGCCTTGGGTCATGGCAGGGGCTGGCCTGCTCGGCCTTGGACTCGGGATCTGGCTGGCGGAGCGGGTGCGCCATGGTAATGGGTTGGTCTCCTTCTACGGCAAGCTGATGAATAACCGCGAGCTGAACGACCCAAAGAACTGACAACGGGTAAGTCGGTGCCAGTGGCCCGCAACCCGCAAGGAACAAAGAGCCCTGATCCCGCATTGGCGTGATCAGGGCTCTTTGCATGGCAAGTTGCACCTGGGTTTTGGTGTGGTTCAGGGTCGTTGTCAGTAGAGCTGGCGGCGCATGCCGGTGCCTTCCAGGATCTTGGCACTGATCTCTTCCACCGAGTGCGCGCTGGTATCGAGGAAGCGGATGGCCTCCTGGCGATAGAGGCGCTCCACGCTCGCCAACTCCTGCTGACACTGTTCCAATGACGAGTAGCGACTGTTGGCTCGGCGCTGATTGCGGATCTCATGCAACCGATCCGGGGTGATGGTCAGCCCGAACAGCTTGTGGCGATTGGCTTTGAGGGCAGTGGGCAGTTCGAGGGTCTGCATGTCCTGCTCGATGAAGGGATAGTTGGCGGCACGCACGCCAAATTGCAGCGCCAGATAGAGGGCTGGTCGGCGTCTTGCCACAACGGGAGACGCCGATAAGGATGATGTCCGCCTCGTCGTACTCCTTGGTGGTGATGCCATCATCATTGGCCAGGGCGAAGTTGACCGCCTCGATGCGATCGTCATAGAGCTTGCGATTCTCCATGCCGTGGGTGCGATGCAGGCGCGGGGTGGCCTTGATACCAAGCTCTTGCTCCAGAGGGCTGACGAAGGTGTTGAGAAAGTCATGGCTGCTGGCGTGAGCTTTGAGCACCTCTTCACGTACCTGCGGGTCGACGATGGTGTGGAACAGTATGGGACGCACCCCGGTTTGGCGGAACTGCTCGTCGATGCGCATGCGGACCAGACGTGCCTTCTCCAGGGTTTCCACGAAGGGGATGGTGACCTGCTCGAAGATCATGGGAAATTGGCTGAGCACCGCGTGACCAAACACTTCGGCGGTAATGGCAGTGCCATCTGAAACATAAAAAACGGTGTGCACTGGCCTCTCCCTTTTTACTTGCTGCGAAGAAAGTATCTCTCGATACCAAATGACTATTGTCAACCGATCTGCCGTTTCCAAGTTGTGAACTCGGTTGCAAACCTGAATCGTTACCTTTTTGTGTTCGCATTGTAGAATGTCTGTGTCATTCAGCCTATCCCCAAATCTTGCGTGGGGATTTTTTTAACCGAGAGAAGAAAACGTTTTCTCGGCGGGCGGCGACAGCACAAACTAACAAAAAAAGCACACAACAAGGCACAGATGGTGCCCCTGCACCCTGGCCCCACCAACCTGGAGACATGCAAATGCAACAGTACGTACTTTGGTACGAACAACTCGGAATGCAAGATGTAGAACGAGTCGGCGGCAAGAATGCATCCCTTGGCGAGATGATCAGTAACCTTTCTGGTGCCGGAGTGTCCGTGCCGGGTGGGTTTGCTACCACGGCGTTTGCTTTTAATGAGTTTCTGGAGCGTAGCGGGCTCAATGATCAGATCCATAATCTGCTCGACCGCCTGAATGTGGACGACATAGCGGCCCTCGGCGCCGCCGGCAACCAGATCCGCCAGTGGGTGATTGATGCTCCTTTCCAGCCGGAACTGGAAGAGGCCATCCGCAGCGCCTATGACAAGCTCAGCGCCGGGCTGGAGGCTTCCTTTGCGGTGCGCTCCTCCGCCACCGCCGAAGACATGCCGGACGCGTCGTTTGCCGGTCAGCAGGAGACCTTCCTCAACGTGCGCGGCATCGATGCCGTCATGACCGCAGTCAAGCATGTGTTCGCCTCCCTGTTCAACGATCGCGCCATCTCCTACCGGGTGCATCAGGGGTATGATCACAAGGGTGTTGCACTCTCTGCCGGCATCCAGCGCATGGTGCGTTCTGACTTGGCCGCCTCCGGTGTCATGTTCACCCTGGATACCGAATCTGGCTTCAACGACGTGGTCTTCATCACCGGCAGCCAGGGGCTGGGGGAGATGGTGGTGCAGGGCGCAGTCAATCCGGACGAGTTCTATGTGCACAAGCCGACCCTGAAAGCGGGTCGTCCTGCCGTGGTGCGCAAGACGTTGGGCTCCAAGCTGCTCAAGATGACCTACTCCAGCGATGTGGGTCATGGCCGCCAGGTCAAGATTGAAGACACCCAGGAGACAGAGCGCAACCAGTTCTGTATCAACAATGATGAAGTGATGGAGCTGGCCAAGCAGGCGCTCATCATAGAGCAGCACTATGGCCGTCCCATGGACATCGAATGGGCCAAGGATGGTCAGGATGGCAAGCTCTACATAGTCCAGGCTCGTCCCGAGACGGTGCGCAGTCGTCAGGAGGCCAACACCCTCGAACGTTTTGCACTCAAACAGGCGGGCAAGGTGTTGATAGAAGGGCGCGCCATCGGCCACAAGATAGGCGCGGGTCCGGCCCGGGTCATTAGCTCCATCAGCCAGATGGACGAAGTGCAGCCGGGGGATGTGCTGGTGACCGACATGACGGATCCGGACTGGGAACCCATCATGAAGCGGGCCTCGGCCATCGTCACCAATCGAGGTGGCCGCACCTGCCACGCCGCCATCATAGCGCGCGAGCTGGGCATCCCCGCCGTGGTGGGGTGTGGCGATGCCACCGACCACATTGCGCCGGGCCAGCTCATTACCGTCTCCTGCGCGGAAGGGGATACCGGCTTCATCTATGATGGCCAGCTCGACTTCGAGGTGGCGGTGACCGAGGTGGGCAACATGCCACGGCTGCCCATCAAAGTCATGATGAACGTCGGCAACCCGGACCGGGCCTTCGACTTTGCCCAGTTGCCCAACGCCGGCGTGGGTCTGGCACGGCTCGAATTCATCATCAACCGCATGATAGGGGTACACCCCAAGGCCCTGCTGGAATTTGACAAGCAGAGCCCGGAGCTGCAGGCCACCATCACCAAGATGATCGCCGGCTACGAGTGCCCCCGCGAGTACTACATTGCCAAGCTGACCGAAGGCATCGCCACCCTGGCCGCCGCCTTCTGGCCGGAGCGGGTGATAGTGCGGATGTCGGACTTCAAGTCCAACGAGTACGCCAATCTGGTGGGGGGTCGTGGCTACGAACCCCATGAAGAGAACCCCATGATAGGCTTCCGCGGTGCCTCCCGTTATATCGCCGACAGCTTCCGCCCCTGTTTCGCCCTCGAATGCGAGGCGATGAAGCGGGTGCGTGACGTCATGGGGCTGACCAACGTCGAGGTAATGATCCCCTTCGTACGTACAGTGGGTGAGGCGGAGCAGGTGGTGGAGATCCTTGCCGAGAACGGCTTGCGCCGCGGTGAACGGGGTCTGAAAGTCATCATGATGTGCGAACTGCCCTCCAACGCCCTGCTGGCGGATCAGTTCCTGCAACACTTCGATGGCTTCTCCATCGGCTCCAACGACATGACCCAGCTCACCCTGGGGCTGGACAGGGATTCGGGCCTCATCGCCCACCTATTCGACGAACGCAACGATGCGGTCAAGGCGCTGCTCGCCATGGCCATCCAGGCAGCTCGCAAGGCGGGCAAGTATGTGGGCATCTGCGGTCAGGGCCCATCGGATCATCCGGACTTCGCCGCCTGGCTGGTGGAACAGGGCATAGACTCGGTGTCGCTCAACCCCGATACCGTCGTCGATACCTGGCTCTATCTGGCCGAACAACACAAGGGACATTAAGTCTGCCTGAGTGATGTTTCATGACATAAAAACGGCGCCTTCTGGGCGCCGTTTTTATGGTGGGGCAGCTCGCCCTCATCTGGGGACACACAGCTGGCATCCGGGCGCCGAACGCGGCTTCTCCCAGGCCAGCCAAAAA
This sequence comes from Aeromonas molluscorum 848, assembly GCF_000388115.1. Taxonomy (GTDB): domain Bacteria; phylum Pseudomonadota; class Gammaproteobacteria; order Enterobacterales; family Aeromonadaceae; genus Aeromonas; species Aeromonas molluscorum. The sequence goes on from NZ_AQGQ01000161.1 coordinate 8,910, forward strand.
GTGTCGCCGCCGGGCAGCAGCGCTATTTCACTAGCGGGAGGATCGAGCGAAATGCCGGATCGCGGCAATCCCCGAGCAGTTCATAG
>NZ_AQGQ01000162.1 GCF_000388115.1 Aeromonas molluscorum 848
CATGGGGTTAAGTGGCTTGATAGGTATATCCGAACGGCGCACCTTAACAGTTTAGCGACTTGAGAACTATAGAACAGAGACTGATTTTCATCTAATAACTCACTGTTTTTTTGCTAAATTTGATAAGTTAGTCAGCTACTGGCCATCCGGTAGGAAGGGAGTTCCCAATCGATTGCCCTGGGAGCCACTCTCCGACAGGCTTGCTGCGATAAGAGTCATTGCAGTCCAGCGATTCTCGCACCAGTCAGGTGCCAGTAGCGTCGGTTTGCGGGCAGAGGCCGCGACCCGGTGATAGACCACGTCCGGTGGCGTGTGCTGGATCATGGCGACAGCCGCCGCCACATACTCAGCCAATGTCGGCACCACCAGCCTCCCCGCCAGCCAGGCTTTGCCCAAGGTACTGCCAGTCACAACATGCAAAGGGTGCAACTTGATCCCCTCGACCCCGGTGTCGACGACTCGCTGCAACGTCTGCACGCTGTCCATTGCCTGTTCACCCGGCAGGCCGACGATAAGATGGGTACATACCTTGATGCCGCGCAAATGGGCACGACGCACCGCATCGACATACGCCGCGTAGCCGTGACCGCGATTGATACGCCTGAGTGTCTCGTCACTGGCGCTTTGCAGACCCAGCTCCAACCACACCTCATAACCTTGCTGCTGATAACCGGCCAGCAGATCGAGCACCGCATCCGGTACGCAATCGGGCCGGGTGCCGACACAGAGCCCGACCATGTCGCTCACCGAGAGCGCCTCTTCATACATTTGCTTGAGATAGGCCACCTCGGCATAGGTGCTGGTGTAGGCCTGAAAATAGGCGAGATAACGGCGTGCTCGCGTCACTTCCTCGCGCCGAGCTTTGAGCTGGGACACCACGGAGAGCTGCTGGGCCGACTCATCAGCAAAGGAAGAGACATTACAGAAGGTGCAGCCCCCGCGGCCCAGGGTGCCGTCCCGATTCGGACAGGTGAAGGCGCCATGAATGGAGAGTTTGTGGATCTTTTCACCATGACGGCGCTTGAGATCCTGACCCAGGGTATTGACCATTTCATGTAACTGCATGACAACTCCCGATAAAAAGCGAAATTGTACAGGCCCGGCTGGTCACCATGCTGAGCTGGATCAAGAGTCCATCGAGTGTGAAAACATATAAATATTCATCTTGAGTCGAATAAATATCTCCAACCGAGACTTTATCCTGTTCGGTGTTGCGACCATGGTGACAACAGTGCTCGCCGAGGAATGAGATTAGATATCTGTAAGCTTCTGTTTATAAAAACAAATAAATCGGTACTCCAGCGGGAAGTAAAAGCAAGCCGCACAACAGAGAAATGTGATCGAACTCATTCACCAATTGAGCACTTTGGTAAGATTACTACAAGAGGGTCGAGTCGTTACCTCAACTGACAAATCGCAATATTTAGATATAAAAACCCAGATAAAAAGATATAACCAAAACAATAAACCAACACCACCCCCATATATCAACATGCAGCCATATTTTGTTATGCGGATGTAACAAGCAAAACATCTGACTTGTCCAATTGACCTCATGCAAAAATCCCATTAGTTTGGAGATTCGCCACTTCAGGCAGACGGAACCACAAGAGCCAATCGCAATTTATGCAGTTTGCGAATCAAGGCCGAGCAAGGGAGATATGCAATGTCACTATATGATCCAAAGCTGGAGAGGGATAACTGTGGCTTCGGCCTGTTGGCCCACATGGAAGGGGAAGCCAGCCACAAGCTTGTCCGTCTCGCGATGTCAGCATTGGCTCGCATGCAACACCGCGGCGGTATTTCCGCCGATGGTAAAACCGGCGATGGCTGCGGCCTGCTGCTGCAAAAGCCCGACAGCTTCTTTAGAGCCGTCGCCGAGGAGAAAGGCTGGCATCTGGGCCGCAAGTATGCGGTCGGCATGCTGTTCCTCAACCCGGATCCCGTGCTGGCCCAGCAAGCCCGTGACATCATCAACGAAGAGCTCGAGCGCGAGACCCTCAGTCTGGTCGGCTGGCGTCAGGTCCCCATTGATACCCATGTACTGGGCCCCATTGCCAAGGCTTCCCTGCCCAGCATAGAGCAAGTCTTCGTCAACGCCCCTCCCGGCTGGGTCGACAAGGATCTCGAGCGCCGCCTTTATATAGTGCGTCGTCGCATCGAGAAACGCATCAGCGATGACTACTTCTACGTGGTCAGCCTCTCCAATCTGGTAACCGTCTACAAGGGGCTCTGCATGCCCGTGGACCTGCCGCATTTCTACCTGGATCTTGCCGACATCCGTCTGCAATCGGCCATCTGCGTCTTCCACCAGCGCTTCTCCACCAATACCAGCCCACGCTGGCCGCTGGCACAGCCGTTCCGCTACCTGGCTCACAACGGCGAGATCAACACCATCGCTGGCAACCGCCAGTGGGCCAAGGCGCGTAGCTACAAGTTCGCCACCCCGCTCATTCCGGATCTGCAAGAGGCCGCCCCCTTCGTCAACACCACGGGCTCCGACTCCTCCAGCCTCGACAACATGCTGGATCTCTTCCTGGCCGGTGGCATGGATCTGTTCCGCGCCATGCGCCTGCTGATCCCGCCTGCATGGCAGAAGCACCCTAACATGGACGAGGATCTTCGCGCCTTCTACGACTTCAACTCCATGCACATGGAACCCTGGGATGGCCCGGCTGGCATCGTCATGACTGACGGTCGCTACGCAACCTGCGCCCTGGACAGAAACGGCCTGCGCCCTGCCCGCTATGTCATCACCAAGGACAAGTTCATCACCCTCGCCTCCGAAGTGGGCACCTGGGACTACACCCCGGATGAGGTGCTGGAGAAGGGCCGGGTCGGCCCGGGTGAACTTTTCGTCATCGACACCAGCAACGGCAAGGTGTGGACCAGCTTCGAGATCGACGACGATCTCAAGAGCCGTCACACCTACAAGCAGTGGATGACAGATCACTGCAAACGCCTGATCCCCTTCGAGCAGATGGACGATGCCAACACCGGCGCCCGCGAGCTGGATGACGATCAGCTCAAGACGTATCAGAAACTGTTTGGCTACTCCTATGAGGAGCTGGATCAGATCATCCGCGTACTCGGCGAGAACGGCCAGGAGGCCGTCGGCTCCATGGGTGACGACACCCCCATGGCGGTGCTCTCTTCCAGGCAACGCACGCTCTATGATTACTTCCGCCAGATGTTTGCCCAGGTGACCAACCCGCCCATCGATCCATTGCGGGAAAACCACGTCATGTCCCTGGCGACCTGTATCGGCAGCGAGCAGAACGTGTTCAACGAGACCTTTGGTCACGCCCACCGAGTGCTGTTCCAATCGCCCATTCTGCTCTACTCCGACTTCCATCAGTTGCTGGCCCTGGAGGGAGATCACTATCGCCATACCCTGATCGACCTCAACTTTGCCCCAAGCGAAGGGCTGGAGGGGGCCGTTAAACGTATCTGCCTGGAGGCCGAGACGGCCGCCCGTGCCGGCACAGTGCTGCTGGTACTCTCGGACAGAAACATCAGTGCCGACACCCTGCCCATCCCTGCCGCCATGGCGGTGGGTGCAGTGCAGCGCACCCTGGTCGACAACAACCTGCGTTGTGACGCCAACATCCTGGTCGAAACCGCCAGTACCCGGGATCCGCACCACTTTGCCGTGCTGCTCGGCTTTGGCGCCACCGCCGTTTACCCCTACCTCGCCTACGAGACGCTGGCCAAGCAGTTGGAGGAGGGCGTGCTCAAGATGAGCCTGCGCCAGGCCATGCTCAACTACCGCAACGGCATCAACAAGGGTCTCTACAAAGTGATGTCCAAGATGGGCATCAGCACCATCGCCAGCTACCGCTGCTCCCAACTGTTCGAGGCGGTGGGTCTGTCCAAATCCATCGTCGAGACCTGTTTCCGCGGCGTCGCCAGCCGCATTCAGGGTGCCGATTTTGAAGATATCCAGCAGGATCAGCACAATCTGGCCCGCACCGCCTGGCTCAAGCGCAAGCCCCTCAATCAGGGCGGCCTGCTCAAGTTCGTTCACGGCGAGGAGTACCACACCTATAACCCGGACGTGGTGCAAACCCTGCAAACCGCGGTGCGCTCCGGCGAATACAGCGACTATTTGCACTACGCCCGCCTGGTCAATGAGCGACCGGTGGCGACCCTGCGCGATCTTATCGGGGTCAAGCAAGGCCAGCAGGCCATCTCCATCGACGAGGTAGAGCCTGCCACCAATCTCTTCAAGCGCTTCGACTCCGCCGCCATGTCCATCGGTGCCCTCGGCCCCGAGGCTCACGAAGCCCTGGCGATTGCCATGAACCGCCTCGGCGGTCAGAGCAACTCAGGGGAAGGCGGTGAAGATCCCAAGCGTTTTGGCACCGAGAAGAACTCGCGCATCAAGCAAGTTGCCTCGGGCCGCTTTGGCGTCACCCCCCACTATCTGATGAATGCGGACGTGGTGCAGATCAAGGTGGCCCAGGGCGCCAAGCCCGGCGAAGGCGGCCAGCTGCCCGGGGACAAGGTGACAGCCCAGATAGCCCAGTTGCGCTACTCGGTGCCTGGCGTGACGCTCATCTCGCCACCGCCGCACCATGACATCTACTCCATCGAGGATCTGGCTCAGCTCATCTTCGACATCAAGCAGATCAATCCAAACTGCCTGGTGTCGGTGAAACTGGTCTCCGAGCCCGGGGTGGGCACCATCGCCTGCGGGGTGGCCAAAGCCTATGCCGACTTCATCACCATCTCCGGTTATGACGGCGGCACAGGGGCCAGCCCCATCACCTCGGTCAAGTATGCCGGCTCCCCCTGGGAACTTGGCCTGGCCGAGACCCAGCAAGCCCTGGTCGCCAACGGCCTGCGCCACAAGGTGCGGCTGCAGGTGGATGGCGGCCTCAAGACGGGTCTGGACATCATCAAGGCGGCCATCCTTGGCGCCGAAAGCTTTGGCTTCGGTACTGGCCCCATGGTGGCGCTCGGTTGCAAATACCTGCGTATCTGCCACCTGAACAACTGTGCCACCGGCGTGGCCACACAGGATGAGAAACTGCGCCGTGACCACTTCACCGGTCTGCCGGAGATGGCCATGAACTACTTCAGGTTCGTGGCTCAAGAGACCCGTGAGTTGATGGCAGGGCTGGGTGTCAGCCAACTGACGGACCTGATTGGCCGCACCGAGCTGCTCGAAGCCCTGCCCGGCCTCACCGCCCGTCAGGCCAAGCTGGATCTCTCCGGTATCCTGGCCAAGCCGGTGGCAGTGGCGGGTTCCAGCCTGTTCTGCCAACAGCACAACCCCACCTTCGACAAGGGGCCGCTCAACCTGCGCATGGTCGAAGACCTGCTCGAGGCGGTGGAAACCAAGAGTGGCGGCGAATATCGCTACGACATTCGCAACACAGACCGCTCCATCGGGGCGCGCCTCTCCGGTGAAATCGTCACCCGACACGGCAACCAGGGCATGGCCAGCGACCCGGTGCGGGTCCACTTCAACGGCACCGCAGGCCAGAGCTTCGGCGTCTGGAACGCCGGCGGTCTGGAGCTGATCCTGACCGGTGACGCCAATGACTACGTGGGCAAGGGCATGACCGGCGGCAAGTTGGTGGTCAAACCCCATGTCGGCGTGTCGTTCAAGTCTCATGAAGCAGCTATCATCGGCAACACCTGCCTCTATGGCGCCACCGGCGGCAAGCTCTATGCGGCAGGTACCGCGGGTGAGCGCTTCGCGGTGCGTAACTCTGGCGCCCTGGCTGTGGTCGAGGGCATTGGCGACAATGGCTGCGAATACATGACTGGCGGCATAGTGACTGTACTCGGTGAAACCGGGGTCAACTTCGCGGCGGGCATGACCGGCGGCTTCGCCTACGTGCTCGATTGCGATGGCCACTTTACCAAGCGTACCAACTCCGAACTGGTGGAACTGCTGGAGGTGGCGAGCCTCGCCATTCATCAGGAGCACCTGCGCGGCATCATTACCGAACATCTGAACGAAACCGGCAGCTCACGCGCCGAGGAAATTTTGGCCAACTTTGATTCCTATGTGCCGAAGTTCAAGCTGATCAAACCCAAGTCCAGTGACGTCAAGGCACTGTTGGGCCATACCAGTCGTTCCAGTGCAGAACTCAGAATCCAGGCGCAGTAAGGAGGGAACCTATGAGCCAGAACGTATTCCAATTTGTTGATGTTCAGCGGGTCGACCCGCCGAAGAAGCCATTGAAAATTCGCAAGATCCAGTTTGTGGAGATCTACGAGCCCTTCAACCAGTCTCAAGTCGGCATGCAAGCGGATCGCTGCCTCGATTGCGGCAATCCCTATTGCGAGTGGAAGTGCCCGGTGCACAACTACATCCCCAACTGGCTGAAACTGGCCAACGAGGGGCGCATCCTTGAAGCGGTGGAGCTCTCCCATCAGACCAACAGTCTGCCGGAGGTATGCGGCCGGGTCTGTCCTCAGGACCGACTCTGTGAAGGTGCCTGCACCCTCAACGACAGATTCGGCGCCGTGACCATAGGCAACATCGAGAAATACATCACCGACAAGGCGTTCGAGATGGGCTGGCGCCCGGATCTCTCCAACGTGATCAAGACCGACAAGCGGGTCGCCGTCATAGGCGCGGGCCCAGCTGGCCTGGCCTGTGCCGACGTGCTGGCCCGTGGTGGCGTCAGCGCCGTGGTGTTCGACAAATATCCAGAGATTGGAGGCCTGCTCACCTTTGGCATCCCCTCCTTCAAGCTGGAAAAAGAGGTCATGCAGCGCCGCCGCGAGATCTTCGAGGCCATGGGCATCGAATTCCGGCTTGAGACTGAAGTCGGTAAGGACGTCTCCTTCGCCGATCTGCTCGGCGAGTTCGACGCCGTCTTCCTCGGGGTGGGCACTTACAAATACATGAAAGGCGGCTTCACCAACGAAGAGGCTCCCGGCGTCTATGATGCCCTGCCCTACCTCATTTCCAACGCCAACCGGCTGCTGGGCTTTGAGAAGGCGCAAGCCGATTACATCGACTTCGCCGGCAAGCAGGTGGTGGTACTCGGCGGGGGCGATACCGCCATGGACTGCGTGCGCACCGCTATCCGTCAGGGGGCTGACAAGGTGATCTGCGCCTATCGCCGCGATGCAGAGAACATGCCGGGCTCCAAGCGCGAGGTGCAAAATGCCCGCGAGGAAGGGGTTGAATTCATGTTCAACCTGCAGCCCGTTGGGGTCGAACTCGATGCCCATGGTCGCACCTGCGGCATCAAGGTGGTAAGCACCGAACTGAGTGCCCCCGATGCCAACGGTCGTCGCAACCCTGTGGTTATCGCAGGCTCAGAGCAGGTACTGGCCGCCGATGCCGTGGTCATGGCTTTTGGCTTCCAGCCCAACCCGCAGCCCTGGATGAGTGAGTTTGGTATCGAGCTGGATAGTCGCGAGCGGATCCGCGCCCCCGAGCAGTCCGATTTCGCCTTCCAGACCACCAATCCCAAGGTGTTTGCCGGTGGCGATGCGGTGCGCGGTTCGGATCTGGTGGTGACCGCCATCTACGAAGGCCGCAAGGCCGCCGAAGGGATCATGGAGTATCTGGCCGTGTGACCCAGACCATTAGTCGGACCGGCCTTCTCTGGTCACACTGACTAACAAACCGACGCCCTCGCTCCTGCGGGGGCGTTTTTTTGTGCAAGCGATCACCCAAGGCCGCCTCGCCTGTAGGCTTGGCGCGGATTTTTGCTATGATTGCCGCAACTTAGACGGGCTTGAGCCCCTAGACGAGGTTTCTGATGAAAGTAGGTATTATCGGCGCCATGGAGCAGGAAGTTGCCCTGCTGCGTGGCCAACTGAGCGACATGACCACCACCCAGCTTGGCGGCTGTGAGTTTTATAGCGGCACACTGGCAGGCAAAGAGGTGATATTGACCCGCTCCGGCATCGGCAAGGTCGCCGCCAGCGTCGCCACGTCGCTGCTGCTGGAAAAATTTGCCCCCGACTGCGTGATCAATACCGGCTCTGCCGGCGGTTTCGATCATGCGTTGCGGATAGGTGATGTGGTGATCGCCAGCGAGATGCGCTTTCACGACGTGGACGTAACCGCTTTTGGCTACGAGATGGGCCAGATGGCGCAACAACCCGTCGCTTTCCCCTGCGATGCCCGTCTCATTGCCCTGGCCGAGGAGTGCATCGCCCTGCACGGCAAGCATAAGACCAAGCTGGGACTCATCTGCACCGGCGACCAGTTCATGTGCAAACCGGAGGCTATCGCCCGCGCCCGCGCCGACTTCCCGCAGATGCTGGCCGTCGAGATGGAAGGGGCCGCAATCGGTCAGGTGTGTCATATGTTTGGCGTGCCCTATCTGGTGGTACGCGCCATGTCTGACATTGCAGGCAAGGAGCAAGTGGAATCCTTCGACGCCTTTATCGAGGTTGCCGGTCAGCACTCCGCCGAGGTGATCCTCTCCCTGCTTGGCAAGCTGTGATAACCCTGCCCACCCTCGACACCCTGACCATGATGGCTGCCACCCCGGCGGCCATCATGGTGGGCGCCGCCTTGCTAGAGGCACTGCTGCCAAGACCTGACTGGTTGCGCCTCTCCGCAAGCGAACCCCTGCTCAGCCGGCTGGGCCACCGGGTTCATCGTCCGGACGGCACTCCGAAAGCGCAGTGGCAAGCGGGAATATTGGCGCTGATAGTCGTCTGGCTGCCCTGCGCGGCCGGGCTCTGGGCGGTGCGTAATCTCGCACTGTCCGAACCGTTGTTCGACCTGCTGTTTCTGTTGCTGATGCTGGAATCCCGCCCCCTGCGTACCCTGAGCACGGCATGCGGCGCTTTGCTAAAAAGCGATGCTCTGCCGCTGGCTCGATTGCAAGCAGCCCCCTGGCTCAAGCGCGAAACAGGCAAACTCTCTGCCATGGGTCTTGCCAAGGCAC
>NZ_AQGQ01000163.1 GCF_000388115.1 Aeromonas molluscorum 848
CGCGGCCAGCCGGCTCGAGCCGGCGTCCAGCTCGCCATAGCTGAAGCGGCGCTCGCCGCAGAGGATGGCCTCGGCCTCGGGGGCCAGCTCGCATTGACGCGCCAGCATGGCGGTCAGCGGCTCGCCACGCCAATAGCCCTTGGCACGGTAGCGCTGGGCCAAGGCATCAGGCCAGCGGGTATAGGGCAGGAAGCGGTTGGATTGGGTCATTGCGCCACCTCCGGACTCAGGCCCAGGGCTTTGAGCATGGTACCCAGCTTGGTGCCGGTCTCGGCCCACTCCATGGCGGGATCCGAGCCCGCGACGATGCCGGCGCCGGCAAACAGCTCCACCTGATGGCCATCGAGCACGCCGCAGCGGATCACCACGGCCCACTCGCCGTTGCCCTGGCTGTCGCACCAGCCGACGATCCCGCTGAACAGGGCGCGCCTGAAGGGCTCCTGCTCGCGGATGAACTGGCGCGCAAGATCCGTGGGATAGCCGCACAGGGCCGGAGTGGGATGGAGCTGGCAGGCCAAGGAAAGCACCGATGCCTCGTTGCCGTGCAACTGGCCGGCGATGGGGGTACCCAGATGCCAGAGGGTATCCGTGCTCATCAGCGAGGGGCTGGACGGGATCGCCAGCTCGCGGCAGTGGGGGGTCAGCACCCGGCGGATCTCGTCGATCACCAACTTGTGTTCATGCTGATCCTTGCGGGAGGCCAGCAGATCCCGGGCCACCGCCTCGTCTTGCGCCGGCTCGCTCGCCCGTCTGGCGGAGCCCGCCAGCGGGTGGGTGAACACCTCTCCCCCGCTGACCCGCAGCAGCAGCTCCGGGCTGGCGCCGAGCAGGCGGCGCGTCCCATCGAGGGGCAGGGAGAAGTGGAAGGCATGGGGATTCTGGGCCATCAGCCGGGCCAGCACCAGCTCGGGGTCGGCGGGCTTGTGCAGGGTGAGGATCAGCTTGCGCGACAGTACCACCTTGGCGAGCTGACCTTGGGCGAACGCGTCCAGGGCGGCGCTGACCGAGGCCTGAAATTCGGCGGCGGCAGGGGTGCTCTGCACCGAGATGGCCTGGTTCGAGGCCTGGGGGCCGGATTCACGCTGACAGCGCTCGCTGCGCTCGACGTGGCCTGGCACATAGAGGCAGGAGGGTTCGGCGGGGTCGAAGGCGAAGGCGCCGATAAGCAGGGGATTGACCTGGCCTGCTGCCCTGGCCTTGGCCATGGCAGCGTCTATCTGCCGCGCCAGCAAGGGCCATTCACAGGCTGGCGTTCGGATCGGCTGACCCAGATCATTGGCCCGGATCTCTCCCTGGCTCGACGTGAACAGGACGTCGGGGGGCGCAGCCTGAACCGGCGCGCGGGTTTCCATCACTTGAGTATCCATTTCACACCCATCGAATAAGACTACAAATGATAACTATTATCAGTCCGTTATCGTGCGGCGCTAAAATACTCGCTTTGAAATCCCCGGGTCAATGGAATTTGCTCGGGACATAACTGGAACCTTTATAGGGATATAGCCGTACAGGGACAGAGGGTGGCAAGCAGCAAGACGCCAGCCCCTGGGCCAGGGGCGCCTCCCCTAACCTGTGCTGCGACAGAGGATGACTGGACTGGCCTCGGGTGTCAGAGAGGGGAGTGCCTGGTCAGAGGCGATCGGGAACACGGCTGCGAATGACAAGATGCCAGCCGACATAGAACCTCACAGGCAATTGATAATTATTTTCATTTAAATAAGAATAAGCGCCATTGTCAGCCAGGAGTCTTCCCATGTCCCAGCCCGTTCCAGTCAATCGTCCCCGCCTGCTTAACGTCAAACAAGTGCAGGATCTTAGCCCCCACTTGCGCCGAGTCTGCCTGACAGGCCCCGATCTCGCCGACTACCCCTTCACCTGCGGTGGCGCCCATATCAAGATCATGCTGCCGCAACCCGGACAGGCCCATGCCGTCTTGCCAACGCCCACCCCGCAAGGCCCGCGCTGGGAAGATCCTAGTCAGAGGCCCATCATGCGCACCTTCACCATTCGCGCCTTTCGCCCCGAGGTGCTGGAGCTGGATATCGACTTCGCGCTCCATGGCGAGACGGGCCCGGCCAGCCGATTTGCCCTCAATGTCAAGCCGGGGGACAGACTCGCCATCTCGGGCCCCGGTGGCCCCAATCCGATGCTGCAACGCGCCGACCACTACTACATGGTGGGGGATCTCACCTCCCTGCCCGCCATCTGCGCCATGGCAGAGGTGATGGCGCCCCAGGCCAAGGGCCACATAGCCCTGCTGGTGCCCCATGAGCAAGACATACTGGACATCCCGCTGCCGGCCGGGGTCGAGCTGCGCTGGTTTGTCGGCACCCCGGAGCAGACAGAGCCCCTGGTCAGCCATCTCACCAGCCAGCCCATGACCGGCGACAACAGCTACTTCTGGTTCGGTGGCGAGGAAGGGCTGGTCGTGCCCATGCGTCGCCACGTCAGGCGTACCCTGGAGGTGGATCGCAGCCGTGTCTATGCCGTGCCCTACTGGCGCCATGGCAAGGATGAAGAGGCTTACCATCATGACCGCCACGACGTGATGGACAGCTGATCTTCCATCAGTTCCTGTCAGGGCCCGCGCTGTGCCAGCCCGGGCCCTGCTGGTTTCAGCCCCCCATTTTGATGCGCCTCTCGTTAGTGCTTGCATGTCGGACACAAAACAAGATAATGATAATCACTCTCAATTAAGGTGTTGGTTTAGCCCCATCAACAGCACAAGATCTGTGCTGCACCCAACGCCTTCTATTCCGTTCGCATCACAAGGTAACCCTGATGGCAGTCTTGAACTCGGTAATGCGTGCCTGCGCAGTGACAGCACTCCCCACCCCGGCCGAACTCTTGGCACAACACCCTTGCCCGGCCCCCATGCAGACCCGGATTGCACGGCATCGTCAGCAGGTCAGCGACATTCTGAGCGGTGCAGACGACCGCCTGCTGGTGGTGATAGGCCCCTGTTCCCTGCACGATCCCAACGCCGCTCTCGATTATGCCAGGCGGCTGGCCCCTCTGGCCGAGCAGTATGGTGATCGTCTGCAGATAGTGATGCGGGCCTACTTCGAAAAGCCGCGTACCACAGTAGGCTGGAAAGGGTTGGTTTTCGATCCCCATCTGGATGGCAGCCATGATCTCGACCTGGGTCTGCGACTGGCGCGCCAGCTCCTGCTCGACATTGGCGAGCTGGGCCTGGCCACCGCCACCGAGTTTCTCGATACCACCAGTTTCCTCTATCTCGCCGACCTCATCAGCTGGGGAGCGATCGGTGCCCGCACCACCGAGTCCCAGGTCCATCGTCAACTCGCCTCCGCCCTGCCCTGCCCGGTCGGTTTCAAGAACGGCACAGATGGCAATGTCCGGGTCGCCATGGATGCCATCCAGGCAAGCCGGGCCTCCCACCTGTTCACGGCGCCCGGTAGCCAGGGCGGCATGGTCGTGATCCGCAGTGAAGGCAATGATGCTGGCCACATCATATTGCGGGGGGGAGCCCATCCCAATTACCACAAAGCCGATGTGGAGGCCGCCGCCACGCAGCTGCGCCAGCAAGGGCTCAATGAACGGCTCATGGTCGATTGCAGCCACGGCAACAGCCAGAAACTGCACAAGAACCAGCTCAGGGTGGCCGAAGCGATCTGCCATCAGCTGGCCGAAGGTAGCCAGGCCATCGCCGCCGTCATGGCCGAGAGCTTCCTGATCGAAGGCAGCCAGGCCCCCGCCCCCTTGAGCGAGCTCACTTACGGCCAGTCAGTGACCGATGCCTGCCTTCATTGGGATGACAGTCTGCACCTGCTCGCCATGCTGGCCGATGCCGTGTCGGATCGGCGCCGTCAGCACCTGGCCGAGAGAGCACAACTCCCCCAGTGGGATGCCCGGCTCGCCGGATGACCTCGACAGCTGGCGCCGCCCGAATGAAGGCGGTGCCGGCCCTCCATGCCCGACGGCCATGAGTCCTCCCCATAACGGCGCCATGCCAGACCCGGAGCAGGCTGCGCCTCCACCTCTATACTTGGCCGATGTTCCCCTTCATCCAGGGTCTCCCATGCTGCTGCGCTTCACCCTCTGTCTGCTGCTCTGCTTTACCCTGGCCCCCCTGCCCAGGGCAAGCCCGCTCAAGGTCGAGATAGTGCACCAGGGGTTGGTGCATCCCTGGGGGCTGGCTTTCCTGCCCGGCGGCGATCTGCTGGTGAGCGAACGACCCGGCCGCCTGCTGCGCATCAGCGCCGATGGTCAGCGTCATCCGGTAGCTGGCCTGCCCGAGATAGCAGCCGAGGGCCAGGGAGGCCTGCTCGATCTGGCGCAAGATGAGCAGGGCTGGCTCTATTTCAGCTACAGCGAACCCGGCCCGGGGGGCAGCAGCACCGCCGTCGCCCGGGCCAGGCTGCAAGACGATCGCCTGGTCTCCCTGCAACCCCTGTTCAGCCAGCGCCCCAAGGTGTCGGGCGGTGCCCATTTCGGGTCCCGTCTGGTGCTGGGGAGCGATGGCCTGCTCTACATTACCCTCGGCGATCGCTTCCATTATCGTGACCAGGCCCAGCGTCTCGACAATCACCTCGGCAAGACGGTCCGTCTCAACCGGGACGGCAGCGTGCCGCATGACAACCCCTTCATCCACACGCGGGGCGCCCTGCCCGAGATCTGGAGTCTGGGTCATCGCAACATGCAGGGGGCGGCCTGGCGGCCTGTGGCCAGGCAGTTCTGGGCCCACGAGCATGGGCCCCAGGGCGGGGATGAGGTCAACCTGATAGAGAGGGGAAACAACTATGGCTGGCCCAGAGTCAGCTTTGGCGAGGAGTATGGCGGCGGCAAGATTGGCGAGGGCGGTTCTGCCCCCGGACTGACGGGCCCGCTCAAGGTCTGGGTCCCCTCCATCGCCCCGTCAGGCATGCTGTTCCATTCGGGAAATCACTACCCCCAATGGCAGGACAAGCTCTTTATCGGTGCCCTGCGGGGTCAGAAACTGGTCGAGCTGACCCTGGCTGGCGACAGTATCATCGCCGAGCGGGCTCTGCTGACCGAGCGAGGAGAGCGGATCCGCACCATCAAAGAGGGACCGGATGGCGCCCTCTATCTGCTCACCGATAGTGCGGCAGGCAAGCTGCTACGTGTGGCCCCCTGAGCCCCACCTCGACTAGACTCGAAGTTGCTGGCATTCCTCTCACTTGTACAAGTAGCACAATGATGACATCCCTGAAAACCCTGACGATTATCTTCTGCTGCGCCCTGCTGTTCGCTTGCAACACCATGAGCGGCATGGGCAAAGATGTCGAGAAGGTCGGCGAGAAGATCCAAAAGAGCGCCGACAAATAGTCCAAGTCGGGCGGTACCCTGCTGCCGCCTGGCTCTCCCTCTCCTATCCCATCACGCAACACTGACCGCCTGGGTTTGCCACCGCGTTTTGCGCGGCCAAGGGAAAGAGCCCGTTTCCGCGCTGCATTGGCCTGCTGCCAACCAGACTCCCCTGTTGACCCCTTCACGGCCTTTTTCTGTCAGCATTCCCCTCCCTGCTACTGCTTGCCGGGGACCCTCAATGACGGCGCCACAGCGTCAGACCATGGAAGCGAAGAGCTAGCGCACCGGGGAAGAGCCCCTTGTACTGGCCTGAGTAAAGGGATCCGCGCCCAGGCTTACCAGAGACAACTGGACCCCGTGCTGGGCCAGCATATCCCTGGCATTTTGGGCCAGCCTGTCATCCGTTATCACCTGATCGATGGCTTCCCAGCCCACCACCTTGAAAGTCCCTACCTTGCCATATTTGGAGGAGTCGCAGATGAGGATACGGGTCGAGGCCGCCTCTACCACGGCGCGCTTGACCGGCACCTTCTCCTCATTCGGCGTCGAGATGCCATGCAGGTCCCATGAAGAGGATGACAAAAAGGCGATATCCAGATGCAGGTTGCTCAGGAAGTGGGCCGTCGCCTCCCCGGCGCAGGACTGGTTGTCACGGATCACCATGCCGCCGGTGTGATAGAGGCGGCCCAGGCCATGCTCGATCAGGTAGGCGCACACCATGAAGTCATTGGTCACTATCATGAGGTCATCGCGCAGCGCCAGCTCCCGGGCCAGTTCCAGGGAGGTAGTCCCCGCATCCAGATAGACGGTGCAGCCAGCCGGCACCTGATCCGCCGCCAGACGGGCGATGGCCAACTTGGCCTCCTGCATCAGGCTGCGCTTGGCGGCATGGGAAGGCTCGCTGGTGATGCGCTGAGCCAGGCTGACCCCTCCCGAGACAGACAGCACCCGCCCCTGCTGCTCCAGCTTCTGGATATCCCGGCGCACCGTCATGTGGGAGACCCCGAGCCGCTCCGTGAGGGCCAAAATGCTGACTACGCCGCGCTCAGCCAGCATCTGCAATATCTGTTGCTGTCGTTCTATGGGGATCATGGGGCCGCCTCCTGAATGGAGCCGCCATTCTAGCCCAGCAGGATGGTAAAAAATGATAAAACTTCATCACAGCCAGCAAAATTAACATTTAATCACACATGAAATGCCATATTGAGCCTAATAAAGGGGTTCAACCGAATCAAATCACAAAAAATAACACCTAGATAGTTAAAAAATGTGATTCAAGCCTGATATTTGACCGGCGTTAATCCCTACTATGAGCCCATACGCCGTCTCATAGAGGAATCCAGCATGTCTCACCCTTATCAGGTTGCCGTCATCGGCCTTGGCGCCATGGGCATGGGCGCCGCCCTTTCCTGCCTGCGGGCCGGGCTCCACACCCATGGCATCGATCTCGACCCGGCGGCCCGCGAGCGACTGGCCGTCGCCGGTGCCACCAGTGTCGGGGCGGATGCCAACGCCATCGCAGACCGGCTCGATGCCGTACTGCTGCTGGTGGTCAATGCCGCGCAGGTCCGCCGTATTCTGCTGGGAGAACAGGGGCTGGCTCGTCGCCTCAAGCCGGGTACCGCCATCATGATCAGCGCCACCATCGCCAGCGAGGAGGCAGAAGCCATCGCAAGCGAGCTGACCGCTCAGGGGCTGCTGGTACTCGATGCCCCCGTCTCCGGCGGCGCCGTCAAGGCCGAGGCCGGTGCGATGACAGTGATGGCAGCAGGCCCCCAGGCCGCCTTCGACCGCCTGCAACCCGTGCTCGAGGCGGTCGCCACGCACGTCTTCACCATCGGCGAGCGCCCGGGTCAGGGCAGCACGGTCAAGATAATCCACCAGCTGCTGGCTGGCGTTCACATCGCAGTCGCCGCCGAAGCCATGGCGCTGGCGAGCCGCGCCGGTGTGCCGCTGGATCTCATGTATCAGGTAATCACCCAGGCCGCCGGCAACTCCTGGATGTTCGAAAACCGCATGCCAAGGGTACTGAGCGGTGACTACAACCCCCGCTCTGCGGTGGACATCTTCGTCAAGGATCTCAAGTTGGTCGCCCAACAGGGCCAGGCACTGAATTTCCCGCTACCTCTGGCGAGCGCCGCCCTCAATCAGTTCCTCAACGCCAGCAACGCCGGTCACGGCCAGGAGGACGACAGCGCCGTCATCAAGGCCTATGCGGGCATCACGCTGCCGGGAGCCAAATCATGAAACTCGGGGTGATTGCAGACGACTTTACCGGCGCGACCGACATCGCGGGCTTCCTGGTGGAAAATGGCCTCGCCACCTTGCAACTCTCTGGAATCCCGGACAGCGCTGTCCTGCCCCAGGCGGACGCCCTGGTGGTGAGCCTCAAGAGCCGCTCCTGCCCGGCCGATGAGGCGGTGGTCAGTTCCCTCGCCGCCCTCGCCTGGCTGCGCGAACAGGGTTGCGATCGCATCTACCAAAAATATTGCTCCACCTTCGACAGCACAGCGCACGGCAACATAGGGCCGGTCACGGATGCACTGCTCGAGGCCCTGGGTAGCGACTTCACCCTGATCTGCCCCTCTCTGCCAGTCAACGGTCGCACCGTCTATCAAGGCAACCTGTTCGTGGATCGCACCCCGCTGGCGGAATCCGGCATGCGCCACCACCCGCTCACCCCCATGACCGACAGCAATCTGCTGCGGCTGATGGATGCCCAGGGACGCGGACGCACCGGCCTGGTGCCCTTCAATACCATAGCGGCCGGGCCCGCCGCCATTGCCGCCGCCCTGACCACCCTCAGGGAAGATGGCTATCGCTACGCCGTGGTCGATACCCTGACCGAGCAGCACCTGCTGGATATTGCCGCCGCCGTGCGCGACTGGCCCCTGGTCACGGGGGGCTCCGGGCTCGCCATCGGCCTGGCCCGGATCCTTGGCAAGGGCCAGGCCGAGACGGCCCGGGCATCAGGCCACCCCCAGCCGGGGCGCTGCGCCATCCTGTCCGGCTCCTGCTCCCAGATGACCAATCGTCAGGTAGCCCACTATCGCACGCTGGCACCGAGCCAGGCCCTGTCGGTAGAGGCCTGTCTCACGGATCCCGCCTACCCGGCCCGACTTGCCGACTGGCTGCTGAGCCAGGGGGAGGGCCCGGCGCCCCTGCTCTATGCCACCACCACGCCCGAGACCCTGAGCGAGATCCAGCGCCAGTACGGGGCTCAGGCCGCCAGCGACGCGGTGGAAACCTGCTTTGCCGCCGTGGCCCGCCTGCTGGTGGCTGCCGGGGTCAGCAACCTCATCATCGCCGGCGGCGAGACCTCGAGTCGGGTCACTCAGGCCCTGGGGCTCTCGGCGTTCCACATTGGCCCGCAGATAGCGCCCGGAGTGCCCTGGGTGCGGGCCATCGGCAGCCCTCTCTCCCTGGCGCTCAAGTCCGGCAACTTCGGTGACGAACACTTCTTCTCCTACGGCCCAGGAGGCATGGCAATGAGTGAACAGGCCTTACGTG
>NZ_AQGQ01000164.1 GCF_000388115.1 Aeromonas molluscorum 848
ATGAGTTAGATGGGCCGTTAGCTCAGTCGGTAGAGCAGTTGGACTTTTAATCAATTGGTCGCTGGTTCGAATCCAGCACGCCCACCATAATTTCCCATCGCTGAGATGGACAGTTTCCCAGGTCGTTTAGCTCAGCTGGGAGAGCACCTCCCTTACAAGGAGGGGGTCACTGGTTCGAGCCCAGTAACGACCACCATATTCCCGACCAGCAAGATGGTCAGATAAAAAGGCCCGCACGAAAGTGCGGGCCTTTTTGTTGTGGGTACGCTTGAGCCCTCTGCTCGGGATTGTGATTTGTTGATGGGTTTGTGGCCGGCTTCTGGTTATAATTTTGGCCTTTCCAAGCCCTGATGGAACAGTCGCAATGAGCAATGCACTGAGCAGTATCCCTCCCGCGGTTGAGATGGATTACCCCTTCCCGGCCAAACCCGTCCCCTTGAGCCAGGCCGAGAAGAGCCGCTTCATTGAGGAGATCAAGGCGCTGCTAACTGAGCGCAAGGCTGTGCTGATCGCCCACTACTACACGGATCCCGAGATCCAGGCCCTGGCCGAAACCACGGGTGGCTTCGTCGGTGACTCCCTGGAGATGGCCCGTTTTGGCCGGGATCACGAAGCCCAGACCCTGATAGTGGCGGGCGTGCGCTTCATGGGGGAAACCTCCAAGATCCTGAGCCCTCACAAACAGGTGTTGATGCCGACCCTGAAGGCTGAGTGTTCCCTCGATCTGGGTTGCCCGATTGAGCAGTTCTCCGCTTTCTGTGATGCCAATCCGGATCACATCGTCGTCGTCTACGCCAACACCTCGGCGGCGGTCAAGGCGCGGGCAGACTGGGTGGTGACCTCCAGCATTGCGCTCGAAATCGTCGAGCATCTCGACAGCCAGGGCCACAAGATCATCTGGGGCCCGGACAGGCACCTTGGCGCCTATATCGAGAAGAAGACTGGCGCCCAGATGTTGCGCTGGCAGGGCCACTGCATCGTCCATGACGAGTTCAAGGCCAGCGCACTGCGCGAGCTCAAGACCCAGAACCCGGATGCGGCTGTGCTGGTGCATCCTGAATCCCCGGCCTCGGTTATCGAATTGGCCGACGCGGTCGGCTCGACCAGTCAGCTGATCAAGGCGGCTCGCGACTTGCCTCAGAAAAAACTGATAGTGGCGACCGACCGCGGCATCTTCTACAAGATGCAACAGGCTTGTCCGGACAAGGAGATGGTCGAGGCTCCGACCGGTGGCGATGGCGCGACCTGTCGCAGCTGCGCCCATTGTCCCTGGATGGCGATGAACGGCCTGGCGGCGATCAAGGACGCGCTCAGCGATGGTGCCGAGCAGCACGAGATATTGGTCGATGAGGCACTGCGCATCAAGGCGTTGATCCCGCTCGATCGCATGTTGGATTTTGCCGCCGAACTCAAGTTAAAGGTTCAGGGCAACGCCTGATCGGCTCAGCGTCTCTGGCCGCAAGGCAAGGGCATATCAGAAAGCGCATAGAAAAGAGGGCACCCCAGGGTGCCCTCTTTTTATCGCATGAGCCTTAGCAGATCACGGTCGAGAAGCTGTGTTCTTCATCCGCAGCTATGGTTACACCGGCATCGGCCGTGATGGCGGCCTCAACACAGAACATGGTGGTATAGCCATCATCGCTCATGTCGGCCATGGCGGCGGCGCCTTCCGCCCAGGGATTCCAGACCACTATGCTGTCATGATTGCCACTGATGACCCGGCTGCTGCGATCACCATCTTGTACTTCAATCAGGGCTTCGGGAGCCTGATAGATGCGATCCATGGCCGCATTGAGGACGACAGAGCCCTGTTGGCACGCTTGCTGGCCACTCAGCTTGTCCAGATAGGGTTCGCCTAATCCTTGTATCTCAATGGCCTCAGGGGCGCTCACCTGCAAGTAGGTGTGCAGGGCGGCGTTATAGACGATGGGGTCTGCTCCTGTGTTGCGAGTAGTCAGCACCAGGGAGAGCTCACGGCCGACCAGTACATCCAGTTCCAGCTCGAAGGGGTGAGGCCAGATCGCCAATGTGGCATCGTTGTCCGTCAGGGAGAGATGCACCAGGGTGCCATCTTCGTGATCGCTGACGCCATCCAGCGTCCAGAGGCTGGTGCGGGCGAAGCCATGAGCTGGCTTGCCACTACCCACCCGGGCGGGGGAGGGGCCAAACCAGGGCCAGCAGACGGGAATGCCGCCACGGATGGGCTTGCTGCCGTCGAGGACGGCCTTGTCGCTTAGCCAGAGCGACGCTGGCTCACCATGGCGTTGATAGCGCAACACATGGCCGCCAAACAGGCTGATCTCGGCCTTGGCGACCCCATTGTCGATATAGAGCAGGGGCAGGCCGGTTTGGTTGACGCCAAGCTGGCAGCTGGCAGTCAGGGAACGAAGGGATTGCATGGAGACTCCTTGAGGATCCGACGAGGATTCGACGGCCAAACAACAATGTGCCAATAACAAAAAAGGCGGCCAATGGCCGCCTTTTTTACGCTACGTGATTGCGCATCCCAAATTACTTGGAGATGTGAGCGATCAGGTCCAGAACCTTGCTGGAGTAGCCCATTTCGTTGTCGTACCAGGATACAACTTTAACGAATTTGTCGTTCAGTGCGATACCTGCTTTGGCATCGAATACGGAAGTCTGACGCTCACCCAGGAAGTCGGTGGAAACCACTTGATCTTCGGTGTAGCCCAGCACGCCCTTCATGGAACCTTCGGAGGCGGCTTTCATCGCTGCGCAGATTTCTGCGTAGGTGGCAGCTTTCTTCAGGTTAACGGTCAGGTCAACAACGGACACGTCCGGAGTCGGTACACGGAACGCCATGCCGGTCAGTTTGCCGTTCAGTTCCGGGATAACAACGCCAACAGCCTTGGCAGCACCGGT
Source organism: Aeromonas molluscorum 848 (assembly GCF_000388115.1). GTDB lineage: Bacteria > Pseudomonadota > Gammaproteobacteria > Enterobacterales > Aeromonadaceae > Aeromonas > Aeromonas molluscorum. Next base: position 2,884 of record NZ_AQGQ01000164.1, read on the forward strand.
AGAGGACGGGATGATGTTCTGAGCCGCACCGCGGCCACCGCGCCAGTCTTTAGCAGACGGACCATCAACGGTCTTCTGGGTAGCAGTGGTAGCGTGGACGGTGGTCATCAGGCCGGATTCGATACCGAAGGTATCGTTCAGAACCTTGGCGATCGGGGCCAGGCAGTTGGTGGTGCAGGAAGCGTTGGAAACGATGTCCTGGCCAGCGTAGGTCGCGTCGTTAACACCCATGACGAACATAGGAGTCGCGTCTTTGGACGGGCCAGTCAGAACGACTTTCTTGGCACCGGCAGCGATGTGCTTACGAGCAGTGGCGTCGTCCAGGAACAGACCGGTAGCTTCGGCAACAACGTCAACACCGATGGCATCCCATTTCAGGTTAGCCGGGTCACGTTCAGCGGTAACACGTACAGTTTTACCGTTAACAACCAGGTTGCCGTCTTTGACTTCAACGGTGCCATTGAAACGGCCGTGAGTGGAGTCGTACTTCAACATGTAAGCCATGTAGTCAACGTCGATCAGGTCGTTGATGCCAACCACTTCGATGTCAGCACGCTCAGCGGCCAGACGGAAGACGAAACGGCCGATACGGCCAAAACCGTTAATACCTACTTTGATAGTCATAATTGGTTACCTAACTGTTCAGTAGTCAAAGAAAATTCCGTTTGTAAATTTACTAGAACTCACCGGTGAGTCAACCAACAATCTGCGCGAAATTGCGCTATATCATGAAAAACTGTGAAATTTATTTTCTGTTTATGTAACTGACTACCAGTTTTTGTCGAAAGAGATAACCCAAATAGTGCCTACTCTGTCACACAACCCCCAGGTCAGATGTGTAAAAATGGCGGCGGTTTGGCGTGGCCAAAGAGCCAGTCCGCCAGTAAGACCCATAAAAACTAAACAAAATAGTATAGACAGAATCCACAGCGGGAATTCTCAAACTATGACCACCCTGATAGAACAGCTGGCTGCCGCCAAAGGCATTGCCAGCGAGTATGTTGATGCCTGGGGCCAGCCGGCCCAGGTATCCCAAGAGAGCAAGGCTGCCATGCTGGGGGCCATGGGCTACCAGGTCGATGACGAAGCGATGCTCACCGCCCAGCTGGAACAGGAGTATCGCCAACACTGGTTGCGCGCTCTGGATCCTGTGATGGTGGTGCGTGACGGCGAGCCTGTCAGCCTCGAAATCCGCCTGCCCATCGATTTTGTCAATGACAGCCTCATCTGGGCGCTTTCGGTGGAGCAGGGGGGCGAGTTGTCCGGTCAGCTCACGCCGGTCGAGGGCGAGCTGGTCGGTGTGGCCGAATTCGAGGAGATGGAGTGTCAGGCCTACCGCGTCACTCTGGATGCTGCCCCGGGTCTGGGTTATCACCAGTTGGTGCTGCTCGAGGAGGGCAATGACGAACCCTTGGCCAGCATGCGGCTCATCGTCGCGCCCAAGGCATGCTACAAACAGGCGCCCATCGCTCAGGGTCGCAAGGTGTGGGGACCGAGCGTGCAGCTCTATTGCCTGCGCAGTCGTACCAACTGGGGCATTGGCGATTTCAGCGATCTTGGCCTGCTGGTCGAGCGAGTGGCTGGCTGGGGCGCACACTTTGTCGGCCTCAATCCTATCCATGCCCTCTACCCAGCCAATCCGGAGAGTGCCAGTCCTTATAGCCCCTCTTCCCGTCGCTGGTTGAATCTCATCTACATCGATGTGGAGGCTGTGCCTGAGTTTCAAGCTAATGCTGACCTGAAGGCCGAGGTTGCTTCGCCCTCTTTCCAGCAGCAACTCACCTTGTTGCGCGCCAAAGAGTATGTGGACTACAGCGGCGTCACCGCCATCAAGCTGCCTATGCTGCGCAAGGTGTTCGACCAGCGCCCGTTGAGCGGTGCACGTCTCGCTGCGTTCGACGCCTTTGTCGCAGCCGGTGGTGACAGTCTGCAGCAGCAGGCGAGCTTCGATGCCATCCAGGCGAGCCTCTATGCCGAAGGCCAGAATGCCTGGGGTTGGCCAGTCTGGCCCGAGGCCTTGCAGGATTACCACAATGCAGAGGTGGCCGCTTGGGTGGCCGCCCACAGCCAAGAGGTGAACTTCTATCTCTATCTGCAATTCCTGGCCGATGAGCAGCTTGCCGCTGCCGACGCCCGTGCCAAGGCCGCTGGCATGGTGATGGGGATCTACCGGGATCTGGCGGTGGGTGTTTCCGAAGGCTCGACCGAGATCTGGGCCAACCGTGAACTCTATTGCCCGAAAGCGTCTGTGGGGGCGCCGCCCGATATCCTGGGGCCGCTCGGTCAGAACTGGGGCCTGCCCCCCATGAACCCGAACCAGCTCTTTGAAGCTGCCTATCAACCCATGGTGGATATGTTCAGGGCCAACATGCGTTCGTGCGGCGCGCTGCGCATCGACCACGTCATGGCCTTGCTGCGGTTGTGGTGGGTACCGCCCGGAGCTTCCGCCGCCAAAGGGGCCTACATCTACTACCCGGTCGATGACCTGCTTGGCATACTGGCGCTGGAGTCCCACCGCAATCAGTGCCTGCTGATAGGGGAAGATCTCGGCACAGTGCCGCAAGGTATCGATGTGACTCTCAAAGAGAATGGTGTCCACTCCTACAAGGTGTTCTTCTTCGAGCGCTCCAAGGATGATGGTGGCTATATCTCTCCGGCCCACTACACCGAACAGGCGATGTCGGCCTTGACCACCCACGACATGCCGACCCTCAAGGGGTTCTGGCATTGTGATGATCTGGCGCTGGGCAAGGAGTTGGGGCTCTACCCGGACGAGGCGGTACTCAAGACCCTGTATGCGGATCGCCACCAGGCCAAACAGTGCATTCTCGACAGCCTGCATGGCCATGGGGTCATCTCCCCCAATGTCAGTCATGACGTCAATTGGGTCGGTATGAATACCGAGCTGAATCATGGTTTGCAGATCCACATGTCCCGTGGCAGCTGTGCCCTGTTCAGTACCCAGCTGGAAGATTGGCTGGAGATGGACAAACCGGTCAATGTACCCGGTACCAGCTACGAATACCCGAACTGGCGTCGCAAGCTGTCGGCGGATCTGGAAGATCTGTTCGAGAGAGAGTCGCTCAAGGCGCTGGCAGCTCGTATGAGCCAGGCCCGCGATGAGGCCAGTCGTTGAGTCGTTTTCCCATGACTCGCTCACATCCGCTCGGGCCCTGGCCCGGGCGGATGCTCTGCTATGAAAGGATGTCCCTATGCTCGTTGAACGCTTGGCTGCGGCCCGTTGTGCCGATCCCTTCTCTCACTTAGGCCTCTGTGCCAATCCGGACGGACCCGGTCTGAGGTTGAGGGCCTGGTTGCCTGACGCCATCGAGGTCGGCGTCAAGGATCTCAAGTCGGGCAAATTGGTCGCCACTCTGACTCCCAGTGACCCATCGGGTCTTTTTGAAACTGTTTTCACCCGCCGCAAGCTCCCCTTTCCCTATCAGCTTATCGCCCGCTATCCCGATGCCAGCCACGACATCATCGATCCCTATCAGTGTCAGGATGCCGCCTGGAGCGGCCTTGCCGAACTGACCGCAGCGCCCGAGCATCTCTATCAGACCCTGGGGGCCCAGCTCACCACCATCACTCACCTTGGCCAGGTTATTTGCGGGGTGCGTTTCGCCGTCTACGCCCCGAGTGCCACCGCGGTGAGCCTCATCGGTGACTTCAACTTGTGGGATGGTCGCCGTCACCCCATGCAGCGCAGCCTGTGCGGTCACTGGGTGCTGTTCGTGCCCGGTATGCAGGCCGGGGCACGCTACAAGTTCGAGCTCAAGGATCTCGCGGGCAATCGCTTGCCGCACAAGAGCGATCCGGTTGGCTTCTACTGCGAGCAGTATCCCTCGTTCGCTTCCGTGGTCTACGACCATGAGCAGTACCAGTGGCAAGACGGCGACTGGCAAGCTCGCTGTGGCGGTGACAAGCGCGAGCAGGCGCTCTCCATCTACGAGCTGCATGTCGGTTCCTGGAAGCGGCACCCCAATGGCGACAGCCTGAGCTGGTGCGAACTGGCCGAGGAGCTGGTTTCCTATGTCACCGAGATGGGTTACACCCACATCGAACTGCTGCCGGTCTCGGAGCATCCATTCAGCGGCTCCTGGGGTTACCAGCCGGTGGGTATGTTCTCGCCGACCAGCCGGTTTGGCAGTGCCGATGACTTCAAGTTCTTCGTCGATGCCTGCCACCAGGCGGGGATTGGCGTCATCCTGGATTGGGTGCCGGCCCACTTCCCGTCCGATGCCCACGGTCTGGCCCGTTTCGATGGCACGCCGCTCTACGAGTACGAGGATCCGCGCCGGGGCTGGCACCCGGACTGGAACTCCTACATCTATGATTTTGGCCGGGACACAGTGCGCCAGTTCCTGGTGGCGAGCGCCCTCTACTGGCTCGACAAGTTCCACATCGATGGCCTGCGGGTCGATGCGGTCGCCTCCATGCTCTATCTGGATTATTCGCGCAATGCCGGGGAGTGGGTGCCCAACGTCGATGGCGGCAATCACAACTACGAGGCGATCAGCCTGCTCAAGTGGTTCAACGAGGCAGTCTACGGCCAGTATCCCAACGCCGTGACCATCGCCGAGGAGTCCACCGCCTTTGCGGGTGTCTCCCGACCCACCTTCCTCGACGGCCTGGGATTTGGCTTTAAGTGGAACATGGGCTGGATGCACGACACCCTGAGCTACATGCAAAAAGAGCCGATCCACCGGCGCTATCATCACAACGAGATGACCTTCGCCATGGTGTATCACTATGACGAGAACTTCATACTGCCGCTCTCCCATGACGAGGTGGTGCACGGTAAACACTCCCTGCTTTACAAGATGCCCGGCGACGAGTGGCAGCAAGCCGCCAACCTGCGTGCCTACATGGGGTACATGTACGGTCATCCGGGCAAGAAGCTCAACTTCATGGGCACCGAAATCGCCCAGAGCAGCGAGTGGAATCACGATGCCCAGTTGCCTTGGCACCTGCTGCAGTTCCCCAAACATGCGGGTCAGCAACGACTCATCCGCGATCTCAACCAGCTTTATCGCAGCGAGTCTGCGTTGTTTGAGGCGGATCACGAGCGCCAAGGCTTTTGCTGGCTGGATCACAACGACGCCGACAACAGCATACTGGCCTGGCTGCGCGCCGATCTGAGTGGCGGCAGGTCGGTACTGATTGCCAGCAATTTCACCCCAGTGCCGCGCCTGACTTATCGGCTTGGCGTGCCGGGGGAGGGGCGTTACCGGGTGTTGCTCAACACTGACAGTGAGCATTACTGGGGCAGCAACTATGATGTGGGCTTGGGTTTTGTCGCCGAGCCGACCCCCTGGCAGGGCATGAGCCACTCCATAGTGCTGGACTTGCCTCCGCTCGCGACCTTGTTCATCAAACAGGAGTCTTGATGCTCAATATCGAGAAAGGAACAGGCCTGCGCCTCGGCGCCTGGCTGGATGAGACGGGTTGCCAGTTCTGTGTCTGGGCGCCACAGGCGCAGCGAGTCGAACTCTGCCTCTATGACGAGCAGGAGGTGGAGACGGCGCGCCTGGTGCTGCCTGGGCGGCGGGGCCAATACAGCTTCGGCCACGTGCATGGCATCCGGGCGGGTCAGCGTTACGGTTACCGCGTCTATGGCGAGCCCATGGATGGCCTGCTGTTTGATGGCGACAAGCTGTTGATCGACCCCTATGCACGCGCGATCTCCCGCCCGCTGCGTTGGGATGCCGACGCTTATGAGGGGGACAGCGCGGCCATGCAGGCCAAGTCGGTGGTGGTCCAGGATGATTTTGATTGGCAGGGCGTGACCAAGCCCGTCATCTCTGCGCAGCACACCCTGGTCTACGAGGCGCACGTCAAGGGCTTTACCAAGCTGCATCCTGCCATCCCTGAGGCCGAACGCGGCACTTAGCTGGGGCTCTGCCA
>NZ_AQGQ01000165.1 GCF_000388115.1 Aeromonas molluscorum 848
TGAACATGGTGATATCGGCTATCCAGGCACCGGCGCTACCTGCCAGATTCTTCACATCCCCTTCCCAGGAGGTCTGGGACCAGCCGGGATCGGCAGGGTGGTAGGTGAGCAGGGCAAGCAAGAGGTAGGCAGCCAGCAGTGTGATGGCGATCAAGACGGCTTCGAAGATCCGTTGGGTGCCTGATAAAGGAGTAAACAGCTTTTTCTCGGCCAAACTCCGGCTCCTTTCTGAAAAACATGATAACGCGTGGGACAAGGGGGCCCAGTATCCCTGAAAAACCTATCACTTGTCAGCCTGCCCAGCCATTGATGCGACAGACTCGACAAGCAGAAACGAGCGGCCTGGCCGCTCGTTTCTCATTTTATGATGCATCAATTGCTTGTCACATCACAGCACAAAATACTCTATCGGGTACTAATTACCAGACGACTGCTCTGTTTAACTTCTTCCATCACCACATAGGTGCGCGTGTCGTTGACGCCAGGCAGTCGCAACAGGGTTTCCCCAAGCAGACGGCGGTAGGCAGACATGTCGCTGACGCGGGTTTTGAGCAGGTAATCGAAATCACCGGAGACCAGATGACACTCCTGGATCTCTTCGAGTACTTGAACCGCCTTATTGAACTGTTCAAACACGTCCGGGGCGCCCCGGTTCAGGGTGATTTCCACAAACACCAGCAGAGAAGCATCCAGATAATGAGGGTTCAGAATAGCGGCATATCCTTCGATATAGCCTTGTCGCTCCAGGCGACGAACCCGTTCCAGACAGGGTGTGGGACTCAGGCCAACTCGTTTGGACAACTCAACATTCGAAATCCTGCCATCCTTTTGCAGTTCATTGAGAATGTTGCGATCAATCCTGTCCAAATCCTTTAGCCGACTCTTAGCTTCCATCATTTTATTCCATCCTTTGGCTATTTTTTGGTAAGAATCACCAGTCATTTTATAATTATGGTCACAAATCCTGTCAATACCTGAATATGAGAGGCGCACATGTTGCCCGACAACGGGGCAACATAAAACACCGATCTATAGACAAGGGGGGAGCAAGATTATCGGTGTACCTAAAGAAATAAAAAACCATGAATATCGCGTAAGCATGGGTCTGGCCAGTGTACGTGAACTGGCAGCACGAAACCATACTGTTTTCGTCCAACGCGGCGCAGGAACTGGCATCGGCTTCACTGACGCAGACTATCACGCTGCTGGCGCCGAAATATTGGCCGCTGCTGCTGATATTTTTGCAACGTCGCAGATGACAGTCGGGGTCAAAGAGCCCATGCAGCCAAGCACCATCCAATGACCCCACCAAGTGCCATTTACCTACACCGCCCTCTGGTGCCGAGCCTGCCCCAGCCCCCTGTGCTGGCAACTGCGCTCTGTTCTGCATCGCTTACCCGCCAGTCAGCGATGCCTGGGGTGGTCTGCCTTCGCTGGTCGCCATGTCCGGCATCGCCGATCGCATGTCTATTCACGCCGGTGTCCAGGCGTCACTGCGCCGAAACTTGTCACCCGTGAACGTACTGCCGCCATGAAGCCATGGTTCGGCCACCGTCGATGTCACCATCTATCAATGTGGCTGCATAGAGACATCCCATGCAGCAGCGCACCAGGAGACCACGTTTATGCACGACAAGCTGATGCGGTATTGCGTGACCGACAGGCCGGGCGCCGTGGCTCGTACCGCTACCTTGGCCCTCAACAACGCTACCCTGCCCTTCCTCATCCGTCTGGCAGATAAAGGCGACTAAAGCCGCCCTGCTTGCCGACAACCACCTGATCAACGGCCTGAACCCGATGGCGGTAAATGGTTCTCTGCCAAAGCCCACGGCCTTGTCGTCACCCATTCCCAGACCCTGTTGGACAGATCCCGCTTGCCAGCAAGTAGCGAAGAGTGAAAAACGCCCGCGATGGGCGGTTTTTGATGTCCGAACACGCGCCAGCCCGCACCGACTATCGATTAACACAATCGATGCACTGCCCTTTGACCCTGGATCACGAATTCCCTACAATCGCGCAAACTCATTACGTCTCGGAAATCACACCATGAGCGAAGTCATTCACAGCAAGCTGCTGATCCTGGGCTCAGGCCCGGCAGGCTACACGGCCGCCGTCTACGCAGCCCGTGCCAACCTCAATCCACTGCTGGTCACCGGCATGCAGCAAGGCGGTCAGCTGACCACCACCACGGAAGTGGAGAACTGGCCCGGTGATGCGGAAGGACTGACCGGTCCTGCGTTGATGGAGCGAATGAAAGAGCATGCGGAAAAATTTGATACTCGCATCCTGTTCGATCACATCAACGAGGTGTCCCTGAATGAGCGCCCGTTCCGCCTCAAGGGCGACAGCAGCGAGTACAGCTGTGATGCCCTGATCATCGCCACCGGCGCCTCTGCCAAATACCTGGGTCTGCCTTCTGAAGAGGCCTTCAAGGGGCGCGGCGTCTCCGCCTGCGCCACCTGTGATGGCTTCTTCTATCGCAATCAGGAAGTGGCCGTCATTGGCGGCGGCAATACCGCCGTGGAAGAGGCCCTCTATCTGGCGAACATCGCCAAGAAGGTGCATCTGGTCCATCGTCGCGACGAGTTCCGCGCCGAGAAGATCCTGATCAAGCGCCTGCATGACAAGGTAGCCAGTGGCAACATAGTGCTGCACACCTATCAGACCCTGGACGAAGTGCTGGGCGACGACATGGGTGTGACCGGCATCCGGCTGCGCAGCACCAAGGATGACAGCACCTCTGAGCTGCCGCTGATGGGAGTCTTCATCGCCATTGGTCATCAGCCGAACACCCAGATCTTCGAAGGCCAGCTGGCCATGGAGAATGGCTATCTGCTGGTACGCGGCGGTCTGCAAGGTTTCGCCACTCAAACCAGCATTGAAGGCGTATTCGCCGCAGGCGACGTGGCCGACCACAACTACCGTCAGGCCATCACCTCGGCCGGGACTGGTTGCATGGCCGCCCTGGATGCTGAACGCTTCCTCGATGCACAGTAAGTGCCGCCAGTCCCAGTAGGGGCAGGTGATGAAAATGACAAAGGCATGCCCCGGCATGCCTTTGTTGTCTCCAGGATACGCGTATCGCCCTCTAGCCCGCACGCTGCCCTTCTTCATCGGCCCACACCGCGCTTGTCTACTACTCAGCTCAGCGACAGAGGCTGACGACTCTGGGGATATCTTGCGCGAGGCGAGCATTCAATAAGTCTTGTCGACCCGCACTCCATCATCAAAGTAAAGGATACGAACCTTATCGCCCTGGGCGAAGACCATGCTCGAATCAAAATCCTGAATGACATTGACCAGTGCCCCCTGATCATTGCGGATCAGCAGCTCCACCAGTTTGTTCTCCACCACCTCAGTGCCGGACTGGTAATATTGCGCCGCACCGGCACCCGCCAAGGCCCCCACCGCGGTGGCTATCTCCCGGCCATGACCGCCGCCAAACTGGTTGCCAAGCAAGCCCCCGATGAGTGCCCCACCCAACGTCTTCCAGCCGGATTGTTCAGACTCAATCACCTGACGCTGGGTGATGTTGCGCATCGTCTCGACCTGACCAAATACCACCTGGTTGACCGGCCGCGCCGTATTGCGTTGATAGACCTCGGCACTGGCCTGCACCGTGACAAAGCACAGCAGGCTGGATACTATCAGGATAATGGCCTTCATCTATGAAACCTCTCGATGCTATGTCTTGTTACCTGACCCAACTGGATGATGAGCCGACCCGGTTCCCCCACCCCAAACACGCTCTGGATGAACCCAATGGCCTGCTGGCGATCGGGGGCGATCTCTCCCCTCCTCGTCTGCTCGCAGCTTACCACAACGGGATCTTTCCATGGAATGAACCCCATCAGGCCCTGCTATGGTGGTCGCCGGACCCCCGTGGAGTAATAGTTCCCTCACGCCTGCATGTCGGGCGTAGTCTGAAAAAGTTTTTGCGTCGTCATTCATTCGATATTTCCATCAATCGCGCCTTTAATCAGGTTATCGCCGCCTGCGCCGCCCCCAGGCCCACCGCCAGTGGTACCTGGATCAGCGATGAGATGATAGCGGCCTACCAAGCGCTGCATCGTCAGGGGCACGCTCACTCCATCGAAGTGTGGCAAGACGGGCAGTTGCAGGCGGGGCTCTATGGTATCGCCGTCGGTCGCCTCTTCTGTGGCGAATCCATGTTCAGCCGTATAGATAACGGTGCAAAAGTGGCCATGTGGGCCTTGTGCCGCCATTTTGAATGCCACGCGGGGCCCTCATTGACTGCCAGATGCAAAACAGCTTCCTGGCTACCCTGGGCATCGAAGAGTGGCCCCGTAGCCAGTTTTTGGCGGCGCTGGCGACACTGCGACAGCAACCACTGCGTGAAGGATGCTGGCAAACGAGGTCCATCAACCTATGACTGAAGAAGTGATCCTCAAAGTCGGCCTGACTCCCAAACATGCCTGCAGCTATCTGGAACATCAACAGGAGCAGTTGCTGGTACTGATGGATAACGACCTGCTCAATGCTCATGGTTACGAGCGCTTGTTGACCGCTGGCTTTCGCCGCAGCGGCAATGACATATATCGCCCCCACTGTCCGAGCTGCAACGCCTGTCAGTCTCTGCGTATCCACAGCGAGCAGTTTGTAGCGAGTCGCAGCCAGAAGCGGATCCTGCAACAAAACCGGGACCTCTCCCTGGTGCTTAGCTATGACGATAAGCCCGAATATTATCAGCTGTATGAACGCTATATCCGCCAGCGACACCGGGACGGCAGCATGTATCCTCCCAGCCGCAACCAATACAAGGGCTTCTTGCATTGTGACTGGATGCCGCCGCTCTATCTCGAGATCCATCAGAATAACCGGCTTATCGGTGTGGCAGTCACGGATCTCCTGCCCCACGCCTTGAGCGCCATGTATACCTTCTTCGACCCCTCCTTTGCCGATCGATCTATCGGCACCTTTGCCATCTTGAGCCAGCTGGATCTGGGGCGGCGAACTGGCCGTCACTGGCTCTATTTGGGCTATCACGTTGAGGAGTGCCGCAAGATGAAATACAAGAGTCGTTTCCTGCCCCATGAGCGACTTATTAAGGGTGAATGGAAAAATATCGCCACCAAGCCCGAGTAAACTTTACACATTGGCTTAAATCCGGCATGATCCAGCGGATTTTTGTTGTGGCTTATCAAGAGGATTCAATGGCTAAAGAAGACAGTATTGAGATGCAGGGCACTATCTTGGAAACCCTGCCCAATACCATGTTCCGTGTGGAACTGGAGAATGGTCACGTGGTTATCGCTCACATTTCCGGCAAGATGCGCAAAAACTACATTCGTATCCTGACTGGCGACAAGGTGACAGTCGCTCTGACTCCCTACGATCTCTCCAAGGGTCGTATTGTTTTCCGCTCTCGCTAAGCCAGGAATTCAGCAAAAAACCCCACCTGATGGTTGGGTTTTTTGTCGTTTCGTGGTTTCTATTTAGTGAGGCACGGCTTCAACATCGACCTGAAAATCGAAGCTGAGGCTATCATTTACTACTTCAACCTTGACGATACCCCCATCGACCAGTGAACCAAACAGGATCTCATTGGCCAGGGGTTTCTTGAGGTGCTCCTGAATGACCCGCCCCATGGGTCTAGCGCCCATCGCCCTGTCATAGCCCTTCTCAGCCAACCAGTGACGGGCACCTTCCGATATCTCAAGGGATACTCCCTTGGCGTCCAGCTGTACCTGAAGTTCGACGATGAACTTGTCGACCACTTGGTAGATCACCGCCATATCCAGATGGTTAAACCAGATAGTGTGATCAAGCCGGTTACGGAACTCTGGGCTGAACGTCTTGTTGATCACCTCCATGGCGTCGTGGCTGAGATCCTGCTGCTGGAAGCCAATGGACTTTCGCTGAGTCTCCTGGACACCCGCATTGGTGGTCATCACCAAGATGATGTTGCGAAAATCTGCCTTGCGACCGTTATTATCGGTAAGAGTCCCATTGTCCATGACCTGCAGCAACAAGTTGAACACATCCGGGTGCGCCTTCTCTATCTCATCAAGCAACAATACGGCATGGGGATGTTTGATCACTGAATCAGTCAACAGGCCCCCTTGTTCAAAACCAACATAGCCGGGCGGTGCACCAATCAGCCTGGAGACAGTATGACGCTCCATGTATTCCGACATGTCAAAGCGCAGCATCTCGACTCCAAGCGCCTTCCCGAGCTGCTGGGTGACTTCTGTTTTTCCCACCCCTGTTGGGCCAGCAAACAGGAAGCAACCGACAGGACGACGCTCATTCCCCAACCCTGAACGAGAGAGACGAATGGCATCGGTCAACACCGAAATGGCCTTATCTTGACCAAATACCACCATCTTGAGGTTGCGCTCCAGATTTTTGAGCACCTCCTTATCGGAAGAGGAAACAGATTTTTCCGGAATACGCGCTATCTTGGCCACGATGGATTCAATCTCGGCCACATTGATCACTTTCTTGCGCTTGCTCACTGGCAGCATACGCTGCCCCGCCCCAGCTTCATCGATCACATCAATGGCTTTGTCCGGCAGATGGCGATCATTGATGTACTTGGCTGAGAGCTCGGCTGCAGCCCGAATGGCCTTGGCGGTATAGCGCACACTATGATGCGCCTCGTAGCGACTCTTGAGACCCATCAGGATGCGAGTCGTGTCATCTATGGTCGGTTCTACGATGTCTATCTTTTGGAAGCGGCGCGCCAAGGCGCGATCTTTCTCGAAGATCTGGGCATATTCCTGGTAGGTGGTTGAACCCACGCAACGCAGCAGACCATTGGAAAGCAGAGGCTTGATCAAGTTGGCCGCATCCAGCTGACCACCGGATGCCGCCCCTGCACCTATGATGGTGTGTATTTCGTCGATAAACAGAATGGCTCCTTCCTGGCGCTCAATCTGTTTGAGCAGCACCTTGAGGCGCTTCTCGAAGTCACCACGATACTTGGTACCGGCCAATAGGGATCCCATATCCAGGGAATAGATGGTGCTGCCGGCAATGACTTCAGGCACATCCCCCTTGACGATGCGATAAGCCAAACCCTCGGCGATGGCAGTCTTGCCCACGCCGGCTTCCCCGACCAACAAGGGGTTGTTTTTACGGCGGCGGCACAATACCTGGATGGTGCGGCTCAGCTCCTGATCGCGACCAATCAAGGGATCTATTCGTCCCTCCAGCACCAGCTGGTTGAGGTTAGTGGCAAAGCTCTCTATCTGGGCGGCTGAAACATCATCGTCAGCATCGGCATTGTTTTGCGGGGTGTCTGGTTTGTTGTCTTTGCGCACACCATGGGAGAGGAAATTGACCACATCCAGTCGGCTGATGTCGGATTTTTTCAGGAAGTAAGCAGCCTGGGACTCCTGCTCACTGAAGATGGCCACCAGCACGTTGGCACCACTGACTTCGGTATGACCCGAAGATTGCACGTGGAATACTGCACGTTGCAGCACACGCTGGAAACCTAGAGTTGGCTGGGTTTCTCTGTTTTCGTCATCGGCGGCAATTAACGGTGTGGTCTGATTGATGAAGGCGGCGATCTCCTTGCGCATCAATTCCACATCCGCACCACATGAACTCAAGGCCTCGTGGGCTGAGCTGTTATCCAGCAGGGCCAACAACAGGTGCTCAACGGTCATGAATTCGTGACGCTCATCGCGAGCGAGCTTGAAAGCCTCGTTCAGCGTCTTCTCTAGCTCTTTGTTCAACATAGGCACCTCCCCTAAGTACAGCAACAATGTGGTGTCGTTCTGTCATCACGTCATGTCGTTTAGGCCTTTTCCATCGTACATAGCAGTGGATGTTCGTTATTACGTGAATAGGTATTGACCTGGACCACCTTGGTCTCCGCTATCTCGGCGGTGAAGGTGCCACAGACTCCCTTACCACTATAATGCACACTCAGCATGATCTGGGTAGCCTTATCCAGATCCATCCGGAAGAACCGCTGCAAGACTTCAACCACGAACTCCATCGGGGTGTAGTCATCATTATTGAGCAGCACCTTGTACATGGATGGCGGCTGCAGCTTGGTCTTCTCGGACTGCGCAATCTCTTCATTAACAAAGAGTTCTTTTTGCTTACTCATGATTGTGCTTGGGTACCTCTAGATTACTACCGCCTGGCGTCAGGCTGTCAATAGAGTTGTTAACTGGATCACATGACTTGTTAACAACTTCTTGACTCGACCATCAGTTGGACTAAATTGGTTACTTGCTAATCGGCGCCCCACCATTATTAGGCTGATATCTCTAGTTATAATGGGCTGGTGCAGGTTACTCAACGACTTTAGGGTAATCAATAAAAGGATGTAGATGTATGGCAACCGGAACAGTCAAGTGGTTTAACAACGCAAAAGGATTTGGGTTTATCTGTCCGGAAGGGGGCGGTGACGATATCTTCGCCCACTACTCCACCATTCAAATGGAAGGTTACAGAACCCTGAAAGCGGGTCAAGCTGTGCAGTTTGAGCTTCAACAGGGTCCAAAGGGTAATCATGCCGCTGTTATTGTGCCGAATGAAGCACAAAACATCTGAGTCAAGGTTGGATAAATAAAAA
>NZ_AQGQ01000166.1 GCF_000388115.1 Aeromonas molluscorum 848
AGATCTTGAGGAACCACATGTATTGGCCAGGGTGGCGCCTGAGCTGCCCCTCCACCATCTGGTTCATATGCAGGGTGTCGGCTTGCAGATCGCCACTCGGGTAATCGGCAAAGGGCGCCTCTATCTCGAGGCGATAGCAGTGCTGCGCCTCGTCATAGCAGGCAAGCAGCGGCACGGCCTTGGCGCCGGTCAGTTTTACCAGCCTGGGCAAGGCAGGCAGTGTGGCTTTGGCACGGCCGAAGAAGGGGACAAAGATGCTGGCCTCGCGACCATGATCCTGATCCGGAAGGTAGAAGAAGCTGCGCCCTCCCTTGACTGCCTTGATGATAGGTTTGATGCCGGCCTGGCGTTCATAGACCCGGCAACCGCTCTTGGCACGCTCACGATTGATGTGCCAGTCGAACACTGGGTTGCGGGCGCTCTTCATCATGGTGCACATTTCTATGCCCCGCTGGGCAAAGTAGTAACCGGCAGCGTCCACCGGCCAGCTGTGGGGCACGACCAGGATAACAGGGCGTCCCTCGGCCTGCTCCGCCTCGATATGATGCCAACCACTGACCTGGATACGTTTCATCAAGTAAGCGGGGCTGCGTACCGTGAACTCCCCGAAGCCAAGCAGGCTCTTGAAACCGATACGCACCGACTTGTGCAAGATGGCCTGGCGCTCTGCCTCGCTCAGCTCGGCAAAACAGATATCGAGGTTGGTATTGGCGATATAGATCTGTTTCTTGGAAAAACGCAGTACCAGGGGGGTCAGCCAGTCCGCTAACTTGTCACGCAGACACACCGGAATGAAGGCCATGACAAAGAGCAGGCCAAGTGCCAACCAGCTGAGCCAGTAGCGGGGACTGAGCAGGCGAGCTTGAAATGAGGTATCGAAAACAGGATCTGACACAGGCATGAAACGGATCAAAAAGTGGGGGGAAACATATTGTAAAGCGACTGACAGGTTATACCAGTTAATTCATCAATATCCCCTCACAGTGATGACATATCCCTGCCATTAGGCAGGAGATACCCCACTTATCTCGCTTCATCTGCATCCCTGTTGCCTTAACCGGACGGTCAGTTACCGCCCTCATCGGATGCAACCTTCACCCCGTATGAGCTACGCTCTTCATCCTGTGTCTGCCCCTTGCGCCTGTTGTTACAGTCGCTCGGCCAGCCGCTCCCGGGTTGGCGAGTTCATGGTTTATCCGTAAGATGGCAGCCTCTAACGACCATCCCTGGATACCCCATGTCAACCAGCCTGTTACGCACCCTGTTACTACTGCCATTTACCCTGCTGCTTGGCGCCTGCTCCTTGACGCAATACAACGTCAGTGAGAGCGAGATCAATGACTACCTGAAAAACCAGGTGGCCTTCGAGAAGCAGCTCGGCATACCGGGCATCATGTCGAGCAAGATCCGCCTGGACGAGATGCAAAGCCGTATCGGCCGGGCCAAGGCCGACAGAGTTGAACTCGATGCCGCAGGGGATTTGCAGGTAACCAGCCCCCTTGGCAGCCAGCAGATGAAGATCCGTCTCACGCTGAGTGCCCGCCCCGACTATGTGGCCGAGCAGGGAGCCATCTACCTGCGCGATCTCGAGCTGCTCTCGGTCAAGACGGAGCCTGCCGACATAGGTGCCGCACTGGGGCCCGTGCTGCCCTCCTTCAATCGATCCCTCGGCCTCTTCTTGAACCAGACCCCCATCTATCGCCTCGATGGCAATCACCAGAACGAGGCGCGCATCAAGGACAAGGTGGAAGGGCTCAAGGTCGAGCCGGGACGCCTGGTGATCCCTTTCAAGTTGTTGTGATTAATTCAGCCGCTCCTTCGAGCGGCTTTTTTCTTCTCATGACTGATAGCATGTCGCATAATGCACACCATTCTCATTTAGATTGATGAGAAGCGTCGCTGCAACATCACAGATAAGAAGAAGGGATACATGAACAAAACCGCACTGGTACAGGGGATCACCCTGGCGCTGCTGGGCAGTGCTGCCCACGCCGCCGTCAAGGTTGAAGATACTAGCTTCAATACCGCCGCCAACATGCTGGCCTACACCGAATTCGAACTGTCCGGTGAACCTCTGGCCGAGGCCCTTGGACTGGATCTGGATGTGCTGGATCCCAATCGCGCCGATGAGCCGACTCCCTTCGACTTCGCCGCAGGTATCGAGTCCTACGAGTATTCCGAAGAGGCGATGTACGCCCTCAACTACCAGTCCGGCATGGGTCCTCATCTGGTCAATGGCCCGCAGAACCTGGCGCGGGGTGGCACCATGGCCGCCCTCGGCGAACGAGTATTGGCGATGGCCGACGCCGTTGGCTTCCCGGCAGATGAAGTGCCACAAGGCATGTATCCCCTCTCCCTGCCCTACTCGTCGGCCAAGCCGCAGTTTGCTGGCGCCGTCAATGCCAGCCCGGTCAATGGTGACGAACTGAGCATCAAGACAGCCAAAGGCGTTGAGAAGAGCGTCAAGACGCAAGTACCTGCCTACTTCCGTGATTACACCACGCTGCGCTGGAGCGGCTCGGACAGTCTGCTCAATCCGGCAGCCGTCGGCGGTATCCTGCTCAAGGAAGTGATGTGGTCCCAGGACTTCCTCGGCGGCATGCATGTCGCCGCCACCGATGAGGAGGTCGAAGCCGCCTCCGCCTCCATGGACCAGGATGGCAAACACAAACTCGGCGTCTCTGCCGCCGATGGCTTCAACGGCATGATGCTGACCGAGCAATCCATCGACAAGCTCGCCATCTTGCAAGGCCAGCTGGGGTTTGACGGCAAACAATTGGGCGCCGCCATCACACCGCAATACGACCCAGCCAAAGGGATCGTTTACTTCCCTCATCAGGTGAAAGTGACCGAGAGCGCCAAGAATGACGTCGGCGCCATCGGCAAGCTAGATCTGGTCGATGCCTCGTCCCAGTTGCGCGACAGCTGGATGCTGCTGTGGCCACTGTCTGAGTTCTTCGCCTACAGCGATCAGCGCAGCGCCAACAGCAACCAGAATCCGGCCTTCCACGCCGTGTTCGATGGTCAACCCTTCGCCGCAGCCCCGGTTGCCAATCAGAGCGGGGATCTAAGCAAGGCCACCGCCGGTCAGGATGCCTTCTCCCTGGCCCTGAACCTCTCCAACATGGTGTTCAAAAATCTCGATGCCCTGCATTTCAATCGTAAAGCGGGCACCCTGGTCGACAGCTGGAAAGCGGGCAAACAGGGTCAGCATGTCACCACCTTCGATGCCGCCTACGCCCTGGTCGCTCTGCAGATCTTCCAGCGTGCCCAGGATGCCCTGCCGGTCGGTTATGCCGCCGGTGACAATGGCGAGCTGAACCTCAACACCCCCCAAGGCAAAGAGGCACTGGTGCTTGTCCGCAAGCAGGCCGACTTCATCCTGAACCAGTTGATGGGCAAGAACGGCTTGGTCTACGACGGCCTGACGCTCGGTGGCAAACCTGATGCAGGACAATCGGTGGATGCCCAGTTTGCCGCAGTGCGTGGCCTGAATTCGGCCTTCCTGGCGACCCAGGACACCAAGTACCGCAATGCCGCCCGTGAGCTGTTTATCGCCACCGACAAGGCTTACTTCAATGCCAAGGCGGGTACCTGGCTGGTGGGCTCTCAGGGTGACTATACCCCCTGGACCCAGGCTGCCATCTCGGGTGGCTTGCGCGCGGCCATGCTGAATCTGCGCAATACCGGTGCAGAGAACGCCCCAGCTCTGGAGCTGGCGCAACTGACGCAACGTTATGTGAGCTGGTTCCGTGGCACCGTCAACGGCGGCATGCAGATGGCTGAATGGGTGGGTGACTCTGGTGAGAACATCATCCAGGGTGCGGGCAGTGACACTGATGAAGATGGCGTGCCTCAGGTGACCGCCGCCGGAGGTCAGCACGGCACAGCCATGGTGATGGCCGCCAAGGCACGGATCAGCGAATAGATGAACCGCTGATCCGCATAACGAAAAGGGAGCGCGTTGCGCTCCCTTTTCTATTGGGGGTTGTGAACCTCGATCTACTTCTTGGTCAAGACCTGCAACATGGGTTTGGTCACCAGCACGATACCGTTTTCAGAACGGTAGAAACGACGAGCATCTTCATCGGCGTTCTCCCCTATCACCATGCCATCTGGCAGCAGACAGCCTTTATCGACCACCACACGGCGCAGACGACAGCCGCTGCCTATCTCGACGCCAGGGAAGATGATCGATTGATCCAGGGTACAGAAGGAGTGCACCCGCACGTTGGTAAAGAGCACCGAGTTGAGCACGAAGGAGCCGCTGACGATGGATCCCCCGGCAAAGATCGAGTTGATGGTCATGCCATGCTGACCATTCCTGTCCTGCACGAACTTGGCCGGTGGCGTCATGATCTGGCTGGTCCAGATAGGCCAGTTTTGATCATAGATATCCAGATCCGGTACCACTGAGGCCAGATCCATGTTTGCCTCCCAGAAGGAGTCCAGGGTACCCACATCGCGCCAATAGGGTTTCTGCCCCTCACGCGCTCCGACGCAAGACATGCTGAATGGATGGGCATAAGCCATCCCCTCGCCGACGATGCGCGGGATCACGTCCATGCCGAAGTCGTGCTTGGATTCCAGGTTGTTGATGTCCTCCTCCAGCAGTTGATAGAGATACTCGGCATCGAAGATATAGATCCCCATGGAGGCAAGGGAGGTGTCATCGCAGCCCGGCATCGCGGGGGGGTTGGCCGGTTTTTCCACGAAATCGCGGATCTTGCGCTGCTCGTCTATGTCCATGACTCCGAAGGCGGATGCCTCGCAGCGCGGCACCTCGATGCAGGCCACCGTCACTTTGGCGCCCAGGCTCACATGGTCGAGCAGCATGGCGGCATAATCCATCTTGTAGATATGGTCGCCGGCCAGCACCACTATGTATTTGGGACCGTAATCCCGGATGATATCGACGTTCTGATAGATGGCATCGGCAGTGCCTCTATACCAGTGCACCTCATCCACCCGCTGTTGAGCAGGCAGCAGATCGATGAATTCATTCATCTGATAGCGCAGGAAAGACCAACCCGATTGCAGGTGGCGCAGCAAACTGTGGGACTTGTACTGGGTGACCACACCAACGCGCTTGATCCCAGAGTTGATGCAGTTGGACAATACAAAATCGATGATCCTGAACCGGCCACCGAAGTGAACTGCCGGCTTGGCGCGATTATCGGTCAATTGCTTGAGACGACTTCCTCGCCCCCCTGCCAAGACCAAGGCCATACTCTGGTTCAACAGCTGCCGTGCCTTGGCAGTATTCATGGGCTCTAACGACATATTCACCTCGACGTCTCTGTCTCTGTTTCCATCCCATACTCCCTCTTTTCGGGGATCGTGAAAGTGGTTTCACTCACATTTACGGGATCCCGATTACCCTTATGGAAGGCTTATGCTCGAACTTAACTGCAGCATCCATACTGACTGCATGCTTTACTCTAAGCGAACCAAGCACGGGATCCTAGGATGCATTTAAAACCGTCCAAGACCATTATTCCCTATCCTCTGATGACGGTACTGATCCTGCTGGCGCAATGGAGCCTGCTTCCTGCCGATCACCCCTTGCTGGCAACCCTGGCACTGCTCGCTTGCACACTGCTTGCCCTCGCCTATGGCCGTTATCACCGCCATAAGGCGCATGAGGTAAGGCAGATGGCCCTCATCAAGTCGCTTGAGCAAGGCTCGGCGGAGCCACTACCCCCCTCACCGGAGCGCCTGGCTCTGCAACAGCTGCTCAATCGCCACAGTCTTGAGCAGGATCAGCTGCGCCAGCAACTCAACGATCTCAAGCATCGCACCGAGAAAGATCCCCTGACCCAGCTCGCCAATCGTCAACGTTTTCGTCACGATATCACCCATCTGTTACAAGAAGACCAAGGCACCCGCACCGCCATCCTGGTGTTGATCCGGGCCACCGCACTGGAGAGCCTCAATCGTCAACGTGGATTTCAGTCCGGGGATACCTACCTCAAAGACGTGGCGACCCTGATCCAGCAAGCAGCCCAGCGCTGGCCGGAACACAGGATCTATCGTATTTCGGGCGCAGACTTTGCCGTGCAGATCCATGCCATCAATAACACCCCCCTTCCTCTGCTCGGCCGGGATCTCAAGCTGGCATTCGATCTCTATCAAAACAGCCAGAAGATAGAGAGTGTGGCGTGCAGCGGCATTACCCCCATCTGCAGTGGCCAACGTATCGAGGCCATATTGGCCCGTGCCGATCTGGCGTTGGCGCGTGCCCAGACTCAAGAGATCAACGGCTGGTCCATTCAGTTGGAGGATGAATATGAGGAGGGGCTGGGTCAGCAGCAGTGGCGCCAAGTGCTCGAGCATATCATGCAGCAGGAACGCATTACGCTCTCCTACCAGCCCATCGAACTCCTCAATGGCCATCATCCGGCCTACTACAGTCTCTACCCCCAGTTCTATGGGGAAGATGGGGCCGTATTGGCCTCGGATAGCCTCTTTGCCATGGCCCAGCGTCTGGACCTGCTGATGCGGCTGAGCCAGTTGATGATACGGCACCTGATCCGCGAGCACAGAATCCTGGGGGGGCAACAGAGCAGATGGGGCATCAAACTCTCCCCCCATCTGCTCCATAACAGCAGTTTTCTCATCTGGCTGGAGCGCCAGCTCATCACTGAGCCCGATATCAGTGCGCATCTGGTCTTCGAATTCGATGAGGAGCATCTGTCCCGGCAACTGACCGGCGCCCGGCGGCTGTTTGAGCTGCTACGCCGCTGTGGCAGCCGCTCGGCCATCTGTAATTTCGGCCAGGGGATACGCTCCTTTTCCCTTTTTCAGGAGATCAAACCTGACTACCTGAAGTTGGATCCGGCACTGCTGCTCGATCTGGAGCAGGACAGTACCAACCAGAAGTTTGTGCGCATGATAGTGGAGGTGGCGCACCGCATGGGGAGCCAGGTCATAGCCGAAGGGGTAGAACAGTCGAGCCAGAAACAGCTACTGGCAAGCATGTACGTGGATGGGTTGCAAGGCTACCTCATCGCCCATCCTATGCCGGCGCCGGTCGGGCTGGCTCACTGAGTGTGCTTTAACCGCAGCAAGGTGAGAATGACATCATTGAGCTGACGATAGCGCTCCAGCTCTTTCTGATCGTAGCGAGTCGCCAGCAGGGTTGGGTTATGGCGATGCTTGAGGTAACGATTGATCTGTAATCGGTTGAACCCTGCGACCCGGTAGATCTGACCGAGCAAGGCATTGAGCTCCTCGTTGCTCAACCCGGCGCTGGCAAGATAGTCCGTCTCGGCGGGGCTGCGCTGCTGGCACGACGCCTTGGCAATACGCCCACTCTCCTGCAAATAGCCAAGCCACTGCTCAACATAGAGCGGCTTGCAGCCAGCCAGCAGATTGAAGAAGCCCACGGCATCGCAGCGGCACTCGCTCAGTAGCAGAACGGCCAGATTATCGTCGGTACAAGTGAAGCTTACCGGGCCACTCTGACTCCAATCCAGAGCCTGCACCCGGATCTCGCCGCACTCCCCCTCAACTCCCGTCACCTCGAATACAAACATGGCGCTTCCTTTGGCAAAACGTTCATGATGAACCATAGGAGGCAGCGCTGCAAAGGCAAAACGCCCATAAAAAAACCTGCGACGAAGCGCAGGTTCAATGCAGGTAGCGTGATGGGGTCGCTAACCTTCAGGCATCCAGTTCAACCAGCGCCTTGGCCAGTTCGATAGGCTCGAGCTCCTGGCCTTCCAGCTCCGCATTCCAGTTCGGTCCAACCAGGACATCATCTTCGTCCAGATCACCAATCCAGATATCGAGAAACTCTTCCAGATCGATGAGCTCAGGCTCATAGTCGGCCCACTCATCGACGCAGTGCAGACGGGCATCCCCTTCTGCAGACCAGAGTGGCATCACATCGGCATCTTCAAATTCGGCGGAGCGGCACACCACCCAATCCTCACCGTAGCGCAGGCCCCACAGCTGACCCGACTCACGGACCTCTTCGATAAACAGTTGGAAATTGGCGTCAAGGTTGTCAGTTAGCTTGCTCATGGTGCTCTCTCTTTCGGGCTGCCGGGGCCAATGCTGGCCAGGTTGGGGCAAATGGTGTCCCAAAAGTGCAGCGGACTCAAGTCAAATCCCTAAAAAGGGGGGATCCGGGCCATATCCCCCCAATTAAGCGGCGATAAGGCGCGGATCCACACAATAGTACCGCTCTTGCGCCCCAATATCCCTGACGCGTCGGGGATCAGGTACGGTATTGACTCACTAGCGCACTCAACTCATCGCTCGAGTGTGCCAACGCGCTCGTCGCCTGCTCCGTCTGGCAGTTCTGGGCCTGCGCTTCCCTGGCCTGCTGGGAGATGGAGACCAGGCGGTGATTTATCTCATCGGCCGCCTTGCTCTGCTCGCTGGCGGCATTGGCTATCTGGGCATTCATCTCGGTGATGGTGTCGACCACCTCGTTGATGGCATGAATGGCGCCGCCAGCGTCGCTGGCCTGATCGGCGGTGGCACGTGACAACTGCTGCAGCTGGTCGA
>NZ_AQGQ01000167.1 GCF_000388115.1 Aeromonas molluscorum 848
CGATCGTTGCGTACCAGGGTCACGGGTGACCGGCCCCCCAGACGGTCATGGCCCTGCTTATGCGGTAGCGCTTCTCCACGGGTGACGGGCACGTGCGTTCCCCACGCACCAGCTCGCCGTAGCTGGCCAGGCTGCGCAACCAGTCCTCCGGGTGGTGAAGCTCGGCGGCCGTCCTGTGCAGCAGCTCCTCCTCGCAATAACCCAGGATGTTGGCGATGGCCGGATTCGCCCACAACAGCCGGCCCTGCAGATCCAGCTTGCCGATCCCGACCGGGGCATGAGCCAGCATGGCATCCATGGCGAGGGGAGGCAGGGTGGGTGGATTCAGGGTCTGGGGCAGGCAGAGAGCCAACTCGCGACCGGCCAGAGGGGCCAACAGGCGTAGCACACTCATCACCCTGTCCATGCACTCTTGCCCCTGATGGAACCAGAGACTACAGAGGCCTATGGTTTCGCCATGGGCATTCTTGAGCGCGATCCCGGCATAGCCGCGTACCGCATCATGGGTCATGAAGATGGTGGCGAGGGGAAACAACTGGGGCAAACGATCGCTGAACCAGGCTTCGCCTTGCTGCAGCACTATCTCTCCTGGCGTGGCGGCGATGGGGAACACTCCCCCCCTCATGCCCAGGGTGGCCGGATAGGCGGCATGGATCTCGAACGCCAGCCCGCTGCTATCTCGCCCCGCGACCAACACAACGTCTGCCTGCGTCGCCGCCGCGAGCTCGGTCACGAAGCTGTCAAAATACCCCAGCCCACTGGTGTGGGACAGGTTTGACATAATCCGGTAGACAGATGTGAGTGCTCGCCTCATGGCAAGATGCATTCTCTCCTTTAGGTGTGAAGGCCGACTCTACTCAAGAGCGCAGGTCAGTGCAATTCGGGTCATCGCAAGGCATTCAAATTACGTTAAAAAAGGGACCAAAGGTCCCTTTTTATTGTGAAAATCACGCTGCGATCCCGCTATGGCGCAAAAGTGCATCCACTTGAGGCTCTCGCCCCCGGAAGGCGCGGAACAACTCCATGGGCTCCTTGGATCCGCCCTTCTCCAGAATATGGGTCAGGAAAGCCTGGCCTGTCTGGGGGTTGAAGATCCCCTCCTCCTCAAAGCGGGAGAAGGCATCAGCCGACAGCACTTCGGCCCACTTGTAGCTGTAATAGCCAGCCCCATAACCACCGGCGAAGATGTGGGTGAAGCTGTGCTGGAAGCGGTTGAAGGCCGGTGGCGTCAACACGGCGACCTGGCTGCGCACCTCGGCCAGCAGCGCCGGGATCTGCTCCGGGTTGGCCGGATCAAACTCCTGGTGCAGGCGGAAGTCGAACAGGGCAAATTCCAGCTGACGCAGCATCTGCATCGCCGCCTGGAAATTGCGAGCGGTCAACATCTTCTCCAGCAAGTCCGCAGGCAGCGGCTCCCCGGTTTCATGGTGGCTGGAGATGAAGGCCAGTGCCTCCGACTCCCAGCACCAGTTCTCGAGGAACTGGCTAGGCAGCTCGACCGCATCCCAGGCCACGCCGTTGATGCCAGCTACCCCTGCCACGTCGATCTGGGTCAGCATATGGTGTATGCCGTGGCCAAATTCATGGAACAGGGTGACCACTTCGTTGTGGGTGAACAGGGCCGGTTGACCATCGACCGGACCGTTGAAGTTGCAGGTGAGATAGGCCACCGGGTTTTGCAAGGAGCCATCCTGGCGATAGCGACGGCCCAGACAGACATCCATCCAGGCTCCACCCTGCTTGTGCTCACGGGCATAGAGATCCAGATAGAAGCTGCCACGCAGTTCATCTTCACTGTCGAAGATATCGAAGAAGCGCACATCCGGATGCCAGGTCTCGATGCCGTACCGTTCGCGCACCTTCATGCCAAAGACCCGGCGTACCACCTCGAACAGGCCATTGACGACCTTGCCCGCCGGGAAATAGGGACGCAGTTGCTCGTCCGAAATGGCGAACTTGTGCTGCTTGAGCTTCTCGGCGTAATAGGCGAGATCCCAGGCAGACAGGTCACTCTGGCCATGATGTTCGGCGGCGAAGGCACGGATTTCGTCGAGTTCGACTCGCCCCTGGGGCAGGGATTTCTCGGCCAGGTCGGTGAGGAAGCCCACCACCTGTTCCGGCTTGTCCGCCATCTTGGTGGCCAGGGACAACTCGGCGTAATTGGCAAAGCCGAGCAACTGAGCCAGTTCGCGGCGCAAGGTGAGCAGCTCGGTCATGATGGCGGAGTTGTCCCACTTGCCCGCATTGGGGCCCTGATCCGAGGCGCGAGTACAATAAGCTGCATACAACTCTTCGCGCAGCGCCCGGCTGTCGGCATACATCATCACCGGCAGGTAGGAGGGAATATCCAGAGTAAAGAGCCAGCCCTGCAGCTCCCGCGCCGTTGCCTGCTGTTTGGCGGCAGCCAGTACGCTCGCGGGCAAACCGGCCAGCTCGGCCTCGTCCGTTACCAGCTTGCTCCAGCCCTGGGTGGCATCCAGAACATTGTTGCTAAAGCGCGAAGCCAGCTCGGACAGCCGGGCCTGGATCTCGCCGTAGCGCAGCTTCTGCTCTGCGGGCAGGCCTATGCCGGACAGACGAAAGTCGCGCAGCGTGTTCTCTATCTCCTTGCGCTGGGCGGCGCCAAGGCGAGGGAAATCATCGCTCTTGGCCAGCTCGTGGTAAGCCTGGTAGAGTCCTTCATGCTGACCGACATAGGTCTGGAATTCGGATAACAGTGGCAGGCAGGCATCGTGGGCACTGCGCAGCGCCTCGCTGTTCATGACGGAGTTCAGATGGCTGACCGGTGACCAGATGCGGGCCAGGCGATCGTTGACCTCTTCAAGCGGCGCGATCAGGCTGTCCCAGGTGTGGGATTCACTCTGGGCCAGGACATCCTGGATCTTCTGTTTGCTATCGGCGATGGCCTGCACCACGGCAGGCTGGATATGCTCAGGCTGAATGCGGCTGAAAAGCGGCAAGGAGTCCATTGTCAGCAAAGGGTTATTCATCCTGTCGTACCTCATCTCTAAGCCCCTGCTGTCCAGAAGCCTTATTATTTTGCTTGGACCACCTAAGATGTAGGCTCCGACGGTAATAATCAAGCCTTAGCCTGCAAACCCTCGGCTCGCGCACAGCTTGTAGCAAACCCCCACGACAGCCGGATACTAAGCGGTTAGACTGAGACCCTACCTATCCAGACCGCAAGGACGCCATGTCAGGACTCTTCCCCCAGACCGCAAAAGCCTTTGGCTTTAACGGACTCTCCTATCGGCTGCTCTCCTATATCCTCATCTGCAGCACAGCCCTGGCTCTCATCATCACGGCCCTGCAGCTCGTCTGGGACTACCGCAAGGATGTGGCGCTCATCGAGGGCAGCATTGACCAGATTCAAGCCTCCTTTCTGCAGCCTATCTCCGCCAGTCTGTGGAACCTGGATGAAGAGCAGGTCAAGGTACAGATAGAGGGCATCATGAACCTGCCGAACATGCAGTTCGTCATGGTCAAGGAGATGCTGGGCACCTCGGAAGTGCCGCTGCTGACCCAAGGGGTAGAGCGGGACGGCTACGACATCTCCCGCGAGTTCAAGCTGACCTATCAGGGCGAGATGGTCGGAAAATTGTTCGTCGCCGCCTCACTGGATCAGGTTTATCAACGACTGATCGAGAAGTCCGTGCTGATACTGGTCAGCCAGACCATCAAGACGCTGGTGGTCTCGTTTTGCATACTGATCATCATCTACTATCTGGTGATCAGACACCTGCACCGTATCGCCCAGTACACGGAGCAGTTCAATCTGGATCGCCTCGCGATCTCGCTCACCCTGGAGGGGCGCCCCCTGCCCCGCAAGAAGCCCGATGAGCTCGATACCCTGGTCGCAACCCTCAACGAGATGCGCAGCCGCTTGCAGGACGAACTCATGGCCCGCCATCAGTCCGCCGAGCAGTTGCAGCAAGAGCGCGACTTCTCCGCCACCCTGATCAACTCGGCCAACATGGTCATCTGCTGCCTGGACCCCGATCTCACCATCGCCAGCGTCAACCCTGCGGCCATACTGCTCACCGGCTACCACCAGCAGGAGATCCAGGGTCACAACTGGCTGGAACTCTTCGTGGATGAGGCTCAGCGTGACCCAATCCGGACTCGGATTGCGGCCCAGGAGAAGATTGAGGATGAGGAGTTGCCGATGCGCGCCCAGGACGGCGACGAGCTCACCTTGCAATGGACCTTCGCCCCTTTCTACGAGGGAGAATCGCTCAAGTACTTGATTGGCTTTGGGTATGACATCACCCGCCTCAAGCGGATTGAGCGGGAAATCACCGAATTCAGCGAACAGCTCGAAGGCAAGGTGCAGGAGCGCACCCGCAGCCTGAGCGACGCCAACGAGCAGCTGGGCCAGGCCTATGACGAACTCAAGCGTGCCCAGCAAACCCTGGTCGAGTCGGAAAAAATGGCTTCACTGGGCTCACTGGTGGCCGGTGTTGCCCATGAGATCAACACCCCGATCGGCATCAGCGTGACCGCCTCTTCCTATCTGCAGGAGCAGGTGGCAGGCTTCAAGCAGCACCTTGATGCCAAGCAGCTGTCGCGCAGCTATCTCAATGAATTCACCCTCAATCTGGATGAGTCCATGCAGCTGTTGCAGAGCAACCTGCGCCGCGCCTCTGAGCTGATCGCCAGCTTCAAGCAGGTGGCGGTCGATCAATCTTCGGAGGCGCGTTACAGCTTCAATGTCTCAGACAACCTGCATCAGGTGGTGGTCTCCCTCGGCCACAAGCTCAAGAAGGCCCAGTGCGAGCTGGATATTCAGTGCGATCCCAAGCTCAGCCTCTACTCCTTCCCGGGCAGCTTCACCCAGATCTACTCCAACCTGATCCTCAACTCCATCCATCACGGTTTCGACGACTGGGACAGGCCGAAGAAGGTCACCATCAGGGTAGAGCGCCAGGATGACATGCTGGTTATCGACTACTCGGACAACGGCCGCGGCATCCCGGCCGCCATACTGCCACGCATCTTCGATCCCTTCGTCACCTCCAAACGGGGTCAAGGAGGCAGCGGGCTTGGTTGTCACATTATTTACAACCTGGTGGTGCAACTGTTGCGCGGCCGCATTCACTGCAGCAGCGAACCAGGCCATGGTGCCCAATTCCATATCAGCGTGCCCATGCAGGTCAGCTGAGTCCGGTCTTGGCCCGACGGATGCGGGCGATCGATGGCCCCCATCGACAGATAACTGGACATCGACTCTTGTGAGCCGGTGCTTTTGTCCCCATCATCGGGTATTGCACCCTAAACGAGTGGAGAGCCACGACCATGGCACAGCATTTTGACTATATCGCCATCGGCGGCGGCAGTGGCGGTATCGCCTCGGCCAACCGCGCCGCCATGCATGGCAAGAAAGTAGCCCTGATCGAAGCAAAAGAGCTGGGGGGCACCTGTGTCAACGTCGGCTGTGTGCCCAAGAAGGCCATGTGGTATGCCGGCCAGATTGCCGATGCGCTCAAATACGGCGCCGACTACGGCTTCGATACCACGCTCAACCACTTCAGCTGGGCCAAGTTGGTCGAGTCCCGCCAGGCGTATATCAGCCGCATTCACGACTCTTACGAGAAGGTACTGGGCAAGAACAAGATCACTGTCATCAAGGGCTTCGCCCGCTTTATCGATGCCAAGACGATCGAGGTCAATGGCGAGCGCTACAGCGCCGACCACATCCTGATTGCCACCGGCGGTCATCCGGAAGTCCCCGGCATCCCGGGTGCCGAACACGGCATAGATTCGGATGGTTTCTTCGCCCTTGCGAGCCAGCCCAAGCGGGTAGCCGTGGTCGGTGCAGGCTATATCGCAGTCGAGATTGCCGGGGTGATGCAGGCGCTGGGCTCAGAGACCCATCTGGTAGTACGCAAGCACGGACCGCTGCGCAGCTTCGATCCCATGGTTCAGGAAACCCTGGTCGAGATCATGGCTGCCGAGGGCCCCAAGCTGCACACCCATGCCGTGCCCAAAGCCATCATCAAGAATGCCGATGACAGCCTGACCCTGCAACTGGAAGATGGTCGCCATCTGACCGTCGACTGTCTGATCTGGGCCATAGGCCGCGCCCCTGCCACCGACCAGCTCAATCTGGCCGCCACCGGCGTTGCGCCCGATGCCAAAGGCTATATCCAGACCGACAAGTTCCAGAATACCCAAGTGGCCGGCATCTATGCGGTGGGTGACAACACTGGCCGCATCCAGCTCACCCCGGTAGCCGTCGCGGCCGGTCGTCGCCTCTCGGAGCGGCTGTTCAACAACAAGCCCAACGAGCACCTCAACTACGATCTGGTGCCAACCGTGGTGTTCAGCCATCCGCCCATCGGCACCATAGGGCTGACCGAACCGGAGGCCATCGCCGAGTATGGCGAGAGCCAGGTCAAGGTCTACCGCAGCCAGTTCACCGCCATGTATTCCGCCCTGACCCAGCATCGCCAGCCCACCCGGATGAAGCTGGTCTGCGTCGGCCCCGAGGAGAAGGTGGTCGGCCTGCACGGCATAGGTTTTGCCATGGACGAGATCCTGCAAGGCTTCGGCGTCGCCATGAAAATGGGGGCCACCAAGGCGGACTTCGACAACTGCGTCGCCATCCACCCGACCAGCGCGGAAGAGTTCGTCACCATGCGTTAATCACACATGAAGCCGGTCTGTGATCAGACCGGCTTCAATCACTGCGTTGCAATGCTCACTCCACCAACGCCTCCCCTCCGCCAAATCTAGCCAGCTCCGCAAGACATGCACAACACACCTCCAGCCCCTCCTCCGGCAGATTGGTAATGCCAAGCAGCAGGCCGCGCCGGGCGTGCGTCTGATCGGCATACCAGACGGAGAGCGGCGCCGGAGCCAGCCCGAGTGCCAGTGCCTGAGCCGCGATGGCCAGATCATCGCAACCCTGTGGTAGAGGCAGCAACAGCGCTAGCCCCGCCATGGTGACCGCATCGGCAGGCAGCGCCAGTTGCAACGCCGAAGCCCGTGCGCGGTAGAGTCGCTTCATCTTGCGTAGATGGCGCAGGTAGTGGCCCTTGCGCATGAACTCGGCGAGCGCCAGCTGACTCGCGACGGCGGTGGCGGGGGCAAGGGCGGCGGCCACATCTCCCAACCGATTGACCAGCGCAGGCGGCACCACCATAAAGCCGAGACGCAGGCCAGGGCTGAGGGTCTTGCTGAAGGTGCCGACATAGATGACCCGGCCGTTGCGATCCTGCGAAGCCAACGCCGGTGCCGCCCGTCCAGCCAGCTGCAACTCGCTCAGGTAGTCGTCCTCGATGATCCAGGATCCGCTGCTGGCGGCCCAAGCCAGTAATTGCTGACGGCGAGCAAGGGAGAGGGTCATCCCCAGCGGCGCTTGCTGACCGGCGGTGACGATGGCCAGCGCCGCCCCGCCCGCGCGAGCGATGCCAGTCTCAACATCGAGCCCCTGCCCATCGACCGGGATCGGCACTGGCGTCACTCCCGTCATGGCCAGGGCCATCCGAGGCAAGGGATAACCCGGCTCCTCCACCCAAACCGCCTTGCCTCTCAGATCGAGCCCGTGAATAAGCAGCCCCAGCGCGCCGCTGTAACCCGAAGTGATGATGATCTGGGCCGGTGAGCAACTCAGCCCACGCGCCACGGAGAGATAGGCGGCGATCTCGGTGCGCAGGCCCGGCTCGCCACGGGGATCGGGATAGCAGACCGTCCCCGCAGCGGCCTGACTGGCAGCATGGGCGGCCACCCGCGACCACAGCTTGGCGGGGAAACCGTCCTGCGCCGGGACGCCTATCTGGAACATCAGGGGCTTGGCGCCGAAGGGGAGCGAATAGATCTCGGGCAGGGGGCCACGCTGCTCCACCAGATCGGACGGCGGGCTCATGGGCTGACACTGCGCGACGAAGGTGCCCGCAGCCCCCTGTGAGACGATCAGCTGCTCGTCGATTAATCGTTCATAGGCGGCGCGCACCGTGCCGCGCGCGACCCCAAGCTGGACGCTCAGATCGCGCCACGAGGGCAGCCTCGCCCCCGCGTAGAGCTGCCCCTGACGGATCGAGTGGCCGATGGCCGTCGCTATCTGATCGACTAGCGAATTTCCGGTCTCGCGCCTCAGCTCAATGTGCAGATTGGTCATGGTCACCGGCCTAGGTGGGGAAGAGGGTGGGTGAGGCAATGGTACAATTAAAATCGACATTCATGGTCCTTATTATAGGACTGTCCATCACGTAAGATGCCCGGCAGATAATCTCGAAGCCATATGCCTCACTCAATATTCAATAAGGAATCTCCCTTGCGTCTGTCATCCCTCTCCCCCCTGCTAAAGCCCTTTGCCGCCCTGCTGCTCCTGCTGGGCACCGCACAGTTCGCCCACGCGGACGATAGCTACGACGCCGAAGGCGATC
>NZ_AQGQ01000168.1 GCF_000388115.1 Aeromonas molluscorum 848
TGCCCGCGCCAGCGAGCTTGGCTTCGTGCGGACAGGACGTTCGCCGACATCATCGACAGCTTTATCACCCATGACATGCAGGAGGCATCATGATCGATATACCTACCCCCATCATAGGGCTCATCATCGCGGTATTTGCCCTGGTCTTCCTGGTGCTGCGCACCCGGGTTCACGCCCTGATCGCCATGCTGGCCGCGGCCTGCATCGCCGGGGTCACCGGCGGCATGAGCATCGACAAGACCCTCACCGTCATCACCCAGGGCTTTGGCTCCACCCTCGGCAGCATCGGCATCGTCATCGGCCTCGGGGTCATGATGGGTCGCCTGCTCGAGGTGTCGGGAGCGGCCGAACAGATCGCCTACAGCTTCATCAAGTGGCTCGGTAAACGACGGGAAGAGTGGGCGCTGGCCATCACTGGCTATATCGTCAGCATCCCCATCTTCGTCGATTCCGCCTTCGTCATTCTGTTCCCGGTGGCCAAGGCGCTGGCCGAAGAGTGGCAAACGCTCCCTGCTGACGCTGGGGGTGGCCCTGGCCGGTGGTCTGGTGGTAACTCACCATACCGTACCCCCCACACCGGGTCCGCTCGGGGTGGCGGGTCTGTTCGGGGTCGACATTGGCGCCATGCTGCTGACCGGCATGTGCCTGGCGGTGCCTTGCGTCATCGGCATCGTCCTCTACGCCCAGTGGCTCGACAAAAAGTACCCGGAGTTTGGCCAGCAGGCGATAAAGAGCCAGGACGAGCTGCAGGTGACCTATGAGCAGTACCTCAAGGAGAAAGAGGGCAAAGTGCTGCCAAGCCTGACCCTCTCCCTGCTGCCGATCCTGGTGCCCATCGTCCTCATCTTCTGCAAGGCGATGCTTACCACTCTGGCCACCTTCGAAGGGTTTGAATCCCTGAGCAGCAACCCGCTGGTGCAAGGAATCGGCTTCATCGGTACCCCCATCATCGCGCTGGCCATCAGCGTCTTGCTGGCCGTCTATACCCTAGTGCCGCACCTGGATCGTCACGCCACCGCCGAGCGTCTCGAAGAGGGTCTGCAGTCCGCGGGCATCATACTGCTGGTCACCGGTGCCGGTGGCGCCCTGGGTGCCGTATTGCGCGACAGCGGGGCCGGCAACCAGCTCGCCGAGCAGATAGCGGGGCTGCCCATCTCCCCCATTCTGATCCCCTTCATCGTCGCCACTCTGGTGCGGCTCATCCAGGGTTCAGGCACGGTCGCCATGGTGACCGCGGCCTCCATCTCGGCCCCCATACTGGCGCAGATCCCCGGGGTCAACATGCTGCTCGCCGCCCAGGCCGCGACCATGGGATCCCTCTTCTTCGGTTACTTCAACGACAGCCTGTTCTGGGTCGTGAACCGCATGATGGGCATCTCGGACGTGAAACAACAGATGATCGTCTGGTCCATCCCGACCACCATCGCCTGGGCCATAGGCGGAACCGGGGTCGCCCTGCTCAACCTGCTGTTCGGCTCGGGGGGCACCTGGTTCGACCCCGTGCTGCCCTTGCTGGTGCTGGCCCTCATCATCTGGGGGGTGCGTCGCCAGCCGCTGGGGTTGCCTGGCCCGGCGCCGGTGCGTCAACCTTGAGCCAGGTTCGGGTAACTTGCCGGGCATCACAGACCGACGAATGAATGGATGAAAAAGCCTGCCCGACCCAAGGTCGGCAGGCATAGGAGAGAGGGGGCCCGTCTGCTAGACTGGCCCCCTCTCTGGCTTCTCTCACAAGGATTGGAAGATGTCTGGTTCGCCCCTGCGCGATCGCTCCACCGGTTTTGCCTTGCTCACCATCTTGCTGTGGGCCTCCCTGGCCGCACTCACCTCCCGGGTGAGCAGCGTCTCTCCCCTGGTGCTGGTAGGCTTGGTGCTCTTTTTCTGCGGTGCAGGCGCCTTGCCGTTCTGGCGCCAGTGGCGCGCCAGCCCCGTCACCTGGCTGGTCACCATCACGGCGCTGCTCCTCTATCACCTGCTGCTGTTTATGAGCTTTCGCCACGCCCCCGTGCTTGAAGCCAATCTCATCAACTATCTGTGGCCGCTGTTCATCATACTGTTCACCCCGCTGTTGCTACCCGGCCATCCCCTGCAAGGCCACCACCTGCTGGCGGGACTGCTGGGGCTGGCTGGCAGCGTGCTGGTGATGGTCAATGGCGAGCTGCAACTGCAATATGCTTATCTGCCCGGCTATCTGCTGGCCCTGGGCGCCGCCATCATCTGGGGCGGCTATTCGGTATTGTCACGGCGCCTGCCCGCCGCCCCGGCGGTGATGGTGGCAGCAGCCTGCCTGCCCGCAGGTCTGCTCGCCCTGCTGACGGCCTGGTGGCTGGAGGGCCCCCTGCCCCTGACGACCATACCGGCCGGTGACTGGGCCCTCATCATAGGCCTGGCCCTGGGGCCTATGGGCGCAGCCTTCGTCACCTGGTATCTGGCACTGCGGGACGGGGATCCCCGCCGCATCGGCGCCCTCTCCTACCTGACGCCACTGCTCAGCACCCTGTTGCTGGTCTGGCTCAATGGCGAAGAGCTGACCCTGCGCCACATGCTGGCCGGCACGCTGATCCTGGGGGGAGCCCTGCTCGGCATGAAGGCAAGCCAGGTCAAACAGGCGACGCCTTTGCCCGACGCAACCTCCTGATCCCTTGTCATCAAAGTGCCATCAAGCCTGCTTAAGCTGACGCCGTTCGTCGTTTAAGCAGGACTCTTTTGGTGAATATCTCCCGTTACTCCTCCCTCGCAGCACTTATCTTGATCTTGCTCGCCTGCGTGCTCAGCACAGCCCTCGGCTATGGCTGGCACCAACTCAAGCTGAGCGAAGCCAATCAGCATCAACACGATCGTTTGCAGCAGCGGCTCACCAGCACGCTGCAAGGGGCACTGCGTGACTATCTCGCCAGCGGTGACCCGGTGCGTCTCGCCAGTGCCGAAGGGGCGCGGCGTCAGGCCATCAATCAGCTGGATCACCTGGATAGCCCGCAGACCACGCCCCTCAGAGCCGAGCTTGAACTAATGGGCAAGAAGATAGCGAGCGACTATCTCGCCGCCGGCAAGCTGTCAGGCAACAGTCAGGGGTTGCTGCAAAATGCCGAACGCGAGCTGACCGAACAGGCCAAGACGCTGCTGCGCTACGGCCAGGGCAGCGATGCCCCGAGCGCCGCCGATTATCGCCAGGGTGCCACTGACATTCTCGCTGCCCTGCCCCACCTCATTCATCTGCGCCAGCAATACATGACCCAGGGCAGTGCCCAGCAATTGGAGGCCCTGCAGTTTGAGCTCGCCAGCCTGAGCCGCCAGGCCGATCGGCTCGCGACCCTGCCGCTGCTGGGCCTGCTCGAGCCCGCCCCCGCCGAAGACGAATTCACCCTCGGCGAGGTGGAACGGCGCGATCTCGGCCAGCAGCCCCGCAATGAGTTGCAGAGCCTGCTGCGCCGCTACCCTCAGGAGCTGACCAACAGCCAGCAGGCCCTGGCCCGGCAAGAGACGGCCCGGCAGGCGGTCAATCGGGATCTCGACAAGATGCTCACGGCCTTGACCCAAATGGGAGATGCCCTCGGCGCCGAGCGCCAGCAGGTCAGTCGTCATCTGGCAACCGTGCTTGGCAGCCTGGCCCTCGCCCTGGTACTGACGGCGCTGCTGTTTGCCTGGTGTCAGCGACGCTGGATAGTCAATCCACTGCATCGGCTGCGCGCCGCCTTCGCCCAGCTCGAGCAGACCGGTCTGGCCGATCCCTTGCATCAGGGCACTGAACGTAACGAACTGGCCGACATTGTGGCGAGTTACAACCGGCTGCTCGCCCACAAGCAGCTGGAACAAGAACACAAAGAGGGACAGCTCGAGGAGGTCTCCCTCAGTTTGCAGGACATGGTCAGCCAGGTTCAGGACATCCACCAGAGCACTCATACCACTGAGCAGGCGGTGGGCGAAGGGGAGCTGATGATGAACGAATTGAACCAGCTCGCCAGTGAGGTACATCAGGTGGCCGCCGATATCGCCCTGCATGCCCAGCACAACGAGCAGTCGATGACAGACAGTGAACAGCTGGTGGGGGGGATGTTGCAGGCGACTGAACTGACCGGCCAGGCTATCCATGAGAGTGGGGATGCCCTGGCCGAACTGCGTCGATCTGTCGATGACGTCACCGCCATCGTCGATGTGATTGGCCATATCGCCCAGCAGACCAACCTGCTGGCCCTCAATGCCGCCATCGAGGCGGCGCGAGCAGGGGAACATGGCCGCGGGTTTGCCGTGGTGGCCGACGAGGTGCGCCACCTCTCAGGCGACACCCAGCGATCCCTTGGCCAGATCACCGAGATATTGCAGCGCCTCACCGGATCGGGAGAACAGATCACCTCAGTCCTTGGCCGCATTCATCGCGAGTCGGCCCAGCAACGACTGCAGGCCGAGCAGCTGCGCCAGACCACCCAGCAGGTACGGGACATGGCACGCAGCACGGCCGTCATCGCCCTGCAGGGGGCTGATAACGCCAAAAGCCAGGAGCGCAAGCTCGCCACCTTCGCGGCGCTGATTGGCAAGATCAGTCAGCATGCCCACCAGGTCAGTCAATTGTCGGTGCAAGTCTCGGGGCATATGCAGCATCAGGCACGGCAAATCCCCAAGATCCTCGGCCATCAGCCCTGAATAACCGGCGTCAGCGCTGGCCATGTCATTCAGCTCGCCTCGCGCGAGCTTTTTTTGCGGCACAAAATTAACTGTTAAATAGTAGTTAACATAGAAAGTTCGGCGCAAGCGGTCCCCCACCGAGCCAAGGCAAGCCAATTACAAATGAAAGCGTTCTCTTCCAGTCATAACGCAGGCTTAACGACTTTCTCACTAATGACAAAATTATTTGCACTCTGTCATGTTTTTGAAACTTGGCAGGAACTTTTAATTGATATTTCGCTCCGCGAACGTACTCTTGCTTTATCCGATTCGCCAAGGTCGGTGCACAAAAAATAAAACTTGTACAGAGCCAAGCACTGTTCGCGATTGATGAACCAAGACATCGAGGCAGAACAGCGAGAGAAACGTCTTTTTTTGCCCTTCGGGGTCTTGATTGCAATGCCAAAACCGTGCGGCGGCTTGATGCCTGATCGCCGGATAAAAAGCTAAGTCCATATAATCAGGAGCAATTTCAAATGGAAAAAGTGATCTTCAAGCGTGCTGCCTTGAGTACTGCGGTCATCGCCGCACTGCTCTCCCCCGGTTTGGCATTGGCTGCCGATGAAGTCAGCCCTGCCTACAAAGCGGCTGCCAGCAAATTCTATGAAGAAGGCAAACTCAACGGTGGCCTCTTCTACTTCCAGCGTGATCGCGTCCGTAAAGAAGGCGCCGGTGACGGCAAATACCACGAGAACCTGGCACACGCCACCTCCCAGATTTCCCTGAACTACAACTCCGGCCATGCTTGGGATGTGGTCGGTATCGATGTGGGTGGTTTTGGTGCCTATGACCTGTCGGTCGACGAAAGCAACGGCGTCAACGAGGAGAACGAATTCTCCTTCATCGGCACCAAGTGGGGCGACAAGATGGACGGCGTACCCGAGGGTGGCTTCAGCCTCTCCAACGCGGCGCTGAAACTGCGCTTCATGGACGGTGCCATCACCGCCAAGGGTGGTCTGACCCAGCTGTACGTACCGGGTATCCTGGGCGTCAACTGGTCCTATCAACCCGGTACCTACCGTGGTGGCCAGATCGAGGGTAACTTCGGTGGCCTCTACCTGACCTACGCCATCGCCGATGAATACAAGGCTCCCTGGTTCAAGGAGACCGCTGGTTTCTCCAAGAAGACCATGTATGCGGGCAGCGATGTCGCCTTCAATGACGAAAACAGCATCGACTACATCCACGGTCTGGCCGCGCGCTACACCTTCGAGGGCGGCACCGCGGTCACTGGCTCCTTCGGTCAATCCCAAGGCTACATGGACAGCTACCACTTCAAGCTGGCCCACAAGTTTGACGTACTGGGTGGCCTGAACACCAGCTACCAGTTCTATGGTTCCAACACCGACAACGACGACTACGACGGTCTGGCATGGCAACAAGCGCTGACCGCCAGCTGGGCCATGGGTCCTTACGGCTTCCGCGCCGAGGGTCTCTACACCAAGGCTGATGGTGACCTGGGTAACTACCTGCCCCGTCTGACCACTGGCTACGCCAACTCCCAGGGTGCGAACGAGATTTGGTGGGATTCCCGCTCCGACTGGAACGAAAACGGCGAGATCGCCCTGTTTGCCGGTGTGACTCGCTCCCTGGATGACCTGGTCGGTGCCCCTGGCTGGACCGTCGGTGTCTCCGGTGCTTATGGCTGGGGTGCTCAGAATGGCGACAAGAGCCTGGATGAAGACGGCAAAGAGTGGGCAGCCAACTTCGACGTCATGTACACAGTGCAAGACGGCAAGCTGAAAGGCACCCTGTTCAAACTGCATTACACCGATTACAACAACGAACAAGACGAGAAGGGCAGCTGGTACTACCCGAACATGTTCACCTCAGAGCATGACGTCAAGTTCCACATCATCATGCCGTTTACCATTCTGTAAGCTGCTGACGATAAAGAAAAACCGGGCCAATTGGCCCGGTTTTGTTTTTGGGGGCTGCACGCTACTATGGCCCCTCCCCATACTCAAGGAGAGTGCCATGCCCCGTTTTGTGCTGATCACCGGCTGCTCCAGCGGCATAGGCCTGGCCGCCGCCCGGGCACTGGCCGCGGCTGGGTTAACGGCCATCGCCTCGGCCAGACGTCTCGAAGACGTGACACGCTTGCAGAGAGAAGGTCTGCTGGCGGTGCAGCTGGATCTCAATGATGAGGCCAGCATAGAGGCTGGCGCCCGCGAGGCGTTGCAACTGGCCGGTGGCCGCCTCTATGGCTTGTTCAACAACGGCGCCTACGGCCAGCCCGGCGCCATCGAAGATCTGCCGACCAGTGCGCTACGCGCGCAGTTCGAGACAAATCTGTTCGGCTGGCATCATCTCATTCGCCAGGTGCTGCCAAGCATGCTGGCCGCAGGTGAGGGTCGCATCGTGCAAAACAGCTCAGTGCTGGGGCTGGTTGCCATGAAATATCGCGGCGCCTATAACGCCAGCAAGTTTGCCCTGGAAGGTTATACCGACACCCTGCGCCTCGAACTCAGGGGCAGCGGCGTCGCGGTCAGCCTGATAGAGCCGGGCCCCATCGACACCCGTTTTCGTGCCAACGCCCGCGCCGCGTTCTTGCACCACCTGGGCTCGGCTCAGAGCCGTCACGAAGCGAACTATCGCCTGACCCTCGCCAGGTTGGAGAAAGAGGGACCAAGTGGGCGCTTCACCCTGCCAAGCGAGGCCTGCGTCCCGCCGCTGCTCCATGCGCTCACCAGCCGGCGTCCCAGGCATCGTTACGGGGTCACGTTGCCGACCAAGGTGTTTGCCATCTTGCGCCGCCTGTTGCCGAGTCGCTGGCTCGATGCCCTGCTCGCCAAATCCGCTTGATATCCGTCAGCCTGGGGTAGAAAGAAACAGGCCATAACCAGTGGATAAACGGGAGGGGGGCGGCTCAGCACAGTGAAACGCTCAGTAATGTTCACCGTTGCTGTAGTAGGCTGACTTGTCGATGGGCAGCACCTGCACCACCACATAGGTCTGCTCCCCCAGTGCCTGTTTGAGATGGCGGGTGATGAGCGCCGCCGCCTCATCTTGCTGTGCTTGCGGACGGGCAAACCAGATCAGTTCGACGAAGGGATTACCCCTCTCCAGCACGCCATCTCGAACGAAAGGACTGGCCAGGCATTCCAGGGTGACAAACTCCGGCTTGCCGCCGGTCAGGGTGCAGAGGTCGGCAACGAGCTGGGTACTGATCCCTTGGACTGTCTCGATGTCGACGGCACGAAAACGCAGATGGGGCATGGGAAAACCTCTTGGCTGATGATGATGAGGCCTTATCATAGACCCAAGCCATCCCATGAATCATGTGCAAACTGCCCACAGTTAAGGAGTTCCATGCCCGCCCCCCGCTTGCTACTGCCCCTGCTCTTCTGGCTGCTGCTGCCGACCCGGCTGCTGGCCGAACCCGCCTTCTATCAGCTGAGCAAGGGAGATCAGCAGTTCTGGCTGCTCGGCTCCATCCATGCCGCCGAGGCGAGCATCTATCCCCTGCCGACCAGCATAGAGCGCGCCTGGGCCCAGAGCCGGGCCCTGGTCGTCGAGGTAGACATGCAGAATATCCCGAGCAGCGAATGGCAACAGATGGCGGGTCTGACCCGCCTGCCAGGCGGCCAGACCCTGGCCAGCCAGATAGATGCGGCGCTCTATCGACGCACCTTGGCAGCGGCCAAACAGCTGGGTCTGCCCGATGGGAGTCTGGATGGTCTGCAACCCGTGGTTTCGCCGCCATCACCCTGACCCAGACGCGCCCTCG
>NZ_AQGQ01000169.1 GCF_000388115.1 Aeromonas molluscorum 848
GCTGGAGTCTGGTCTTGGCTGAAGCTAGCGGCAAGTCATCGCCAAGGACATCGGGGGTCACGACGTCTCTCAGGGACGTCGGCAGCTGGTCGAGTATCTTGGCAAAGCGGGGATGCATCTATCTGTCCTCATGGGCCAATTGGGAGGACGATTGTAGGGAGTGGCCGAGGTCATTTGTGTGAACCAACTCACAGCTTGCTCGCGCTGTCCGGCCGACAGGGAATGGGAAACGTTTGCTTTTCCAGTGGCGAGTCACCGGCAAGGGGCAGCTTGCCTCGAAAGCGTGTTACGGGGAGGGCAGGCAGGCCTGGACAATGACCCGAGGAGGCTTATAGGGGTTATGAAACAGCAGCAATGGCGGCCTGGCAGCCGCCATCGGATGTCAAGGAACCAGCCAGTGATAGAGGGCGAACAGCAGCGGCGCCACGGCGGCAGTCAGTATGCCGCACATTACCATGGCGAGGGAGGCGAAGGCACCTTGGCTAATGCCCTGCTCGGCGGATGCGGCGGTGCCGATGGCATGGGCACAGGCACCCATGGCGAGGCCCTGAGCCTCGGGATCCGTGACGCGAAACAGCTTGAGCAAGGGATAGCCGATGAGGGCGCCAATGATGCCGACCACCACTACCACGGCGGCGGCGATGGCTGGTATGCCCCCCAAGGATTGGCTGACGCTCATGGCCAGGGGGGTGGTGATCGATTTGGTGGCCAGCGACGCCAGCAGGGCCGGTTCTGCGCCCATGCAGTAACCGATCGCCAAGGTGGTACACACCGAGATCAATACGGAGGCCAGGGTGCAGATCAAGATGGGCTTGAGCCTGGCCTGGATCTGGCGGGCCTGTTGATAGAGTGGCAGGGCAAGGGCCACCACGGCAGGCTCGAGCAGGGCCGTGATGGGACGGGTGCCTTGCTGATAGTCGGTGAAGGGGAGCCCGAATCCGAGGATGATCCCCATGATCACCAGGGTCGGGATCAATACAGGGTTGATGATGGGCCAGGGCAGACGGCGATAGAGGGCCCGGGTCAGGAAATAGAGCGCAAGGGTCAGGGGCAGGGCCAGCCAGATCATGAATCCACCCTCTGATTGATTTTTTGATTCATCTGCTGATTCATGCGCTGATAGAGGCGCCCCACCACAGCCAGGATCAGCACTATGCCAACCACGACGCACAGCAAGATAAGTTCGATGGATTGACTCAGGGGCTCTAGCCAGGCGACCAGGCCGACGGCCACGGGCACGAACAAGACTCCCATATGACGCAGCAGCAGGCCGGCGCCCTGCTCGACCCAGCCTAGCTTGACGATTTGCAGGGAGAGCAGCACAAACAGGGTCAACAGCCCCAGTATGCTGCCGGGGAAGGCGAAGGGCAGCATTGCCGCCAGGGCTTTGCCTATCAACAGGCAGGCGATGATGACCATGAAGTCGCGAAAGTAGATCAAGGCGCGTTGGGCGAGCACGTGAGCCTCATTGGATAGCTGTGAGCGAGGTCGCAGTTTAACAGAGTGCAGGGGCCGCAGGACAGGGCCAACTGACCCACTTATGATACAAGCAGGAGTGGGCCTCACTTTGCGCAGGCTGAACGGCATTGGCCGAGCACCCTCAGCGCTCCTCTGCGTGCTTATCCAAGGAAACATCCATGTCGTCTTCACTCCTCGCCCGGTTACGGGCACTGCCAGCGGATCTGGCCCAACCCGACAACTTGCTGCAGACCCGGCAGTGGGACGGGCCCCTGTGCCGGGTGCGGCTGGACAATCTGGGACCCGATCCCGTGGCCGTCGATGACTGGGTGTTGTTTGATGGCTCCCTTGGCATCTCGTTGGATGCGGCCATCTATGGCGAGGGTTTCCAGATGCTGGCCCAGACAATGGGGCTCTGGCAGGCGCCCGAGCCGGTGGGACGTTGCCCGGATGCCGATGTCTATCGCATCACCCAGGATGACGGCTTTCACACCATTCACAATCTCTTGCTGGTTGCCCATCCCGAAGGGTGGCTGCTGCTGGCATTTGCCAGTTGCGGGCAATTTGGCGGTGAATTTCGCCTCTACCCCGATGGCCGTCTGCAGATCTTGATGCGGGCCGAGGGGCGGGCACTGCAACCGGGTCAGCATTGGCAGAGCGAAGGATTGCTCTGCCTGACGGGGCCGGATCGTGAGGCACTGCTGGCAGCGCTGGCCGGCAGGATCAGCGCAGAGCATGGCACCTTGATCTCACCGACGCAGGCGCGGCCAACGGGGTGGTGTTCCTGGTATCACTATTACAGCGAAGTGAGCGCTGAGGATATTCGCGAAAACCTGACGGAACGTGGGGCGCGCTTCCCTGCGCTGACATACGTGCAGATCGACGATGGCTATCAGGCCAGGATGGGGGACTGGCTGACACCCTCGGCCAAGTTCGAACAAGGGGTTGCCAGCTTGGCGGCAGAGATCCGTACCAGCGGTTGTGAACCTGCGCTCTGGGTCGCTCCGTTTATTGCCGAACCAGGTTCCCGGGTGTTTCAGGATCACCCTGACTGGTTCGTGCAAGGGGAGGATGGCTTGCCGCTCCCCGCCGAGCGGGTAACCTATGGCGGTTGGCGCTGTACTCCCTGGTATGTGCTCGATGGCACTCACCCCGAGGTGCAGGCCCACCTCGAGCGCAGCTTCCGTACCTTGCGCGAGCAGTGGGGCATTCATTACTTCAAGCTGGATGCCAACTTCTGGGGAGCCATACACGGCGGCCGTTTCTTTGACCCGGCCGCGACCCGCATTCAGGCCTATCGTCGTGGCATGGGGGCCATACTGGCGGGCGCCGGGGAGGGGGCCTTTCTGCTTGGTTGCAATGCGCCGCTATGGCCGAGTCTGGGGCTGGTGCACGGCATGCGGGCAAGCGATGACGTGGAGCGTAGTGGCCCGCGTTTTCGCCAGATAGCCAGAGAGAGCTTTTGCCGTGCCTGGCAAAACGATCGGTTGTGGGCGCTGGATCCTGACTGTGTCTGTCTGCGGGATCTCTCAAGCCAGCGGGCGGAGCCCCACGATTATGAGTTCCACCTGGCTGCCCTGGTAGCCAGCGGCGGCATGGTGTTGGCCGGCGACAGGTTGCAGGATCTCGATGAGGAACAAGCGGCAGCCCTGCACAAACTGCTGGCGCTGAGTGCGGTGCGCGCCCCCAGCGCGCGCTTTGACACCATGGCGTTTGAGCGCGGCTGGGTTGTCCTCCCTTCAGGTGGCAGGCTGCTCTGTCTGTTCAACTGGTGCGATAAGCCAGAGACAGTCACTGTGCCAGCAGGGGGGATCGATTTCTGGCATGAGACCGGGGTGGGTGAGTGGCTCACCCTGCAGGGCGGGCAAGGGAGAGTGATCAGCTACTCCTGAACTTGCGCCAAAATGATATCAGGCTCCCGTGGGAGCCTGATTGTTGCGCGATATGCGACTCAGTAGCGCCACTCGATGCCAAGGGCGTAGTTAGCTTGACCATAACCGGGGATCTGATTGGTGGAGGCGAGGGCCTTGACGGTGAGCATGGGGCTGAGCGGGACACCCAGGCCCATGCCAACGGCTATCTGATCGTTCGGGTTGCCTATCATATCGGCCCGCAGCATGCGATAGAGGGACATGTCCTGGCTCATATGAACATAGCTTTGGGAGGCGAGGTTATAGAGCTGGCCAAACACCTCCAGCTGAAATCCGGCCTGGGGGGTGATGGCCAAGGGCACCCCGACAAACTTGTAGAGATCCGAATAGTTGAAGTAGCTGTTGGTAATGGAGGGGGTGAAATTGGTCTGCTGGTAGAGGACGCTGAAACTCTGCTGCATCAACTGATAGCTCTGGCGTGGCAACTGCAACAGATATTCGGGCAACTCGAAGCGAGGCGCCGCGAAGACGGTGGGGGTCAGCAGTGTCAGGCCAAGCAGGCTGGCGGTAAGCAGGTTAGCGCGCATCTTGTTATGGAATATCCCTCTGGATGGCTGCCCTGTCATCAGGGCCTGTTGCCATTATGGCGTGAGCAGGCCTCTGCGACAGGGCTTTAACTGTGAAACTAGTCACAAGTTACAGATTTTCAAGGTAATGGTAGAGGGACTTCAGGATGATAAAGTTCCGTTCGTTACCCTGATTCTGCTCCGCCAGCGCCTCTAACCTGGGCAGATAGTCCGGCAGTTGGGATTCAAAGTAGTCGCTGCAATGTTGGCGCCAGCGTTTGAGTTCAGGTTCGCTAAGGGTCTGTGGCCAGTTACGGGCGCGATAGCGGAACAGCAGCTCGGGCAGGCGCTTGTCGCTGAAGGCAAACTCCCGTTCACCGAGCAACTCCGGGGACGTGGCGCGCACCATATCCATGCTCGCTTTGTCCCCCTGGCCGAAGAAGCCGGCATAGAGCTGGGTATCGGGGTCATTGTCGTTGTTACCCTCAAACTCCTGATTGAAGACCTCGACCAGCTTCTCGCGCACTTGTGGATGCGCCCGCAGCAGATCAAGGCTCCTGCGGCACTGCTCCCTATCAATCCCCAGTGTGTCGGCACGCTCCGGGGTCAGAGTGGCCGCCGGGGCCAGTACCGGGCACTTGTTGATGTGTACCAATTTGACCGGGATGGGGGCCAGCTCGCCCAGCTCGTCCTTGCGGGTGTAAAGCCGCTCGCGGATCTCTGCGCTGCTGAGCTCAATCAGGGGCGTCGGGTCACGGGTCAGATCCACCATGATGACGGCGTTCTGGTTATGGGGGTGCCAAGCCAGTGGCGACACCCAGCTCACGCAACCCTGCCAGGGGGAGAACATGCCGGAGACGTGCACCAGGGGTTTCATGGTCACCAGATCGAGCAAGGCCTTGACCTTGTTTTTGTTGCGCAGGGCAAACAGGTAATCGAACAGCTTGGGCTGCGCCTCTTTCACCTTCTTGGTCATGGCGATGGTGGCCAGCACGTCCGAAAGGGCATCGTGGGCATTGGCATGGCTGATGCCATTGGCTTCGGTCAGTTTTTCCAGGCGGAAACTCGGTTTGCCCTCCTCATCGAAGGCCCACTCTATCCCTTCTGGCCGCAGCGCGTAGCAGGCGCGCAGCATGTCGAGAATATCCCAGCGAGAGTTGCCGTTTTGCCAGGCATAGGCATAAGGGTCATAGAAGTTGCGATACAGGGTGTAGCGCGTGACTTCGTCATCGAAACGAATGCTGTTGTAGCCGAGAATGCAGGTGTCAGGTTTGGCGAATTCGGCGTGAATTTGGGCGATGAAGTCCGCTTCGCACAGGCCATCTTTCATCGCCTTTTGCGGCGTGA
Source organism: Aeromonas molluscorum 848 (assembly GCF_000388115.1). GTDB lineage: Bacteria > Pseudomonadota > Gammaproteobacteria > Enterobacterales > Aeromonadaceae > Aeromonas > Aeromonas molluscorum. Next base: position 5,243 of record NZ_AQGQ01000169.1, read on the forward strand.
TCCCCGTAATGAGGCAAGCTTCCGGGCTGGGTAGGTAATCGGCCGGCGGCTTGCAGTAGATGACCAGAGGATCGCCAATCAGATTGAAATCCGCATCGGTGCGCACCCCGGCAAACTGCGCCGGTCGATCGCGGGCCGGGCTTATCCCGAATGTCTCGTAATCGTGAAAGTAAAATGTTGGCTGTGTCATGGATCTCTACTGGTGCTGCGCGGTGAAACATGGCCCTTGAGGCCTTGGGCCGCCAATGCTGGCACAGATGGGGATCCCACTGCAACGCTGGCGGGGCAAGGGGCTGGCATCTGCTGTTTTATTGGTCGCCATGCTGTCTCATGCAAGAGGCTGGTTGTCATTCGAATATGATCTACTATAAGTTGAAATATCAAGTTGATAGCGTGTATTCAGCTTCGGAGGAAGCCTTATGTTGAGTAGCGTCGCAAGCTGGACTCCCCTCGGGACAGGGTTGGCGGGACAAGTTCACCGGGCAGCACAGCGCGGGCAGCTTAAGGCAACAATCATTGGCCGTGACGGGGAGGGCCGCGCAGTGGGGCATGATATGGCCGCGCCCTTGGCGAGTCTGCCTCGGGGTGAACATGACGATCAGCCCCCCCTGTCGTCGGGGCCAGCATCCTTATGGTGATGGCTTGCTCAGGGGGCTCACCCCTAGTCCCACCACGGGCCAGCAGCCACACCATGACCAGATGGTGCGGCAAGTGACTCGCCCCGAGATGTCATAACATGGTGCGCGGCAAGTTTGCCTCCCTTGCCCTGATCCTGGTGGCCTTTCTCGGGGTCACTCTCTGGTCGGCCTGGAGCAATGATCGCGCCTTCTCCGTGCTGGTGCGTTACACCCAGCTCTCCGCCTGGTCGTTGGCCCAGCTTGAGTTTGAAATGCAAAGCTTCCAAGAGGGTGTAAGCCTCTACCAGAGCGGCAATCTGGATGGGCGCGAGCTCAATAAACGTTACGATCTAGTCTGGAATCGGCTAGATATTTTCCTCAATGGGGATGAGTCGAGCACCATCCGGCAGCATTTTCAAGCCGAACGCAAGGTGGGACGCATCTTCATGCTGATCAAGCAGCACGAGCAGGATGTGCTGGATCCCCACCCGGGGTCTGCGGGTCTTGATAAGCTGGCATTGGGACTTGCCGACATGATGCCGGACATTCGTGACCTCATGGTTGAGAACTTCACCGGCCCGAGCGCTATTCGCCAGCGTATGTCATTGCTGCAATCCAAGCAGAGCAATTTCTGGTTGCTCAGCGGTCTCTTGCTGATGGGACTGGTGATGCTTTACATGCTGTTCCGGGAGACCCGCCGCCATCAATTTCTGGCCTGGAACGATCCCCTTACCCGCTTGCCCAATCGCGCCGCCTTTATCCGGGACCTGGACCAGGCGGCGCGGCGCGTTGTCAATCAGGATCGCCCGCTGACGCTCTGCTTGCTCGAGCTCAATCACTTCAAGGAGGTCAACGACAGCCTGGATTATGCGGCAGGGGATGCGCTGCTGGTGACGGTGGCTCGGGCCATTGAGGATTTCGTCGCAGGAGAGGCATTCGTGGCGCGGATCGGCGGCGATGAGTTCGCCCTCTCGTATTTTGGCGAGCGTGAGCAGGAGTATCCGGATCGCCTGCTGGCTCATCTGCAACAACTGGTGTTTCAGGCTGATCCGGCCCACAGGGTCAAGGTGAGCATGGGGATCAGCCAGAGCCTCATTGCCTGTCATCAGGTTGAGGAGATCATGCTGTTCGCCGACATTGCGCTGGACAATGCCCGCCAGCAAGGGGTTCGCAGCCAGCTGTTCAATCAGGCCATGCTGAGCCGCTATGAGCGCAGTCGTCAGCTTGCCGCCGAGTTGCGTGATCATCTGGATGGAGAGGGGAGCGATCAGCTCAGCCTCTATTATCAACCCATCATCAAACGGGAAGGGCGTCACCGGTTTGGCGCCGAGGCACTGCTGCGTTGGCAGCATCCTCAATACGGCTTCATCAGCCCGCCGGACATCATCAGCCTGGCCGAAGACAATGGCCTGGGAGAACGCCTCGGCGACTGGATCTTCAACCAGGTCAGCCAGGATCTGGCCCCCTTGCCGCCGAGCAAGGTGATGAAGCTGGAACTCTCCATCAACCTGTCCAGTTCCATGTTCAACGAAGGGCTGCCCTCCCGGGTGGCGCGGATGTTGCTGACGAGTTCCCTGTGCGCCGATCAGTTGATCCTGGAGTTGACCGAAACCATCGCCCTTGACGATCTCGAGCTCAGCCAACGTATTCTGACCGCCTTGCAGCAGTTGAGGGTGCGCATTGCCTTGGATGATTTCGGCACCGGCTGGTCCTCTTTTGCTTATCTCAAAGAGCTCAACTTCAACAAAATCAAGATAGACAAGTCTTTCATTTGCAATATCGACAGCCACACCCGCCAACAGTTGTTTGTCAGCAGCATCACGGATCTGGCGCACAAGCTGGCGGTACCCGTGGTGGCAGAGGGGGTGGAGACGGCGGCAGAGCTGGCGATGGTGTACGGTCTCGGCGTCGATGAGATCCAGGGTTTCTTCTACGCCAAGCCCATGCCAGCCGCCGATTTTCGCGCCTTCTGCCAGCGCTACCTTGCCCATCAGCCGCACGCCGTCTCACTCATGGGCTGACGCCCGTCCCGCCTCGGGTATAGTCCTGCGCCAGGAAACGCCTTGAGGAGTGCGAGATGAAATTCAGTCCCCTGCTGGACGACATGATGAAGGCCTTGCAGGTTCTGCCCGGGGTCGGCCCCAAGTCCGCTCAGCGCATGGCTTTTACCCTGCTCGAACGCGAACGCAGTGGCGGCCTGCGATTGGCCCAGTTGTTGACCCGCGCCCTGACCGAGATTGGCCATTGCAGCCAGTGCCGCACCTTCACCGAACAGGAGCGTTGCGAGATCTGCCAGAGCCCCAAACGGGCTGAGAGTGGCCTGCTCTGCGTAGTTGAGAGCCCGGCTGACGTAGCGGCCATCGAACACACGGGTCAGTTCTCCGGACGCTATTTTGTCTTGATGGGT